>JAUSFR010000001.1 GCA_030649775.1 bacterium | reverse complement strand
ACCTCTGGTGTACCTGCTGTCCTGCCAAGGGCACCGCAGGGTAGCTATGTTCGGACCGGATAACCGCTGAAAGCATCTAAGCGGGAAACCGTCCCTAAGATGAGGAATCGTTATAGACCCCTAGGAGATGACTAGGTTGATAGGTGCTAGGTGTACGCACAGTAATGTGTTTAGCCGAGGCATACTAATTGGTCAATCCTGTCGGGAAACTTGTAAGCCCCTCCGACTTCGCGTCGGAGTGGGTAAGCCATAAAATTAATCCTGCTCCATGGAATCGAACGCACCCACTTCGTGTGGTGCGAGAATCAGGATTCAAGATTTAGGATTCATGAATGAAGAAATTCGTTCTTGATTCTTGAGTCTTGTTTCTTGAATCTCCGCATCGCGAAGCGTGCGGTTGGTCCGTGTGAACATTGAAAGTATCTGTTTGTAATCTTGAAGACTGGATAATGGATTTGGGTCGTCGTAGCTCAGCGGTTAGAGCATTGCTTTGATAAAGCAAGGGTCGGAAGTTCAAATCTTCTCGGCGACTCCAAATTTCCGAAATGGGACGTAGCTCAAATAGAGCAGTACCCTCGTAGGTATGTTCCGATGACGAAAAAGTCGGCCAAAGGCTCACGCCATGGAAGTAACATACCGTACGGGTACCGATATGAGTTTGAACCTCATCGTCCCACCAATCCTTTGTTCCTTTTGCCCTGCATAGCTTCAGCGACGCAGGGTTCCCCAATCATCACGATTGGGACCATTATCCAGTCTTTAAGAAAAGCATTGAACATTTTGTTCTGGTGATTTATCGCAAGGGTCACACCCGATCTCTTTCCGAACTCGGAAGTTAAGCCTTGTTGAGCCGATGGTACCTCGCGCGAGCGGGGGAGAGTAGGTTGTCGCCAGAACAAAGTCTTCAATTCCCTCCTCATTTCAGCCGACTATTTTCCGTCGGTTTTTGTGCTATTATAATTTTACTTTTAGCTTCCGCGGTGTCCTCACCTAAAAGCTATCAGCTAAAAGCTTTCTTCATATGCTTTCCTGGGCACAGCAGAGAAAATTCTTTTTCATAAGCGGGATACTTCTCTTTTTCCTTGCGGTATTTGCCGTTTACGGATACGTTTCATTCCACAGTGCCCCCGATTGCGGGAATAACGCGAAGGATGGTAATGAGCGCGGTGTTGATTGTGGAGGAAGTTGCACGCGTGTGTGCAGGGCGGATGTCGTGCCTCCGATTATCCATTTCGCGCGAGCACTTGAAGTGGATGAGGGAGTGTGGGGAGCCGTGGCCTACGTTGAAAATAAGAATGCTGGAGCGGGAGCCCGAAATGCCCCCTATGTCTTCAAGCTCTATGACGAGGAAAATCTTTTACTGTATGAACGACACGGAACCACCTACATTCCTCCAAGAAAAATATTCGCGGTCTTTGAAGGTAAGATGTTAAGTGGGGTGAGAACGCCCACGCGTGCCACCTTTGAATTTACGGCAGAACCCCTCTTTTTCCGAATACAGGAGCCGGAGCTTTCCGTAAGTACCAAGGATTTCCTCACCGATGAAAACGGGTCATCCCTGCGGGCAGTCATCACGAATACGTCCCGCGTACCCGTGGAGGGTATAGACGCGACGGCACTTCTGTTTGGTGCCGATGGAAACGTCTCGGGTGCTTCCGCGACCACGGTCAAGGTGCTTCCCGGAGGAGCGAGCGCGACCCTTACGTTCACGTGGCCACGTTCTTTTGAGGAACCTTCCCGAATTGAGGTGCTCTCTACCGTACCCGGCAGAAATTAATAAATCCCAAATTACAATTTTCAAATCACAAACAAATCACTTTCCTAAGTCGTTCCAGTGTAGGCGGGAATCCAGAAGATCTGGCTCCCCGTTTTCACGGGGATGACATCAGAATGTCAATTGTTTGGAATTTGGTGCTTGTGCGTTGTGTTTTTTTTCGTATGTCTCTCCCCAAACCCATTTCTTCCCTCGCTTCCTCGCGGTCCGTTGATTGGCTTCTTGTGCTGGCGCTTGTTCCCATTATGGCGGCGGGGTTCGTGACCATTTACTCGTTTAAGCAGGAAACCGCCCCGTGTTACGTAAGTACGCTTGAGGCTCCACTCATCGGTAGCGCCGAGGAATGTAGTGGGGAAGCGGTTGCCTCTTCAAATACTCTTTTCTTTAAGCAGTTGGTGTGGCTGTGCATCTCTCTCGCCGTCTTCTTCGCCGGAAGTTTTATTGATTGGCGATTTCTTCGCCGAAGCGACATCTTGTTCGCGTTATTCCTTGGAGGGTGCGGGCTACTTCTTATCCTTTTTCTCTTCGGCACCATTCGCGGTATTCACGGCTGGTTTGATTTCGGGGTCTTTAGCGTTCAGCCTGTGGAACCGATCAAACTCGTCCTCATCTTGGTGCTCGCGAAATATTTCTCTCGTCGTCATATTGAGATTGCGCATATTAGGCACATTCTTGTTTCCGGCTTCTATGCGTTCATTCTCTTCATTCTGGTGCTCCTGCAACCCGACTTTGGAGGGGCACTTGTGATTGCCTGCATCTGGTTCGGTATGGTGATGCTCTCCGGTATTTCCAAAAAACATCTCCTCGCGGTGTTCCTTATCGGCGCTCTCTCGGGGCTTTTCCTGTGGGCCTATGTGTTCAAGGACTACCAGAAACAGCGTCTTATCACCTTCATTCATCCGTTAACCGATATTCGGGGTACGGGCTATAACGCGTATCAGTCAATGATTGCGGTAGGTTCGGGTGGTCTCCTTGGTAAAGGCGTGGGGCTCGGCAGTCAGTCACGACTGCAATTTCTCCCCGAGTACGAAACCGACTTCATCTTTGCCGCATTTGCCGAGGAATGGGGTTTTGTCGGCGTAGTGCTACTTAGCCTCTGCTACGCACTCGTTATCTGGAGAATATTGCGAAACGCGCTACTCGGTCTCTCCAATTTTGAAATCCTGTACGGGCTCGGACTCGCCATTCTTATCATCAGTCACTTTCTCATCCACGTGGGTATGAATGTCGGGCTCCTTCCCGTAACCGGCATTACCTTGCCGTTTATGAGCTATGGAGGCACGAATATGCTCACGCTGTTCGGAGGACTCGGCATCCTCATGGGAATGCGAAGGTACAGACGGACGGTGCACAAGGAGGCGACGCAGAATGAATTTGTGGGAGTGACGGCAGAGTAGATTTGAGGTCAATGACACAAGAAGAGGACTGTTGTATTCTATTAGTATATGAAAAATCTACAGAAAGGCTTTGCTTCGGTGGTGTTGGCTCTCATCGTTGCGATAGTGGTGGGAGGGGGAACTTATTTTGTACTTCAGCGACACAAGCAGTCTTCTGCCGGCTTGCCCGCGACAACCGTAACGCCCAAACAAGCCGAACAAAGTTCGGCTTTCCAGGCCAATTCGCTCAACATAAGAAAAGAAATTGCCGTGGAAGATTTGCACATCGGGGATACCATCAACTCACTGGTTGTTTCTAAAGTCAGCAACCTTGCTCCCGGTGAGTTTTCGGTGATGTTCTCGGGTGAACTTACGCTCAAAGGCACGTATGCCTATATCCAGATGCCGGGGTTAGTTTGTTTTAATATAGCGAGTGAAGATATCCCAAAAGTACCCAATATTGCGGGTGTCTCTAAATCAAATTTCTGTTTTTCCAATGAGACTCTTTCTAAACAACAGTTACCAGGCAGTGGGACGGCAACGGTTGTAGTAAAGAATTTATTTTTGGAGCGGTTACCAAAGGGAATTACCAACCTAGCTGAATTGGTCAAGGTGATTAAGAAGTAGCCCAACCGTTCTCAAGGCTTTTTTAGGGGGGAGATTAAGACCGTGTGTACCCATAGATCTCCAGTGTTTCGGTAAGCATACGTTCAAAGGAGAATGCTTCCCGTATCCGCTCTTTGAGCGCGGAACCCAACTTTTCCCGCGTTTCCTTTTCGGTCAGGAGTTTTTGAAGCGCCTCGTCCATATGGAAGGGCGGGACGAGCAATCCGGTTTGTCCATTTTCAATGATATCGGGAATACCACCCACGGATGTTGCCACAACGGGAAGGCCCGCCAGGCCTGCCTCTAAAAGTACATAAGGGAGACCTTCTTTGAGCGAGTTCAGCGCAAAGATATCAAACGCTTTTAAGTACGTGTACGCGTCTTGTTTAAAACCGAGAAGGGTCACGTGCCCTTCAGGAATGGAGCCACTCTTCATACGTGAAGTGATTTCGGTTCGGTCCTCGCCTTCGCCAATGATGGCGAGTTCAAACGTGAGACCCTTTCCGAGCAATTTCGCGACTACCGTCACGAGTTCCGGGTAATTTTTATTTCGCGTCAGTTCGCCAATAGAACCCACCACCAAATCATCTCTTTGTAGACCAAGTTTTTCACGCGCTTCGTCGCGAGATAAAAATTCGGGTACCTTTATCCCGTTGAAGATAAGTCGTGTTTTATGAGCGACAAACGGCATCGCTTTTGCCTGCTCAAAATCCAGTGAGGTAATGACGATAATCTCGGTTGCGAGAAGGGCGGTTATATAGCTTGCGAGCCAGAGGAGACTCTTTCGAAACCACCCCCTCTCCTCGTTAAACGGCCAGCCGTGTGCGGTGAAAACGATTTTAGGCTTTAGGCGATAGGCTGTAGGCTCTAGGAAAGAGAAGAAAGACAGGAGACGAGCCGCGATGGCACCGAGCACTCCCGCTTTTGAGCTGTTGAGGTGTACGATATTCGGGCGAGATTTTCTAAAGATTTTGAGCAAAGAAAGGAAAGAACGAACTTCTTTTATGAGCGAAATATCTCGCTGTAACTCCGGAAGCGATATGACCTTGATGCTGTTTGCTTGGAGTCTTTCCTTGAGAAGCCCCTCTCCACCGAGCACGACCTCTACGTCAAATTCACTTTGAGGAAGATGGGTCGCCACGTCAAACACATATCGCTGGGCTCCACCCCAACTTCCTTTGGTAATGACGTAGAGGATTTTTTGCCTTTTTTCTTCAGTCATTGAGGTTTTTGCTTTGTAGCATAAGTATACTCGTGAGGGTTATAGTTTCTACGGGTTGTCAAATCCATTTTTCATTGTATGATATCCACTACTATGACTACGCTTTCGCATCGTGCCGAAACCTTTTTTCTCTTTCTCGGTGACGTGCTTATCCTGTATGTGTCGCTCGTCGTGACTCTGCTTATTCGCTACGGCGGTTCCGCGTTTGATTTTAAACGGATGTTCATGCTTCACGTCACCCCGTTTTCCATCCTTTTCTTTCTCTGGGTACTTGTGTTCTTTATCGCGGGTCTGTACGAGAAGCACACCCTCTTCTTGCAGAAACAGCTTCCCCAGCTTCTTTCCCGCGCTCTCCTCGTCAATGTGCTCGTCGCGGTACTCTTCTTTTATTTCATCCCCGCGTTCAAGATCACCCCTAAAGGTAACCTGTTTCTCTACCTGCTTGTTTCATCGGTCGCGCTGTTTTTTTGGAGGCGTTACCGTCTGGTTCGCACGGTAAGCGGAGAGCGGGAACATGCCGCGATAATCGGGAGTGGTGAAGAGTTGATGCGTATGACGCAGGAAATCAATCACAACCCGAGGTATCGGATGACCTTTAACCTTGTGGTGGATACGGGGAGCGCCCCTACGCTTGAGGTGTCCGAAATCGCGCGCCGTATACGGGAAGAGCATATTACCCTCGTCATAGCGGACTTTCACGATACCCGTATGGAAACACTGTTACCGCATCTCTATGAAATGCTATTCGCGAGTGTTCGGTTTACCAATATGCAACAGGTGTACGAAGAAATGTTTGACCGTGTTCCGCTCTCACTGACACGGTATCATTGGTTTTTGGAAAATATCTCCTCGGTTTCTTCGCGATTTACCTACGATTTTCTGAAGCGTCTTATGGATATCGCTCTGTCGTTCGTTCTCGGCATAGGCTCGCTTCTCTTCTACCCGTTTGTTTTTATCGCCATCAAACTTGACGACGGAGGAAGACTGTTCGTTTCCCAAGAGCGCGTGGGGCAGGGGGGGAAGAACATACGAACGATTAAGTTTCGCACGATGGCGCGAGACGACCGCGGACTTCCCGAACTTAAGGCGGGGAATAGCGTGACGCGCGTCGGGGCCTTTCTACGGCGAACCCGCATTGACGAGCTCCCGCAACTTTGGAACGTGCTTCGCGGAGAGATGTCACTCATCGGTCCACGACCGGAGCTTCCTTCACTCGTTGCCGTCTATGAGCGTGAAGTGCCGTATTACCACATTCGTCACCTTATCAAGCCGGGACTTTCCGGCTGGGCACAGCTGTATCACAAAACCCCGCCCAAGGTTGATGCAAACGCGGACGAGACGGCGAACAAGCTCTCCTACGACCTCTACTACCTCAAAAATCGTTCATTTTGGTTGGATGTGAAGATTGCGCTGAAAACCATCAAAGTGCTACTCTCGCGCTCGGGGGTCTAGAGAGCGCGAGAAAAGCTCAAAGGTAAGAAAGCTCGAAGCTCGAAGAATTTGGAGACAAAATTAAGGTTTCTTCGGACTTAGAGCTTAGGACTTAGAGCTTGCGACGCAATATTTTCGCTAACTATACAGTTGTAAGACTAACGTGAAGACTATAAATAAGGTCAAAGTTGTAGTTGTGGGAGGAGCGGGCTTTATCGGCTCGCAGGTTACGGACGCGCTTGTGGCGCGTTTTTCCGCCCAAGGCGGACCAGCCTCGGGCTGGGAGGTGCACGTCATTGATAACCTGTCGGGGGGGAAGAAGGAGAGCGTCAACCCGAAGGCGACATTTCATAACGCCGATATCCGTGAGCTTGAATCCATCAAACCCATCATCAAGGGAGCAACCTTTGTGTTCCATCTTGCTGCGCTTCCGCGCGTACAATACTCCATTGAACACCCCGCGGAAACTCACGAGGTAAATGTAACCGGTACGGTAAACGTCCTCATTGCTTCAAAAGAGGGTGGAGTGAAGCGGGTGATTTATTCTGCCTCAAGTTCGGCCTATGGCGACCAGAAAACGCTTCCTCTCGTGGAAACCATGACCCCCGCTCCCAAGAGCCCCTACGGGCTTCAAAAGTACCTAGGCGAGGAGTATGCCCGTGTGTGGAGTGAGGTCTATGGCCTTCCTACGGTCAGCCTGCGCTATTTCAACGTCTATGGCCCGGGGCTCAATCCCGATGGAGCCTACGCACTCGCCATCGGCAAATTCCTGAAACAGCGAAAAGAGGGGAAACCGCTTACCATTTGGGGAGACGGAACGCAGACGCGTGATTCCACGCATGTGCGCGATGTGGTGCGGGCAAACCTCCTCGCGATGGAAAGTACGAAGGTGGGAAAAGGTGAGGTTATCAACATCGGCACGGGCCGTAACTTCTCGGTCAATCAACTTGCAAAACTTATCGGTGGAGACGTCGTACACGAACCGGCTCGGCTTGAACCGCACGACACGCTTGCCGACAATTCTCTTGCTAAAAAGCTCCTCGGTTGGAAGCCGGAGATTACGCTTGAGGAGGGGATTAAGGAACTGAAAAAAGCATTCAATATTGGTTAGACTCTGTTTGGGCAACCTTTTTGAAAGAATGTTTACTTTTTGCTTCTATTTTGTTAGTCTGCGTTGGTCAGACCCCGGTTAAGTATCCGCCTAAGAAGGCGGAAAACATGGTCAGAACGATTTTTACTTAACAGGGTGATGATTTTGTAACGCTCAAACTTTCGCTAACAAAATTAATCATGTGGAAATACCGATTTGGAGCGCTCATACTCTTGGTGGTAGCCGGACTTATCGGCTTTTTTGTCTATACCACCGAACAGCCCATTGTCACCCCAGGGGCTACGGCAACCAGTACCCCGACCATCACCGCGTCTTCATACGCCTTTAAGCTCGGTCTTGACCTACGGAGCGGGTCACATCTCGTGTACCGCGCCGATACGGCAAGCCTTGAATCGGGAGACGTCAAAGGAGCGATGGACAGCCTTCGTGAAGTGATTGAACGACGCGTGAACCTCTTTGGCGTATCGGAGCCGATTGTACAGGTTGAAGAGGGTGGCGTGCTTGGTGGCGGGGAAGAGCGTCTCATTGTGGAGCTTCCCGGCGTGACCGACCTTACCGAGGCGACGACGCTTATCGGTAAGACTCCGCTTCTTGAGTTTAAGCTCATCAATCCGGCAATGGAGAAACTGTCGCAGGAAGAACTCAGCAAAAAGACGATTGACGAAGTATTCTTGGCGACACCGCTGACCGGTCGTTTCCTTAAGAAGACCCAGCTCGTGTTTGATACGAACACACGAGAACCGCAGGTACTTTTGAACTTTAATGATGATGGAGCGGAACTTTTTGCCAAAATCACCAAAGAGAATGTTGGTCGCGCGCTCGCTATATTTCTTGATGGTATGCCAATCTCGCAACCGGTGATACGACAGGAAATTACTGGCGGTACCGCTACGATTTCCGGAGGATTTACGCCAGTTGAAGCGCGCGACCTTGCGCGCAACCTGAATTACGGAGCGCTTCCCGTACCGATTGCGCTTGTCTCCACTCAAACCGTGGGTGCTTCACTTGGAGACGAGGCGACTGTGGCCGGTGTCAAAGCGGGTCTGTGGTCGTTCGCGATTATCGCGCTCTTCCTCATACTTTGGTATCGTCTCCCCGGACTTCTCGCCACTCTCGCCCTTGCCCTCTATGTCGTTCTTAACCTCGCGATTTTTAAGCTTATTCCCGTGACGCTCACCACCGCCGGTATCGCCGGGTTCATCCTCTCGCTTGGTATGGCGGTGGACGCGAACATTCTGATTTTTGAGCGTATGAAAGAAGAGCTCCGCAAGGGGCGGGTACTTTCCGACGCTATTCAGGAAGGGTTCCATCGCGCGTGGACGTCCATTCGCGACAGCAACACCTCAAGTATCATCACGGCGGTTATTCTCTATTACTTCGCCTCAACCCCGATGATTACGGGCTTCGCGCTTGTCTTCTTCCTTGGTGTCGTCACCAGTATGTTCACGGCCATCACCGCGTCGCGGACACTCTTGAAGGCGGTGGGAGCGAAAGGAGAAGGGAAGGTCGCACGGTTTTTATTCGGCTCCGGAATTAAATAGGCATTAGGCTTTAGGCCCTAGGCTCTAGGACAGAAATCTTTTTCCCTCCTAGCGCCTAGTGCCTAACCACTAGAGCCTGCTCATATGTATATCGTCACCCACCGAAAACTTTTCTATATCCTCTCCGGCCTCATCTTCGTGGTCTCGATTGGCGCACTTGCCATCTGGGGTCTCAAGCCCGGCATTGACTTCAAGGGCGGCTCGCTGTTTGAGGTAACCTATCCCGACGGCCGTCCCGAGAAAGCACTTATTGAAGAGACTTTGAAGCCTCTTGCGGTAGACGCCTCGGTTCGTCCTACCCGTGAAAATGGCTTCATCATCCGTATGAAGGATTTGACTCAAACGGAGCAGGAAACGGTGCGGGAGGCGGTCTCATTCAAAGGAACAAAGAAAATCGTTGAAGAGCGGTTTGACACCATCGGTCCGCTTCTTGGAAAAGAGGCGGTGGGGAAGTCGTTTGTCGCCATCGGGCTTGTCATTCTCTGTATCGTTATTTTCATCACGTTCGCGTTTCGCAAGGTGTCTCTGCCGGTAGCTTCGTGGAAGTATGGCGTGATTACGGTTGTCGCGCTTCTGCACGATGTGCTTATCCCGACCGGAGTATTCGCGATTCTCGGACACTACGCGGGATTTGAGGTGGACACGCTCTTTGTCACGGCACTTCTCGTGGTACTCGGCTTTTCGGTACACGACACGATTGTCGTCTTTGACCGAGTTCGGGAAAATCTGCGCGTATCGCACGAAGTGCGGGACCGCAAAGATTTTGCGACCATCGTGGGGGACAGCATCCAGCAGACCTTTGTCCGTTCCATCAACACCTCACTTACGACCGTCATCGCCCTCATTGTGCTCTATTTTATTGGCCCCGAAATCACCCAGCATTTCTCCCTCGCGCTCCTTATCGGCATCATCGCCGGAACCTACTCCTCAATCTTCATCGGTTCTCCGCTCCTCGTAACGGTTGAGCAGTGGCAGAATCGCAAGAATTCTTAATTCTCCCATCTCCCCTAATAAGGGGAGCACACGAGTCCTCGAGTGGTGGGGTGTGATTAAAGGGAGCACGCGCCTTCTTAGGTGGGAGGGATTTCCCACCCTTGGTTGAGGATGGGTGCCGAAGGCGGGGCGGTGTGTTCTGCTTCGATATTCACACTAGTTCGGGTTTGGTTTTTAACCTAAACTGGGGAGATGCTCAAACATTTTTGCGATAATTGCAGAAAAGCGCTTAAGAAAGATTACATTGGTGTTGATGTTGTCTTTGAACGGTATCATTTTTGCCTATCATGTATCAAATCTATTTCAGGATTTTTAGCACAAGCCCTCAAGAAGAAAGACAGTAAAAAACGTTGATTCACATCTTCGCTTGACAGCTTTTGAGAGGGGAGATAGGATAAAAACACTATGCAGTCGAGCAACAAAGCCCTCCTTCTAGGACTCCTTCTCCTTACCGATAGCGGTGGAGGTCTTGCTCGTGTCCACAAGGTAGATTCAAGAATATAGATTCAAGAATCAAGCATGCGGAAACAAGCCAGCTCTTCACCAAGACTGGCTTGTTTCTTTTTGGAAAAGGAAATGAGGCGGTCAAGGAAGGAAGAGTTTTGATTTTTGACAACTAAAAACAGACAACGTCCGAAACACCGAAAAACCTATGAAGAATCTGAAGAATCCATTTAAGAAATATCTCCCGTTTCCACCCATCAACCTACCGGATAGAATGTGGCCTAGCTGTGTCATTACGAAGGCGCCAACCATTGGCGAATCAAGCCTTCGTGATGGCAACCAATCTCTGCCTGTGCCTATGAATGTATCCCAGAAACTAGACCTGTTTGACCTTCTGGTCAGAATTGGCGTCAAGCAAATTGAGGTCGGATTTCCCGCTTCTTCCGATACGGAGTTCGCTTTTGTCCGAAGACTTATTGAGGGCAATCGAATTCCGGAAGATGTCACGATTCAGGTGCTTGTGCAGGCGCGTGAGGATTTAATTGAAAGGACATTTGAATCTTTGGTTGGGGTGAAGCGTGTTATCATTCACATCTATAATTCCACTTCGCCGGCGCAACGTCGCGTAGTTTTCGGACTTGATAAACCCGGAATCATTAACATAGCGACTCGCGGGGTACAGTGGATAAAGGACAGGGTACACTTGCTCGGTAACGCGAAAGTTACTCTTGAGTATTCACCCGAAAGTTTCAGCGCGACCGAACTCCCGTTTTCACTGGAAATCTGTCACGCGGTTATGCAGGTGTGGCAACCGACACCGGAGGATAAAATTATTCTTAATCTCCCCGCGACCGTTGAAGTGGCAATGCCGAATGTATACGCCGACCAAATTGAATGGTTCATTCGACACCTTGAGCATCGCGATTCGGCAATCATCAGCGTGCATACGCATAATGATTGCAATATGGGCACGGCGGCCACCATGCTCGCCTTGCTTGCGGGAGCGGAGCGGGTTGAAGGAACACTCTTTGGTAACGGAGAGAGAACGGGCAATGTTGACATCATTGTTGTTGCCCTTGACCTGTTCTTCACCTGCGGTATTAATGTGGGACTTGATTTTTCCGACATCAATGTGGTACGGGAAGTCTATGAGCGTTGCACCGGCATGACGGTTGACCCACGCCATCCGTTTGGAGGTGAACTTGTGTTTACGGCATTTAGCGGGTCTCACCAAGATGCCATCAATAAAGGTTTGACTGAACAGAGAAAGCTGAAAAAAGAGAAAGAGGAAGATGGTACTGTTGCGTGGGATGTTCCGTACCTTATCTGTGACCCGCGAGACCTAGGCCGGCAGTATAAAGAGGTCATTCGGGTCAATAGCCAGTCCGGTAAGGGTGGCGTGGCGTATCTCTTGGAAACAAGATTCGGTCTTAAATTGCCAAAGGAAATGCAACGCGAGTTCGGACCGATCGCCAACAGACAGGTTGACACGATGGCTCGGGAAGTGACAGCCGATGAGCTCAAAGAGATGTTCTACGAGGAGTATGTTGACCGTGAGGTTCCCTGGAAACTTCTCGATTCAGACGGTGATAGTGGACAAGATGGCGTCTTTTCTACCCGTGTGTCCCGTGATGGACAAGAGATTGTCCTCAAGGCAAAAGGGAAAGGTCCCATTGAAGCTCTGGTACGCGCGCTCATTGAAATCGGCGTACCGAACTTTTCGGTTGACGATTACCAAGAGCGGGCTCTCGGTTCCGGAGAGGACGCAAAGGCGATTGCCTATGTTCGGATTAAGGTTGCGGGAGGCGGAGAATACTGGGGTGCCGGTGTTGATACCAACATCAAGGTTGCACCCATGAAGGCCCTTCTTTCGGCTCTGAATCGCGCTTCTGTGTCTTGATTGTCTGTTTGTCATTCGAGGCCGTCTGCGTTACGCGGACGGCTTTTTTCTTGACCATAAAACCCCTCGGGTGTAGGATAAAAACACGATGAAACGAGGCACGATTATCTCCATTATTAAGATTATTACCGGCTCCAGCTATGGAGACCTCGCTCGTACGCGCTTCTAACTAACCTCTACACAGAAACGAACACAAGCCAGCTCTTCACCGACTGGCTTGTTTTGTTTCCGGGTGGAAGCAATAGAAGGCAGTAGAGAGGGGAGTCGTGGAGTTCTTTACGCAACAATAGCAACAACCAACCATTTTGATTGGAGGAACGATGAGTATGTCACAACCCATGTTACAACCTAAGATGAACAAGAAAATCCGACTGGACAGGGGTAAGGCACTCCCCATTACGCACACGAATACTCCCGAAACATTCGAGCGCTTTGAGGGGGTAGTCACCATTACCGACGAAAAGACAGGTAGAAAGACTATACATGAAGTCTCGTTTCCGCGGAGTAAGGTGGTCGGCTAAGACGGCGTGTTTCCCGTGCGCCCGCTTTTGAAAGAAGCGGGCTTTTGTATGTCATTTCTACGGCTTTATATAGCCAGTTGACAACGGTTTGTGCATAAGTATAATGGTCCAGCACTCTTAAGAGAGAGTGGGGACTTTGACAATTGAAATGTAGAGAACGTTAACCCCGAAAATGATGCTTCGCATCATCTCGGGGCAAGTGTAAGTGCCGATGTTGCTCGCCGTTAGGCGACTGCAACATCGAGCATCCCGACATATCGTCGGGATCACAACGTCTATTCAAAATTAAGTAAGTACATAAGTAATTCCACTCGGACCCCTAATCAGGGAACGAGCAAGTTAGCGAAAGGTCAAACTCATTAAGGAACTTTAGAGAGAAGAGTAGCTATACTGTTCTGTATTTTGTTCCGTTCGCGGTTATTTTGTCACAAGCAAAATGATTCAATATTAGAGTTTGATCCTAGCTCAGGATGAACGCTGGCGGCGTGGATAAGGCATGCAAGTCAAGGGGGCCGCAAGGCAACCGGCAGACGAGGTAGTAATAAGCAGGTACGTACCCTAGAGTCAGGCATAGCTCATCGAAAGGTGATGTAATTCACGATAGCACGAATACATTATTTTGGTTTCACAACTGTGAGTCCAGAATAATGTATTTGGTAAAGTCGCAAGACGCTCTTTGAACGGCCTGCTCGGTATCAGCTA
>JAUSFR010000017.1 GCA_030649775.1 bacterium | reverse complement strand
TGATGCTTTCCGACCGTCCGCAAGAACAGATGACCCTGTTCAAGGAAATTATGTACAAAAAGGTGACGGTTCGCGAGGCCGAGAATATCGCGCGCCGTATCGCTTACGACCGTGCTCGGAAGAAAGAGTTTATGGCCGACCCTGAACTTGTCGCGCTTGAGGAGAAACTCCGCGAACAACTGGGCACACGCGTCAAAATAGAGCGGATGGAAACGGGCGGGAAAATTCTTATTGATTTTTTCTCAAACGACGACTTGCGTACGCTTCTCCAGATTATGGAAACAAATCAGGCCAAGAGCCCGAGTGAAATGCTCGAGCGCCACATTGAGAAAGTTGAGCAAGCGGGAGGACTTGGAGCGGGAGAGGCACCGGTAACCGTGGGTGGCGAAGCCCCGCTCCTTGACGACCGAGCCCCACAGGAAAAAGCTCTTGAGGAAAACGAAGATATCTACTCGGTAAAGAATTTTAGTATATAACAGATACCAATCTACAAATGAATACCAACCTACGAATACCTACAAATAGGAGGGTTGCGTATTGGTAGGTATAGGAAGATTGGAATGGATTAGTATTATTGGTATTTGTGGTCAGGTTTTTGGAGGGCGTTTCGGATATGTTTTTTAGCGATGGAGGTTCTCGCGATGGTAAGCCATTTTGCCGTGGCTCGCGCGCCTTTTTTTGTCAGGATTTCCACGATGTCGCCGTTGTGGAGCGGTGTTTCTATCGGGACGAGTTTTCCGTTGACCTTCGCCCCCACAAGGTGGTCTCCGATATCGGAATGAATGGCGTAGGCAAAATCAAGCGGGGTTGAATCGGTGGGGAGGTCCACGACGTCTCCCTTCGGGGTGAAGATAAAGATGCGGTTTTTGAAAAAATCTTCTCGGAGATATTCCCAGAACTCCTGCTCGCCCAAGGTGGAATCAAGGTCGCCAAGTTGCCTCACCCACGCGGGGACACCACTTCCCACGTCCTCTATCGCGAGCATCGTCTTGCCCTTTTCGGAGGTGATATTCCCGCGCCACGACATAAGCGAGCCGAAAAAGCTTTTCTTTTGAGTTTCTTTGACCGTTTTTCCCTGCTCTTTGTAGTCCGCGTGGAGCGCCACGCCGTATTCGGATTCGCGGTGCATTTCCTCGGTTCGTATTTGGATTTCCACGACACCGCCACTTCCGGTGAAGACGGTGGTGTGGAGCGAGCGATAGCCGTTTGGTTTCGGGAAGGCGATGTAGTCTTTGATGCGTCCGGGAAGGGGTCGCCAAATGGCGTGAATGGCGCCGAGTGCGCGATAGCAATCCTCAACCGTCTTCACCTTGATGCGAAGAGCGAGCAGGTCGTAAATTTTCTCAAAATCCCAGTCTCGGTGACGGAGTTTGTTGTACAGACTGTACAGGCCTTTGAGACGTTCTTCGGTTGAGACGATAGGCACTCCCTGACGGGTGATACCTCGAAGGACGGATTTATGAAATTTCTCCAATTGTTTCAGGAGCTCGTTCTTCCGCTCGTTCACGAGTTTCTTGACGCGTTCAAATTCCGCGGGGTACGCGTAGGGAAACGCGAGTTCCTCAAGTTCGCGGTTCACCTTGCGGATACCGAGGCGATAGGCGATAGGCGCGTAAATATCCAGCGTTTCTTTGGCGATGCGAAGCTGTTTCGTTTTCGGCACATGCTGGAGCGTGCGCATATTGTGCAATCGGTCGCAAAGCTTCACGATGAGCACCCGCAGGTCCTTTGAGCTCGCGATAAACATCCTCCGCATGCTTTCCGAATAGCGGTCTACTCCGCGATAACGCAGGTGTCCCAGCTTGGTGACCCCTTCCACGAGCATCAGGACATCCGCTCCGAACTCATTTCGGATGGTTTCGGGCATCACATTCACGTCTTCAATACTGTCGTGCAGGAGTCCCGCCGCGACCGTGGGAGCGTCGGCGCCAAGTTCCGCGATGAGCTTCGCGGTTTCAAAAAGGTGAATGAAGTAGGGTTCACCCGAATAGCGCTTGTGGTTCTTGTGCGCTTCTTCCGCGAACGTGTACGCCTTGGCGACAAGGGCTGTGTCCTTGACGGATGCATGCTTCATGAGGTCGGTTATTTCATGGTAGGGCATAGCGTCATACTACTAGAACTTTTTCAAAAAACAAATCAGACCGCGCGAGCGGTCTGATACAGGCTACAGCAAACTATTCAATTTTTTTCTTTTGGAATCCTCGGGTCTTTTTTTCCTGCGCAAGCATCAGAAGTGCGCGGGGGAGCTCTATGGTGTAGACGTCGTCGGGAGCTTTGATGGAACGGAAATCGCCATCATGCACAATATAAGGGCCGAAGCGACCCATGTTCGCCATAATTTCTTTTCCGCTTACGGGGTGAACGCCAAGTACGCGGGGAAGCGAGAGGAACTTCAGCGCGTCATCGATAGTTAGTTTTGAGACATCAAACGCTCTCGGGACACTCGCTCGGTGGAGTTTTGGCGCGTCTTTTTTCTTCGCGCCCTTAGGTGCCTGGCCCACCTGTACATAAAATCCAAACCGCCCGTTCAGGAGGTAGACATGCTCTCCTGTTTGCGGATAGACACCAATCGGCTCATCGGGTTTGATCTCCTGCCCTTCGGCGGTCAGCGCTCCGGTGCAGTCGGGGAAACGCTCACACGACAAAAACTTTCCTCCTCGACCAAGTTTCCACACCATTCCGGCTCCGCAGAGCGGACACTTGAATTCCTTTGGCGCAATGCCGAGCGTGGTCGCCTTATCCAACTTCTCTTTTGATTTTACGTCCTTATGGAACGGGGTATAGAAATCCTTGAGCGTTTTTTCGTACTCGCGGGTGCCGAGGGCGATATCGTCCAGCTTGTCTTCCATATCGGCAGTGAAGGTATCGCTGATATAGGAAGGAAAGTGTTCCTCCAAGAATCCGGAAACCACCATTCCTGTATCGGTCGGCTTGAGTGAACGACTTTCCTTGGTGACATACTCGCGCTCCTCCAGAGTGCTCATAATAGAGGCGTAGGTAGACGGTCGCCCGATACCGCGTTTCTCAAGCTCCTTGATGAGTCCCGCTTCGCTGTATCTCGGTGGCGGTTGCGTTTGTTTTTC
Organism: bacterium; assembly: GCA_030649775.1. Classification (GTDB taxonomy): domain Bacteria; phylum Patescibacteriota; class Minisyncoccia; order Phycocordibacterales; family UBA10002; genus UBA10002. Next base: position 11,871 of record JAUSFR010000017.1, on the reverse strand, counting down.
TTCGGTTTTGAGTTCAAGAAGTTTAAGCGTATCGCCCTTCGCCACTTTCGGGAGTTCCACGTCCTCTCCACGTGCCTCGGGGTCGGCCTGAAGCCATCCGGGATAGGTAAGACGAACGCCGTTCGCGGAAAAGTCGGGAATGCCTCCTGCGGAGATATTCGCAACCACCTTGGTGCGAAGCATCTCTGCGTCGGGCATCTGCGAGGAAATCGTTCGTCGCCAAATGAGGTCATAGAGCTTCTTTTGTTCCGGATTGATACCCCCGCCGGCATTCTCTACGTGCGTTGGTCGTATCGCCTCGTGCGCTTCCTGCGCGTTTTTCACCTTACCGGTGTACGCGCGGTGCAGTACGAATTCTTTTCCAAACTTTTTGGTAATCACCGCGCCGATTTGCAGTTTGGCCGATTCGGCAAGATTGGTGGAGTCGGTACGCATATAGGTGATGAGTCCCGCTTCGTAGAGCTTCTGCGCGACCGCCATCGTGCGTCCGGGAGAAAAACCGAGGCGCGTGGAAGCCACCTGTTGAAGCGTGGAGGTGATGAAGGGCGCTTTTGGCGAGCGCTTCACACTGGTTTCGCTCACGTCCGTAACGCTCCAAGCTCCCTTGTTTCCCGCCTCCAGAATAGAGTCAACGAGGTTTTTATCCCGTGGCTCCTCACTGCAGGTGAGCAAAAGTTTTGCCTCCGTTTTCGTTTTGGTGTCGGCCGTAATCACCCAAAAAGTCTCAGGCTTGAAGGCGAGTATTTCACGCTCACGTTCCGCAATGATGCGAAGTGCGGGTGATTGCACGCGTCCTGCGGAAAGGCCATAGCGCACCTTCTTCCAGATGATGCCCGAAAGGTCGTAGCCCACGAGACGGTCAAGCACCCGTCGCGCCTCCTGTGCCCTGCGCAAATTTTGGTCAATCTCTCGCGGGTGTTTCAGTGCCTCTTCAATCGCCTCTTTGGTAATCTCATGATACACCGCGCGTTTGGTTGGGGGGAGTTTTTTTCCGAGCCTATCCTTGAGGATTTCGGCAAGATGCCAAGAGATGGCTTCTCCCTCACGGTCGGGGTCGGTCGCGAGAATAATTTCACTTGCTTTCTTCGCGGACTCGGATATCTCATTTACAACCTCCTCTTTCTTTTTGACTATTTCATAGTGCGGAATAAAACCACCCTTGATATCCAGGGCGGTTTTTTGGCTCTTGGGAAGGTCGCGCACGTGACCCACGGACGCTTTCACGACGTAGTCATCTCCCAAATATTTTCCGATGGTTTTCGCTTTTGATGGCGATTCCACGATAAGCAGTTTGTATGACATACGAGTTAAGGGTTGCACAAAAAAAAGTTTCAGGCAAGAAACAGTAACCTTTCGTTACAAAAAAATAAGGACGCCATTCACCTGAATGGCGTCCGAAACGGCGATTGCAAACCTCTCTGCGACTCCGACTTTTCTTGATTGTACATGCGGTCGGTTTATACATCGCTTCGTTTAGTCCTGCCCAGCGGGTGGTGTTTCATCTTGCACTTTAGACTCGGGATGGCCTGGCGACCATCCGTCACCGTCTCCCACCTACGCTACACTTGCCGGACAGTTCGCTTTCGCCCATCATTCGGGGGTCGAACCCGACTCCCATCTTACGCAAGACGATTGCGTATGCGGGAAAAAGAACCGCTCTATGATGTTGTTCCGCTCCGTATCTTACCCGTCGTCCTTCTTTTGTCAAAAAAAACGCCGTAGAGATAGAGATCTCTACGGCGCCGGCGCGACCAAGACTTTGGCACATTACGGAGTTACCCTACTGTCCTTTGCTGTTACACATTGGTCAGTCTGCCTGTCCCAGCGAGAACACTTAAGCCCTCTCTGTTGTACATCGCACCAAACTTTCTGAAAAGCTATTTATCTTCTTCACGGTCATTCGCCTTTCTTCCGGACGAGAAGATCATTGGCCCAAAAAATGCAAACAATAGAAGCACCCCAAGTACGGCACAGCCAATGATGGTAGTAAGATTTTTAGCATTCCAATCATCTCGCAACCAGCAAAGAAATGTACCGAAGCCCGCGTAAAAGAACATTGAAAGGACAAAAAGTGCCATGAGCCCTTCCATAAGAGCAAAGGCATTGCACAATTGGCCTATGTGAGAGGTTCGCGAAGTAATTATAGTCATATTAGGTAGGTAATGGGGTTTACGGAATCCGACACCCACTCTATCACCACGGTCACCTTTTTCAAGCTAGACGAATTTCTCCGCCGGTTTCTTTGATAAGTCCTTTGAGCTCCATAAGCGAAAGGAGCGCGTTTGCTTTGCCGATAGGGAGGTCAATCAAGTCCAGAAGGTCGTCACGGGATATCGGGGTTTGCAAAAGGAGAATGACTTTTTTCTCTTCCACGGTGCAGTCGGAATAGTCGCGCACTACTTTCTCGCTTGCCTTGAATCCAAGTGCTTCCCGAAGGTCGTTTGGAGAGGTGATTGGCGTCGCTCCGAGTTTGATGAGCATATGCGGGCCCGCCGAGGAAGGAGAAAAAATTGAGCCGGGGACGGTGAAGACATCACGATTGTATTCGGTCGCGAACTTTGAGGTGATGAGTGCTCCGCTCTTTTGCTCCGCTTCAATCACCAGTACCGCGTCCGAAAGTCCCGCGAGAATGCGATTGCGCTGGGGGAAACTCCACGTGGTGGCCTGAAAGGTCGGCTCAAATTCAGACAAAAGCGCACCGCCACTTTTGAGAATGTCATCGGCAAGTTTTCGGTTGGTGGAAGGGTAGAGCACCGAGCGGTCAAGCCCCGAACCGGGAACGGCAACGGTAGGAAGCCTCGCATGAAGTGCTGCACGGTGGGCGATGGCGTCTATGCCGAGGGCGAGTCCCGAAACAATCACGATGGGGTAGTCCGCGAGTCCCGCGATAAGCATTTCGGTTACTTCCTTTCCATAGCTTGAAAACTTCCGCGAACCAACCACCGCGAGCCACTTGTGGTTTTCGGGCGGAAGCTTCCCCTCCAAATACAGTTTCTCCGGCGGGTCGGTGATTTCTTGCAGTCGACGGGGAAATTCATTTGGAGATACTACCTTCATCTGGTACAGTTTAGCATGGAAGGAAAACTATGAGCACATTACAAATTAGACTTCCTGTTGAACGAGTATATTCCCATTTAGTGGATTACTTTGAGCCAGAGGACATGATGTTTGGGGCGAACGACCTTCGTCATCCTGACGACAAAACCCCCGACAACACACCAAAGCGGGACATGACTTCCGAGGAGTCTCGGGATGAGGCTAATGCAGTGGGAAGGTTTCTTGCTGACTTGACGGAACCTGATTTCCGCTGAAACCTTTTTATTCCTCGCGGTTTTCACTCGGCGGACCTCCACGGCCCGCCTTTTTTCTTGTACACATTCACGAAACGGCCTTTTTTCTATATACTAGGGAGACGCTGAAGTTACCCCAGTTAAGTATTCGCCTAAGAAGGCGGGAATCCGCCAAAGGCGGATTACTTAACAGGGTGATGATTTTTATAGTCGCTTCACTCCTTAAAAATCAATCATGCTCGATATCAAATTCATCCGAGAGAACAAAGACCTTATCGCGATGGCGTCAAAGAAAAAGCACGTCAATTTTGACGTGGAGGAACTTTTGAAACTTGACGATGACCGTCGGGCGCTCCTCCTCGTCGTAGAACAGAAACGATCCGAGCACAATCAGAAAAGCGGGCAGATGTCACGGGCGGTCATTCCCGAACGGAGAATGCTTCTTCTCGAGGAACTTCGCGCGGAAAAAGCGGGACTAGAGGAGCAAGAAGAAAAGCTCAAAGAGGTGATGGTGAAATGGCAGGCACTGATGCTTCAAGTGCCGAACGTTCCCGATATTTCCGTGCCGGACGGCGAGAGTGACCAAGACAACAAGGAGGTAAAGGTGTGGGGAACACCAAAGGAGTTTGGAACACCGCCTAAGAACCACATTGAGATTATGGAGAGCTGTGACCTTGCCGATTTTGTGCGTGGTGGAGACGTGGCTGGTTTTCGCGGATATTTTCTTAAGAACGACGCGGTACTGCTTTCATTCGCGCTCTTTCAGTTTACGCTTGAACATTTCGCCAAAAAAGGCTTCACCTTTATGATGGTGCCGTCACTCGTCAGGCGACAGACACTGCTCGGTACCGGCTATTTACCGCAGGGAGAAGATGACCTGTATAAAACGCAGGATGGCGACTACCTCGCGGGAACCGCCGAAGTCGCCACGATGTCGTACTTTGCCGAGTCTATGCTCAAAAAAGAAGAGCTTCCGAAAAAGATACTCGCGTTTTCCCCGTGTTTTAGACGCGAGGCGGGGAGTCACGGAAAAGATACCAAAGGTATCATTCGCGTGCATGAATTTTTCAAGCTTGAGCAGGTCGTTCTCTGTGAGGCGAGCCACGAGCAATCGGTTGCGTTCCATGAGGAACTTACGGCAAATGCCGAGGAGCTTTTGCAGGCGCTTAATCTTCCGTATCACGTTGTTATCAACTGCGGAGCCGACCTCGGGTTGGGGCAGGTGAAGAAGTATGACATTGAAACGTGGGTTCCCTCGGAAAAGGCGTACCGCGAGACGCACTCCTCTTCGTATTTTCACGATTTTCAAACACGACGCCTCAATATTCGCTACAAAGACGAAACGGGGAAGTCTCGTTTCGCGCATTCGCTGAACAACACGGCGCTTGCGACACCGCGTATCCTTGTTCCGCTTCTTGAGAACAATCAACAGCCCGATGGGTCTATCACGATTCCCGAAGTTCTTCGGAAATATATGGGAAAGGAAACGATTATTCCTAAATCCTAAAAACTAAACTCTAAACAAAGTCCAAAGTACAAAGCCTCAAACGAGGACCAACCCATATTTTTTATTTTGTTTAGAATTTAGATTTTAGTTTTTAGAGTTTATTTTTTATGGCTCGGCACAAAGTCCTACGTTCTCCTCGGCTCGTTCGCAAAGAGCAAAAAAAGAAGGTGAGGAAAACACTGGTTGTTACCTGTTTGTGTTCTCTTGTGCTCGCGCTAGTCCTCTACGGCTTTTCGCGTCCCCAGTTTATCATTTCACGGATAGAAGTGAGTGGCGCTTCCCGTGTGTCCGAGGCGAGCGTCGTGGAACTGGTGAAGCGGGGAATGGAAGGTTCATATCTTGGCTTCATTCCGAAAGCGCACTCACTCCTTTTCCCCAAGGCGGATTTGAGTTATTCGCTTACGAGAGAGTTTCCCACACTTTCCGGTGTGTCTTTGTCACTAAGCAACCTTGCGTCTCTGCACGTTGCGGTACACGAGCGAGAGCCTCGAGCGAAGTGGTGTTCCGGGGCGTTCGGTTGTTTTCTCATTGACGAGACCGGCTTCGCGTTTATGGAATCTTTGGGCGAGGAGGAGGGGCAGTACTATCGCCTTGAGAAGAGTGCCACGAGTTCACCTCTCGCGAGAGAGGTGATAGATACCGGCGCACTTTCGGGAATTATTTCTTTTCTGACACAACTTGAAAAAATGGAGTTTGACCCCGAGAAGGCGGTGCTGGTGAATGAACAAGAACTCGAGGTAGTGCTCAGTGGAGGCGCTCGACTGCTTTTGCGGAACACCGACTACGCACGTTCGCTTGTTCGCCTACAGACGCTTCTACGTGAAGACGGTGTCCTGCCCGGGAGGAGCGACCTCTCGAGCGTTTCATATATTGACCTTCGGTACGGAAATAAGATTTATTTTCAACCAAGGTAATGGATACAGGAAGCATGATTCAGGAATCAAGAAGATACTTTCAGTAAATTCGCTCTGTGGTCTATAATAGGTAGATATTTCGTGTGTCTTGCTTCTTGAATCGTGAATCAATTCTCATGTCTCCATTTTCTTTACCAATCAGCTATCTTCTCTGGCACTACACCACCGCGTGGGGCGACCTCCTGCGGTGGTATCGCAACCTTTCGTGGTTTTTGTGGAATTTTTTCTCCATTCGTATCTTGGCGGGAACGCTACTTTCTCCGTGGCATCGCTTGAAGGAGGCGGGAAGTAAAGAAACTGCAGGGTTTATCGGGAGTCTTATCATCAATCTGATTTTGCGCTTTATCGGTTTCTTCGCTCGCACGCTCACCATTCTTGTGGGGTTTGTGTCACTCGTGCTTTTCTCCCTTTTCTTTTTCGCTCTGCTACTCGTGTGGCCACTTGCGCCGGTCATCATCATAGGACTCATTGTGCGCGGGATTTTTGGTCTCGCAACCTTTTAACTATGGATTACTCAGCACTTCAACAAGAGGCGAGAGCATACCGTGGAGCGCTCCAAACCGAAGGCGTTATTTCCGGTTCGCGTCTGCATACCACCCAAAAAATCTTGCGCGTCCTCGCCGTACTTTCGGGCGCGCTGTGGGGAGGGTTGTTCTTGTTTGAAAAAGTCCCGTTTCTCGTGTCCACATTTCCGGAAGGGGTGGCTCGTTTCGTTCACTTTCTTCCGCTCGCGCAATCGGCATTCTTTCTTCTGCTGGGGCTCTGGCTCGTGCCGGCCCTCTGGTACGGATTTTTCGCTTCCTTCTATTTCAAAGATGCCGATACGATACTTCCGGAGTTTGCTTTGCTTCCCGCGCTCCTTCGCTATGAGGTGGCGAGGGTTGCGACGAGAGGGTACGGCGAACCGGTACTTGATTTTTTCGGGTCGCGTTTCGGGGGCGCGGTCGTTGCTCGCCTTGGACTCTCGGCCGAAGACATTATTTCGTTTCTTAAGGAGCGCGCGGTACCCACCGTGGCGTTTGAGCTCGTTCGCGAAGAAGGGGAGCCGATAACGCTTCCGCACTTCGCGAAAGGACTCATCGTGTATGATGAAGGACTACGGACATTTCTCGCGTCAAAGAAAATTGACACCACCGATTTTGTGGGCTCCGCCCTCTGGGTGTCGCGGATGGAAGCGGATTACAAAAAGCATCTTCGCTTCTGGAGCAAGGACGCGCTCGGGAGAATTCCCGGAATCGGAAAAGATTGGGCGTACGGCGAAATCGTGCATCTGGAGCGCTATGCGACAGCGCTTACGGAGCACCGCGCCTTCGCATCCGCGGGAACGGGAGGTTTCGGAAAACACGAAGCCGAGGAAATTGAGCGTATTCTTTCGCGCGGACGCGAATCAAACGTGCTTCTCGTCGGCGAGGAGGGGGTACCGAAGCTCGCCCCGCTTGCGAGGCTCGCAAGGCACATCAGTGCCGGTACGGTGCTTCCCCCGCTTGAACACAAGATTATCTTTGTTCTTGACGGAGCACTGTTCGTTTCCGCGATGAAGGAACGTGTCCCGTTTGAGGAGGAACTTCGGAAACTATTGCAGGAGGCCTCGGCGGCGGGAAACATTATCCTTACTCTTGATAACTTTGAGAAGCTTTTTCAGGGAGCGAAAGAGCTTGGCTCCGATATACTCTCGCTTCTTGACCCGTTTCTCACGTCGCAAAACATTCAGATTGTCGCGCTCGCCGAGCTTGGCGCGTTTCATCAGACGCTAGAGCCGAATCCGAAAATCCGCGAGCGTTTTGAGCGAGTGCTCCTTGAAGGAGCAGGCGTCGCAGGCTCGCTTCCCATTCTGGAAGATGAGGCGCTCCGCGCCGAGATGAAGGAGGGGGTGTACTTCACCTACCCCGCGCTTCGCGCGGTCGCGGAGAGCGCCGAACGATATTTCTTTGAGGGGGTGATGCCCGACAAGGCCATAGACCTTTTGCTTGAGCTTGTTCCCAAGATAAAAGCCGGAGGAAAAAAAGTGATACTTCGGGAGGATGTTCTTGAGCTTGTGTCCCGAAAAACCGGCATCTCGGTCTCGGAGGCGAAAGGGGAGGAGCGTTCCAAACTGCTCAAACTTGAAGAGGTGCTTCACGAGCGCATTGTCGGGCAAGACGAAGCGGTGAGTGCCATCTCGGGCGCGCTTCGGCGCGCGCGTTCGGGTATCAGCTCCCCGAATCGCCCAATGGGCTCATTCCTGTTTTTGGGTCCCACCGGCGTAGGTAAGACCGAGACGACGAAGGCGCTCGCGCAGGCTTTTTTTGGAGACGAAAAAAATATTATACGACTTGATATGTCGGAGTTTCAGGGTGACGACGCGCTTTCCCGACTCATTGGCACGTTTGAGAGTGGGAAAGCGGGCGTGCTTGCCTCGCTCCTCCGAGAACATCCGTACGGAGTGCTCCTTCTTGACGAGTTTGAAAAAACCAACAAAGAGGTACACGACCTTTTTTTGCAGATTCTTGACGAGGGGTTCTTCACCGACGTTACGGGAAAGCGTGTAAACGCGCGCAATCTTATTATCATCGCCACCTCAAACGCCGCAAGCGATGTCATATGGAACATGAAGGATGAAATAGGGGGCAAGGGGAAAGATATAGTGCTTACCGAAATCATTAACCGCGCGATTTTCAAACCCGAACTTCTGAACCGCTTTGACGGAGTAATCTTGTTCCACCCGCTCACGGCCGAAAATCTCAAAATTATCGCGAAGTTTCAACTCCAAAAACTCGCGAAGCGACTCAAAGAAAAAGGGCTTGAACTTATTATCACCGACCCTCTACTTGATTTTCTCGTCTCCGTCGGACAGGACCCGAAGTTCGGCGCGCGTCCGATGAACCGCGCCATTCAGGAAAAGGTTGAGCAGGCGATTGCCGAAAAAATGCTCCGGGGTGAACTCTCCGCTGGCTCCAAGGTGGAGCTCTCCGGCACCGACCTGCAGTAGCATTTTTTGATATAAAAAAGCGCGTGGATGGCTCCACGCGCGAAAGGTCTGGGGTTTTTCAGTTTATCTCCGGATTTTGTTCGGGTAATACCGAAAGTGTCAGATGACTCCTTTGGTCATAGGTGAGCTTCACAAACCTCGGCTCACTCGGGATAAGTTCTGTCTGCGCAATGACGCAAAAAAGTTTTCTTATTTGCGCTTTTTCGGGGGCACCCATGGCAAGTTGAATATCCCCTACCTTCAAAAAGATACCCATTGCCAATCCTTTCCCCAACTCGTGCTTGTTCAGAATTCGGAAAAGACCCTCACTTTGCGGCAGCCACGTTCCTGGAGTCGTCAGTCCCTCTACGCCAATCGGACGCCCAAGTAATGTCTTTCGCTCAAAATCTCGTCCGGCGACGAAGGTTACGACGACGATGACAAAGAGGAAAACGCTAGAGTAACCGAGGTAGATAACCCGCTCTTCGGGAAGTACCAATAACCAAAGTAAAAACATAAGTCCCAAAAGACTAGACACAAAAACCAAGGTTCCCACTCCGTAGGTAGTGGCGAGAAGGACGCGACGAGAAACACGAGTCAGTATTTTTTTCATAAGAGCAGTTGATTTCAATTTTAGAAATTAGCATATAAATCATATTTGTCAAGTAAGTGCAAGTACGGTACAGTGTCGCTATGCAGAATGGATTTTGGGGGAAGCTACAGAAGCCAATTATGGTGCTCGCGCCAATGGCGAACGTCACCGACGTGGCTTTTCGGCGTATCATCGCTAAGTACAGCAAGCCGGCAGGTCCTGACGTAATGTGGACCGAGTTCGTGTCCGCGGATGGGCTGATGAGTGCCGGCCAGAAAAAATTACTCGTTGACCTTCAGTACTCCGAAACCGAACGACCGATTGTGGCGCAACTTTTTTCCGGAAATCCAGAAAAGATGTTTGAGGCGGGAAAACTTATAAAGAAACTTGGCTTTGACGGATTGGACATCAATATGGGTTGTCCCGACCGTTCCATAGAAAAATCCGGCGCGGGGGCGGCGCTTATGAAAAATCCCGCACTCGCCCGCGCGGTTCTTCGTTCGGCAAAGGAGGGCGCCTATCCGCTTCCGGTGTCGGTCAAAACCCGCCTCGGATACAACAAGGACGAGCTTGAAACATGGCTTCCCGAGCTTCTCGCCGAGAAGCCTTCCGCGGTTACCATCCACGCGCGCACGCGCAAGGAAATGTCCAAAGTTCCCGCGCACTGGGAACGTGTGAAGCGTGCCGTGGAAATCAGAAATCAGCTCAAAAGCGAAACACTTATTTTGGGCAACGGTGATGTGTTGACTATTGCCGATGCGAACAAACGTATCGCCGAGACCGGAGCCGACGGCGTCATGCTCGGTCGTGCCATCTTTGGTAATCCTTTCCTTTTTGCGGAGCAAAAAGGAGATTCACGATTCACGATTCACGATTTAGGCATACAGAAAAGACTTAAAGTGTTGGTGGAACATACGAAATTATTTGAGGAATTGCTGGGGAAGGTTAAGAACTTCGCCATTATGAAGAAACATTTTAAAGCCTACGTTGAAGGTTTTGAGGGAGCGAAGGAACTTCGCGTACAGCTTATGGAAACCGAAACGGCGGAGGAGGTGGAGAGGATTGTGGACGAATTTATCGTTCGGTGGAACATCACTCAACAAGAGAAACCATCTGTGGTAGACTGCTAGAAGCAGTCGGATACTGCTCTTGTCGGTTAAAGAGAACAACGAAAAGAAGGTCACCATATGAAAATTAAAAAAAGCTTCTGTTATCATTTGAGCACTTACAAACTCTACGAAAACAGAAGGGGGGTGATCACGGAAATCTAACCGGTACCTGAAGGGGAACACGCGGGCAAGGGGCTCCCCTGAAAATGACTGCCCTACACCTAGGGTACGTCAGGTGCGGAGTTTCTCACTTTTCCCATTGTGGGAAACGGGGACGGGAGCAAACCAGCCCGTCCTTTTTTGTGCCAATTTTAGAAATCAAAACACCTAGCACTTATGGTCATACGACCACTGCTCGCATAGGCGGTGTGGGTCTACGACCACTGCTCGCCTACGGCGGTTGTGGTCATTCGACCACTGCTCGCCTACGGCGGTTGTCCACACCCCCACTTGCACGATTAGGAATTCAGCGTAGCATTAACAAAGCGTCGCGTTCTCAAAAACTTCATAGGCGCTACCTAAACCTTCACCAAAAAGGAAAGCAGTATGCCGTCATTCAAAGCGCAGTTGAGACTTCAGTTTCCCGGATACCCCGATGAGACTCGTCTACTCATTAAAGCCTGCAAAAAGGTCGGACTTTCGGAAGAGCAAAAGCTCCACCTCCTCTCCAGAGTCCTGTACAGCTCTGAAGCTCTCACGTACTGGGCAACCCGCTATCGTGCGAGCGCCAAAGAAGGAGAAAAATATCTCATCAGCATGGCTCCTCACCGCGAGGAAACGCCACCCACGCTCTTGACGAAACTCAAGTTCGGCCTTTCTCGGGTGATTACACCCGTTGCTCGCGCAATGGGCCTCATGTAAAGCGAGCTATCGCCACGGTTCATTCATGCCACGGTAATCCCGAGGCATGATTTTTTCTCTCATTTTTTACCCCGCCTCCGCGGGTCGTTTTTTTGTACGGAGTTCGGTATACTACGGAGCATATGAGACCCCACTAGAATTTTGGGGACTGTGAGTCAGATATCGTTTAGGAGTTTGCCGGAGATTTCTTAATCTAAAAATCAGCATAGTATGAGTGAAAATTCTAACGGGGCAAGTGCAGTGCTCTATCGCAAATACCGCCCGCAGTCCTTCAAGGAAGTTTTGGGGCAAGAGCATGTCGTGGAAGCGCTGGAGGGAGCGATTAAACTCGGCCGTGTCGCTCACGCCTATCTTTTTTGCGGTTCACGCGGGACAGGGAAGACCAGCGTGGCCCGAATTCTCGCGAATGCCCTCGGCACGAGTGAAAGTGACCTGTATGAAATAGATGCAGCATCCAACCGCGGTATTGACGACATTCGGCTTCTTCGTGAGGGAGTCTCTTCAGTACCGTTTGAATCAAAATATAAAATATATATTGTGGACGAAGTGCATATGCTTACCAAGGAAGCTTTCAACGCACTCCTTAAAACTCTTGAAGAGCCACCCGCGCACGTTATTTTTATTCTCGCGACCACCGAGCTTGAGAAAGTT
>JAUSFR010000065.1 GCA_030649775.1 bacterium | reverse complement strand
ATTCATTAATAACATGCTATAGCATGTTATTAATGAATGACTTGTTCGGCTAGTCACGGTACGTTTGCACTCAAACTAACAGCTTCTCGGCAAGTTCTAGGTCTTCGGGGGTGGTGATTTTTATCCAGCGAGTGGCTTCTACTACGGCGACCGAGTAGTCCTTAGAAAGCTCCACCACCGTTTGGGGCAATCCCCACTCCCCTTCTCTATCGGTGAGTTTTACCGGCTCATAGGTAAAGATTTCGGGAGTAAGCACAAACACATTGGTGCTAATAAGCGTACCTGCGGGATGTGCCTTCCCTTCTTCCACACTCACGAGCTGATTCTTCTCATCAAGCTTTACCTTCCCTCCGGGTCCCTCCTCGGTTGAGCGCATCACAAGGATGGCGTAGTCGTGCTTCAGACACTTTCTGATATCCTCGTGCACATAAATATCGTCGGCCATCAGTACCAGAAACTTTCCTTTGAGCAGTGGCTTCGCTTCGAAAAGTGCTTTTGCCGTACCTTCAAGTTTCTCCTGAACAACATATTTTATATTCCTTCCTCGGAATGACTCCCCTAGATGCGATTTTATCTGCTCACCTAAATACCCAATCACCACAATCACTTCATCCACCTCATCGGGAAGCGCGTCAAAGGTGTAGTCCAAAAGCGCTCGCTTCCCTATCTTGAGAAGCGGTTTTGCGACCGTGTTTGTGAGGGGACGCATTCGCGTCCCGAGTCCTGCGGCTAAAATAACGGCTTGCATAGTAACGAGGATTATACCGCATTACCGCCGTACACGAATGGATTGACGGGGGGTACAAAAAGTGGCAGGATAGTATCCGAAACTTCGCTCTTCTTATGAAAAAACAATACCTTATCGATTCGCTAAATGTCGGCTATGCGGTTACATTTACGACAATTCTTGGCCTTATTCCCACGTGGATGTATTTGCTCATGTGGTGGCATATACCAAACACGTCACCAGGAAAATTCAATATCCTCATCGCGAGTGGAATTATCTGGCTGGTGCTACAAATATGCGTCTGGATGTTCGTCTGCCTCTGGTGGGACACGCCTGCGGAATTTGACAAACGAGTGTGCGCGATTCTTGGGCGTGTCTCATGGATATTGACTGTTCTTTTAATCTCAATGGTTACGGGTTTGGGAATGTATGTTTTTACCCTGTAGATTCTGTGCCTCTAGAAGAAAGGGTAGGTGCCGGACACAGTAATGTGCCGGCTTTTTTGTACCGAGTCGCCAAAACGAGCTTGACGGGCATAAGAGTAAGTAGCAAACTTGAGATAGATGAAAACGAAACTGTCTCTCAAAGTGGCTGGCTTTTTGTCCAGTGGTATTTTTATCGTCCTTCTTCTCGTTCCCGCCTTGCTGTATGGAGTCGGCTGGTGGTTTGTTCCCAAGACTTCCCCACTCATCGTCTTTCTGATGACGGTCGTGGGCGGTCTCGTTTGGATTGCTCTACAGATAGCGTGGATAGTACTTATTGGACTCTCCAAAGCGGGAAACAAGCCGTATCGTCCGGATTTGGAGGATAACTATACATACTCTCGCCACCCCAGTGGCGCTCACTTCCACGCCTGACGCTACCCCCCCCGTCTTCCCTTGCCCGACTCGCTGATGTGAGTCGGGCATTTTTGTGGGTCTGCGACCACTGCTCGCCTACGGAGGTTGTGGTCATACGACCACTGCTCGCCTACGGCGGTTGTTCACAGCTTACCCACCGCTTGTCCTAAAACTTTATTGACCGAGGACTTCCGAGCCATGCTAGAATGCAGAGAACCCACCTTAAAATAAATGGCGTAACGAGAGCGTTTTTTCTCGAGCGAGACGCTGTCGCGGAAACCGAGTCATAGCTTACCTATGGCAAGGCTCCGCGACAAGTCATAGCCGAGAAAAAACGCTCGCAGTAGCCAAGTCTTTTAAGGTAAATAACCAAAACGGTTTATTTTAAGGTGGGTTCTAGCATTATGGCTGACAACAAATCCTCCAAACTTCGCGTTCCTCCCCAAAACCTGGATGCCGAGAAGGCACTCCTCGGTTCCATTATGCTACGGCCCGACGGTCTTTCGGATGTACAGGACGTTATTGTTGAGACTGCCTTTTATTCCGGACGGCATCGTCTCATCTGGAAGGCGATGACCGAACTGGGGAGTAAAAATATCCCGATTGACCTCCTCTCGCTTTCTTCGCGACTCACCGAAAAAAATGAAATTGAAGCGTCCGGTGGCGCGTCCTATCTCGCGGAGCTTACCGCGAGTGTTCCCTCCTCCACCAACCTTCAACACTACGCCGAAATTATCCAGAAGAAGCATTTAATGCGCAATCTCATTGAGGCGTCGGAGTACCTCGGTGAGCTTGGCTACGCGGACGCGGAAGATTTGGAAAATCTTATGGAGCGCGCGGAAAAACGTATCTTTGAAATTACCCAGCGTTCGGGGGTGCATAAGTTTATTGAACTCAAAGACACCCTCGGTGAAGCGTGGGAGCGTTTGGATCGTCTACATAAATCCGGAGACGAGCTTCGTGGTGTTCCGACGGGCTTCAAGGAACTGGACAACAAACTTGCCGGATTTCAAAAGTCCGACCTCATCATCCTCGCGGCACGGCCGAGCATGGGAAAGACCTCACTCGCGCTGGACATCGCTCGTATGGCGGCGACCAATCATAATGTACCCGTCGGTATCTTCTCCCTTGAAATGAGCTCGCAACAACTCGTAGACCGTATGCTCGCGGCGGAATCAAAGGTGGACGCGTGGAAACTGCGCACGGGGAAACTGAATGCCGCCGACGAATTCGGGAAAATCCGCGACTCGCTGGACCGTCTTTCCAAGGCTCCGATTTACATTGACGACCAACCCGCCAACAATATTTTGAAGATGCGTTCGGTGGCGCGCCGTCTCAAGAGCGAAAAGGGTCTGGGTATGATTATTGTAGACTACCTCCAGCTTATGGCGCCCACGCAAGCGAGGCATAGCGACAATCTTGTTCAGCAGGTCACCGAAATTTCCCGCTCACTCAAACACTTGGCCCGCGAACTTGATGTGCCGGTACTGGCGCTCTCGCAACTTTCCCGCGCCGTGGAACAACGCGGAGGCCGTCCTCGCCTCTCCGACCTGCGCGATTCGGGTTCCATTGAACAAGACGCCGACGTCGTGATGTTCATTCACCGCGAGGATAAATACAAGGAAGACTCCGACCGCCCGAACATCGCCGAGATTTTGATTGAGAAGCACCGCAACGGTCCAACGGGAAAAGTTGAGCTCTACTTTGACGAAAAGAAAGCGACGTTCCAGTCGCTTGAGAAGAGCGATTTTAGCGATTTTGAACGAACGGCCAAGACGGGAGCGGAACCCTTTTAATCACCAATAACCAAGAAACAAGCTCCAAGCAGAATTTGATTATTGTTTTTTGACTGTTGTTTGGTTATTGTATCTTGGTGTTTGGTGTTTTTTTATGTCTACTTTTGATAAACTAACCGAACTCTTCCGTGCCTTTCCCGGCATTGGACCACGGCAAGCAAAACGTTTTGTCTTTTTTTTGCTTTCGCGGGAGCCATCGTTCCTACAGGAACTTACCGACCACATTGCTACACTCAAGCACGACATCGTGCAGTGCACCGACTGTTTCCGCTTCTTTGCAAAGCGAACATCGGCACCTCTCTGCCCCATCTGCTCCGATAAAAGCCGAGCGACTGGGGAGCTTATGGTGGTAGCAAAAGACACCGACCTTGAAGCGATGGAGAAAAGCAAAACGTATGAGGGAAAGTATTTCGTGCTTGGCGGAACCATCGCGCTTATTGAACGGAAAAACGGGGATGCACTCCGTCTGAAAGAGCTCACATCCCGCGTGGAAAAAGAAGTTAAAAACGGGACCGTGAAAGAAGTCATTCTCGCCCTCTCCGCAAACCCCGATGGCGAGCACACGGCTGACGAACTTAGAGCACTCCTTACCCCGTACGGGGTTACCATAAGTATGCTCGGCCGAGGCCTTTCAACCGGCAGTGAGCTCGAATACGCCGACGCAAAAACTCTCAAAAACGCGCTCAAAAACCGCTCCTCGTAACTCATCAATAACATGCTATAGCATGTTATTGATGAGTTCTGGGGATAGGGGTCTAGAAAATGAGATAATCCAACGCAAACGGCGCACTCGAGATAATCGAGTGCGCCGTCTTTTTTTTACCACCTCGCCTTCGGCACTCCTCCTTAGAAAGGAGGAGAAGAACCAGCTACACCTTTGCTATTGAAAACTGGATCCCCGCCTTCGCGGGGATGAAAATTGCCCAGTGTTACACCTTTGCAATTTTCACTTTCATATACGGCTGGCGGTGACCGCGGAGTTTGAAGTATCGGCTCTTGGCTTTGTATTTGACCACCTCAACCTTGGGATATCGGCTGATATCCACGATTTCGGCCTCTACTTTGGCCCCCGCGAGGTAAGGAGCGCCAATCGTCGTGCTTATGCCATCATCGGAAAGAAGCACCTTGTCAAAGGTAACCACATCTCCCTTTTTATAGTCGCCCGAAAGCTTCTCTATCTTGATAGAGTCCCCTTCCGCGACCTTATACTGCTTTCCGCCTGTTTCAATAACGACGAATGTCATATAGCCAGCCATTCTACCGTAAACCCCATAAATTGCAAGGCCTTCCGACTACTCTTCAAGCATCGGTTTTTCAACGAGAAGGGGCTCAAAGCCGATGGTATTGCCCGTTACCTTGAGAATGTCCTTGTCGATTTTTTTGAACTCCTTACCCGAGGCGACGTAGTGATTAACCGTCGTCGTAAGCGCGTTGCCGAGCTTCATATGGTACTCCTCATAGCTCTTGAGGTGCTTTCCGAGGTCGTCTACCCGCTTCACGATATCCTTCGCGGTTTCTTCAATTTGAAGCGCCTTAAGACCTTGCAGAACCGTCTGGAGGTACGCGAGGAACGAAGTCGGAGAAACAATCAGCACTTTGTACTTGCTCGCGGCGCGCTGAATGAGGTTTTCGGTATCGTCGGTCACGAGGCCGATTTTGTTCACCAGAAGGTCGTAGTAAATCGCTTCGTGGGGGATAAACATAAACGCAAAATCCATCGTCCCCTCCCCCGGCCGAATGTATTTTGAGGTTTCCTGAATACGCATCTTAAGGTCACCCACAAAAAGCTTCTCAAGTCGGTCCTTTTCGGACGGGTCTTTCGCCTCGGCAAGCCTGTTGTAATTTTCCAGACTGAACTTTGAATCAATCGGAATAATTTTGTCTTTCACGAACACGGCCGCGTCCACGATTTCGCCATTGGCGAATGCGTACTGCATTTTATAGTTGCTCGGTGGAAGCACATTTTTGAGAAGCGTTTCAAGATAGTACTCACCGAGTATTCCCCGCTGTTTCGGGTTCTTCAAAATATCTTGTAGATTTTGAAGTTGGTCGGCAAACGACACCACCTGACGGTTCGTCTCATCAAGCTTCACAAGACCTTCTGTGACTTCTTTGATGAGCTTGGACGATTCGCTAAATTGGCGGTGCATCGTCTCCCCCATTTGCCTAGTGGTCTCGCCCATTTTGGCATCCACCGTTTCCGTCAGCTTGTGAAGTTTCTGGTCCAAGGTGCGTGTCTGCTCCCCCATCTGCTGAAAGAGAAGTTTGAAGGCGGTGTCGTCGTTCTTCGGAGCCTCCTTTTGCCTTGAAAATCGGAATAGCAAAAACAAAATAGCCACCGTTGAGATGAGGCCGAAGACGACACTGATAATTGAAACGGTTTCTTGCATTCGGAGATTATATCACGAGTCCGAGTACTTTCATTTGACAGAAAACCACCTCTTCCGCAGTATGTACCTCGGAGTATTGAACTATGAATCTACAAAATGAAATTGCTCGTTTAATGGAGCGGTCAAAGCACATGAGCTCCATTCGCTTCCTCCCCTACACCAATGACCTCCCCACGGCAGTCGTGGAGGTGAACACGGCGCTTGCTCATGCGGAAAATGAGGAAAAGCGCTGGAAGCTTTTCCTCCGGCTTCTTGCCGTCTATTCCCACAAGCGTTCTTTGAAGCTTGGGGAAAAGCTGTTCGGGCTGATGGCCCTCTGGAAACGAAATGAACCTCTCGTCATACTGATGGAGACAAATGGTCTTTCCCTTCACCAAGGACAGTTTGTCGCGGTGGAAATCATCGGGGACAGCGTGCTTACCACGGGGTACTACCTAAAGCTTATTCAAGGACACTATGCTGTAGCCCTACAGACGCATATGCGTGGCCATCCGCACAAGATTGCCTGAAATGGAAATCTACACATTCTGCCCGAAGCGTACTCGCTTCGGGCTGTCTTTTTATTTGGCAGGTGGTAAAATAGCGGGATGTCCCTAACCGAAACTATCAACACGCAAATCCCCGATGCGATGCGGGCAAAAGACGCGGAACGGCTTTCAGCTCTTCGCAATCTCAAAACGGCATTGGTCACGGAAGCTATCGCGCTCAAGAAAAAGGGCGACCTTACCGACGATGAAGCCTTTGTGGTCATCAAACGCTTGGTCAAACAGCGCAAGGAGTCGGCCGAGCAGTTTCTGAAGGGCGGACGAAAAGAGCTCGCGAAGGCCGAGGAAGCCGAGTCAAAAATACTTGAAGCCTTTCTTCCCGCGCAGATGTCCGAAAAGGAGGTACGCAAAATCGCCGAGGCAACCAAGAAGAAATTGGGGATTGCCGATAAAAGCAAACTCGGCCAGCTTATCGGCGCCGTGGTAAAGGAAACAAAAGGCAAGGCCGACGGTGTGATGATAAAGAAAATAGTTGAGGAGTTGCTTTCCTAAACGATGCCCCCCGAACGAGCTAAAAAGTTATTTCTCGGATTGCACGAGGCGGTAGAGCATACCGAGGAGGAGTCGCTTTCCCGTTCGGCTGAAAATCCAGAAAAAAAGCACCCCGAGAAAGAAAAGAAAGGTATGGCGGACGGCCTTCCGCTTAAGGAAAATCCACAACTTGATTGGTTACGGAAATGGGAAAAGGAGAACTAGTGGTTCTCTTTTTTTCTTGGACATTTCCTACCGCTCCGCTACAATAGTGGCAGTCACCCCCACACCAATCCGCCTCTTGCGAATTGGTGTGGGAGCAAACCTCCACAACGTCA
Source organism: bacterium (assembly GCA_030649775.1). Lineage (GTDB taxonomy): Bacteria > Patescibacteriota > Minisyncoccia > Phycocordibacterales > UBA10002 > UBA10002. The sequence continues at coordinate 25,090 of JAUSFR010000065.1, read as the reverse complement.
CACATTTTCCTATGAACATACCAGATTACTTTCCGATTTTGCTGAAAAATCTCAAGACGATGGACGAAAAGACAGCTCTTTACGCGACGGTAATGGAGCTCCCTCAAAATGGCTGGAGTTCCAAGGCGCTCATTTCGGAGCTTCAGGAACTGCTTGCGTGCCACAGAAGAAAGGTGCTCCGTTCTACGGGAGTCCCGATGGTCAAGGAGGCCATCCGCGAACGCTTTTGCTATAAGAACCCCCGCCATACGGAGTCGTACAGTAGCGCCATTCCCATTACCCTGCACATCGTCCCGATTTTTGGGAAAAGAAAAACTTCCGAGTCCCCCGCCTAACTTTGCGGGCAACACAGCAAAAACTGGACCAGCGTGCGCGCGCGGGTCCAGTCTTTTTTTGGCCTTATAGTAGCGAACGCTTGGCGTTGAAAAAAGAAGACTACTGTGAACTTAGCTCAACCAGTTTCGCGCGAGTTTTGGGACCGACTTCCCCGTATCCGCTGTCCCCGGGAACGGCAATGTCGTACTTCTCCTGAAACCGTCCGAGCGCTTTCGCGGTCGCGGGTCCGAAATAGCCGGTAACCTCCCCACCTGGATAAATCTCTTTGTCGGTAGAAAGTATCTCCTGCAACTTCTTGACGTCATTTCCACTCGCGCCTTTCTTAAAGGTGCGGGTAAATACGGCAGAGGTCATCGGCACGGTCTTTTCGGGAACGACTTCGGCCTTCGGTGTCGGTTCGCCTTGCTCCGTCTCTAAAAGTTTGGCTCGTGTTTTTGGACCGGCATCGCCATAGCCTGCGTCACCCGGATTCGCGAGATTATATTTTTCCTGGAACCGTCCGACAGCCTTTGCGGTCGCAGGACCGAAGTAGCCGGTAATTTCGCCATCGGGGTACACTTCGGCGACTCCCGCAAGAAGCTCTTGCAACTTTTTCACATCATTTCCGCTCGAGCCTTTTTTCAGAGTCCGAGTTAGGGCGCCCGGCACCACCGTCTTGACCGCCTTTACGATTGACGGCGCGGTAGTCTTCGGCACCACGGGTGGAGCTACTATCACGGGAGCCGGAGTGGGTACTACCGGAACAACAACGGGAGGAGTGGGCTCCGGCGGTGGAGGTGGAGGAAGGGCCTTTGCGGGAGGAGTTCCAAGTCGAAACACCTTTCCGAAACTTCCGGCGGTAAGACAGTAGCCCGCGCCATGACACACGATTCCCTGCAAGAACGCGTTTAGAAATGAGGCATCGGTTTTCCACGTCGCTCCCCCATCCGAGGTCTTCTGGACCGTATTGAGGTCGGCAAGAATATAGGTGGTGCTGGCGTCAACGACCGCCACGCCTACACTACTTTTCGAAGGCGTAGTCTGTCGTGTCCACGTCTTTCCCCCGTCGGTGCTTTTGTGCACGGCATCACCCACGGCAAAGAGCGTTTGTCCGCCATCACCATGAATACCGAGAATTTTTCCGGCAAGCCGAAGCGTACTACGATAGGCCCATGTCGCTCCGCCATCGTCGGTGACAAAAAGTGCTCCGTCATCTCCGCCGATAAACCCGTTCTTACTGTCGGGAAAATACAGCGCGTAAAAGTCGGCTACGCTCCGTACCCCTGGGCGTCCCCAACTCGCACCCCCATCTTCCGTTCGATAGAGCGTGGCGTCCCGTCCGATAACTATGACGGTCTGCTCATCAAGCGCGAGCACATTCGTCAACCGAGGAGAATTTGATTTGCTTCCGAGCGGGATTCCCGACCAGGTCTCTCCCGCATTCGTTGTTTTGAGAAACGTACCAAAATCGCCCACCGTGTAGCAGACGCTCTGCGACGGGCAGGAGATGGCGTGGAGTGGATTTAGGCTGGGTGATCGAAGCTGGGAAAAGGTATCTCCCCCGTCGGTGGTCTTGAAAATAGAGCCCGTTCCTCCCGAAAGATAGAGACCCGAAACGAGGTAGCACGTACGTGGGTCGGGGCACGAGATACCGGTAAACTCATTGGTGGTGCTTGAGTTCTGCGTGCTCCACTCGGCGTACGCGACGCCCCCCTGAAGCGCGAAAGAGAACGCCCCGACCAATACAAAAAAACCAACGGCGATAATCTTTTTCATAAGCCTAGGTAGAGTAAACGGTGGTAATACGGAAAGTATACCCCCACACCCATTTTTTGCAAAAGCTCCACATGAAATGGCCACAAAAAAATCATTACAATGGTTTTGTACCATTGTCCTTCGTCTTTTGTTGCTTAGAAATTAGAAATTCCGGCGTCTCCGCCGGGAGTGTGGGGGTATACCCACCTCTCTCAAAAAGTGCAAAAAAGGCGTGCCGAAGGAGCACGCCTCTAAAAATTCACTTCACACCAAAGATATCCACCCTTCGTTTTGCGGTGAGCTCAAGGTTGTGCTTCACCAGAAACCGCAACCATTCCTCAATCCCGCCGAGCTTGGGAGTCAAATGCTCCCTAAAGAGTCTGATGTTCGGATAGCGGAACCGTTCTTCTTCATAGAATTCCTTTCTGAATGAAAGGCGCGGATGCGTCGTCATAACCTCGTACGCAAAGTTCCGCTGAGTGCGTTCATCTCCATCACCTGCCCCGAAAAGGAGCTCTGCCTCAAGGAGCGACCCCTCGGACCCTGGCTCAAGAAAGACAATCTTTCCTTCCGGTTTGAGTACGCTCACGGCGTTATGAATGGCGAGTCCCATGTGCGCTTCAGGTATGTGGTGCAAAGACAACGTAAAGATGACGACATCAAAGGAAGCTTTCGGAAACATGGGGTCGGTGATTGACCCCACCTGAAAGGCAACCGTTTCAGGCCACTTTCCTGTTGTGGCCCACGCTATCGCCCCTTTATCGGGGTCAATCGCGACAAGGGAGCTACAATAGCGCAAAAGTTCGGCGGTACGAAACCCTTTTCCGCATCCAACCTCAAGTACCTTTTTCCCGCTAAGTGAGGCGCTTTCGGCAATCCGAGGAACAACATTACTCGTCGTAAGTCTATTCATTGGTAAGTTCTCCTTCTTCTTCTACCTTACGCCCCCACCCGATAAAGTCAACTTGAAAAAATGACAGAAAACAAAATTACTGCTATAGTTTTCCTGCTATTTCTTCTTTTCTCTTTTTTAGAAATTAGAAATTAAGACTTAGAAATTCCAGCGTCTTCGCTGGTCTGTGGCCCTATCGTCTAACGGTTAGGACGGAAGCTTCTCAAGCTTTAAATCCGGGTTCGATTCCCGGTAGGGTCATCGGTACAAAAAAGAGCCACGTCAGTGGACTTTTTTGTTGAATGACCCTAAGCGAGCAAACTGCTTTGCTCGCGACCGGGAATCGAAGACCTTCTCACCCCATCGCGAAGGCTTACTTTTGCATTGGTGCCCCACAAACTGCTAAAATACAGCTATGGGAAAAAGAGTCTTTGTAACCAGGAGAATTCCTGACGTTGGGTTGAAGATGCTTGAGGACAAGGGGTATACGGTTGACGTGTACCCGAAGGACGCCATCATCGGTCAAAAGGAACTTATTCGCACTCTGAAGAAAGGCTCATATGATGCCGTTCTCTGTCTTCTTACGGATACGATAGACCGTTCTGTCTTTGACGCGTCGCCGTCCGTCAAACTGTACGCCAACTACGCCACCGGTTTTGACAATATAGATATCACCGAAGCAAAGAAACGCGGTATTGCCGTCGCGAACGCCCCCGCTCCCCTCTCCACCGAAGCGGTCGCGGAACATACCATCGCGCTCATCCTCGCTTTATCCACGCGAATTGTGGAGGCGAACGAATTTGTCCGCCGAGGCAAGTATACCGGCTGGTCGCCGACGCACTTCATCGGTACCACTATTCTCGGCAAGACGCTTGGGCTTATCGGAGCCGGCCGAATAGGTGAACGAGTCGCGTACTATGCAAAAGGATTGGGCCTTGCCCTTCTCTATACCGATGTGGCGAGAAACGAAAAGATGGAAAAAGAATACGGCGCGGTGTATGTTGCTTCGGTTGAGGAGCTTTTACCGAGAGCCGACGTGGTGAGCCTCCACATTCCTTTGCTTTCGTCCACGAGACATCTCATAAACGACACGCGCTTACGACTGATGAAGCCGACGAGCTTTCTCATAAATACCTCCCGTGGCCCCATCATTGACGAGGGTGCTCTGGAAATGGCTTTGCGCGAGAAGGTTATTGCGGGGGCGGGGCTTGATGTTTTTGAATTTGAACCGAAAATTTCACGGGGTTTGCGCAACCTCCAAAATGTTATTCTGACGCCACATATCGCTTCGGCAAGCGTAGAAGCGCGCGATGAAATGGCAACAGTCGCAGTGAACAATGTGATTAGTTTTTTTGAAACGGGTAAGAGCCTGTTCATAATCTAACCGCAAAATATGAGGAAAAGATTTAGCTTGCCTGCCGAAATGTTCAAAATTCTGCTACAAATCGCGTCTTTTTCGTCAGCGTATCTCGATACGCTTCCTCAAAATCCGCGATTTTCACCACACGGGTACTTCTGTTTTTGTAAACAAAAACAAGTCGCGCAACGAATTTTGAACATTTCATTCAGGCATTAGATTATGAGCAGGCTCTAGGCGATACACTCCGTATGAACCAAACCGACAAAAAAACCGTCTTCCTCATCGTCCTTGACGGGTGGGGTTACCGAAAAGAGTCTTTGCATAACGCCATAGCCTCGGCCCACAAACCGTTCTTTGATTCACTGTGGGAGAAATACCCCCATGCCTTGCTCCATGCGAGCGGAGAATATGTGGGGTTGCCGAAGGGTCAAATGGGAGACAGCGAGATAGGACATCATGTGATGGGTGCGGGCAGAGTTCCCGAAAGCGACCTTACGCGCATATCGCTCGCGATACAAAACGGTGAGTTTGCAAAGAGTCCAAGTTTCGCCAAGCTTTTTGCCCACATCAAAAAACACCACTCCACGCTTCACGTGGAAGGTATGCTTGGTCCGGGCGGGATTCACAGCCACACGGACCATCTGTACGCGTTTCTTCGCGTTGCCAAAGAAGCGGGAATACCGAGAATTGCCATTCATATTTTTACGGACGGACACGATACCCCTCCACAGTCCGCGGGTGGCTATATTCTTGAGTTACAAAAATTCTTGGATGAACTTGGTGTCGGTTTTATCGCGACCATCACGGGCAGATACTTCGCGATGGATAGGGATGACAATTGGGACAGGGTAAAACGCGCCGAGGAAGCACTTTTTGAATGTAAGGGAAACGTCTGTCACCTCAAGAGTGGCGACCTCTTGATTGACCAGCTGTACCAAGGCAAAGAGACCGACGATAATCTCATTGAGCCGATAGTGTGTCTGGACGAAAAAAACAACGCATGCGGTATACAGGAAAACGACGGTGTCTTTTTCTTTAATTTCCGTCCCGACAGAGCTCGCATGCTTTCACGTCTCACGATGGAGCGCGCGCTCAAAAGTAATGTGTATTTTGTTACGATGACCGAGTATGATGCGAACCTCAAGACCGACGTGGTGTTTTCCCCCGAGCCTCTTTCCCATACGCTCGGAGAAGAGATTGCAGCCAGTGGTTTACGCCAAGCGCACATCGCCGAATCGGAAAAGTTCGCCCACGCAACCTATTTTCTAAATGGCGGACGACAGGAGCCGTACGCAGGCGAAGAAGATATTCTGGTGCAGAGTATCAAGGAACTGAACGGCAAGCCGATACGGAGTAATGATGAAGTACCGGAGATGCGAGCTGAGGGAATTGCCGATGAAGCTTTGAAGCACATTGAAAAGAGTACCGATTTTGTTTTCGTCAATTTTGCGAATGCCGATATGGTCGGGCATACGGGTAACGAGGAAGCCACAAAGAGGGCGGTTGAGGCGGTTGACCGAGCGCTCGCTCGTATTGTTCCAGCGCTTCTCGCGAAGGGTGGTGTTGCGCTTATTACCGCGGACCACGGAAACGCGGAAATGAATGTTGACCCCGCAAATGGTCAGAAGCACACGTCGCACACTCTGAACCCCGTTCCGGTTATTTTGACCCGTGAGCATACGCGCATCAAGGACGGCAGTTTGGTAAATATAGCTCCGACCATTTTATCCCTTTTGGGTATTGCCAAACCACAAGAGATGACCGGCGACAGTTTAATTATCGAGTAGCGTAACAAAACGCCTATGCATTCACGAGCCCAAATTATTGCAACCATCGGTCCCGCGTGTATGGATGTTTCCATCCTTTCGGCGTTAATCGCCCACGAGATGGATGTCGCTCGTCTTAATTTTGCGTGGGGGGATGTTGACGAGCACACAAAGGCTCTTCGGGCGATACGAGAAGCCGAAAAGGTTTCGGGAAGAAAAATCGTGGTGATACTTGATGTGCCCGGCCCGCGTATTCAAAACACCGGCAGTCATACCTATGATACGCACGCACTCTCCTCTCTTACGGAAGAAGACAAGCGCAGTATCGCCTTCGGAGTGGAGCATCGCGTCGACTATATCGCACAGTCGTTTGTCGGGAATGCAACCGACATAGCACGTTGCCGAGAAGTCATACGCGCCTGTGGAGGAACACAGCGTATTATCGCGAAAATAGAACGCAAGATAGCTCTTGAGTCGCTTGACGAAATTATCGCGAGCGCGGACGCGGTGATGGTTGCGCGTGGCGACCTCGGGAGTGAACTGCCTCTTGAGCAAATTCCTTTCATTCAGGAAAAGATTATTCGTAGCGCGAAAACGGCGGGGAAACCCGTTATCACCGCCACGCAGATGCTCCTCTCAATGGTCAAGGAGCAAGCGCCAAGTCGAGCCGAGGTTACCGACGTCGCCTACGCTATTCTGCAGGGTTCCGACGCCGTGATGCTTTCCGAAGAGACGGCAATCGGTAAGTACCCGATAGAAACCGTCGCTATGATGGAAAAAATTGTCCTTGAAGCCGAACGCCACATGGGCCGGAAGGAAACCATTACTCCTCTCGTATCAATACACGTATGACAAAAATAACATCCGTTCGCGCGCGCGAGATTATTGATTCACGGGGCAACCCCACGATTGAAGTTTTGTGCGAACTTTCGGGCGGTACGATTGCCCGAGCGTCGGTACCGTCCGGCGCAAGCACGGGAGTGCATGAGGCGATTGAACTTCGAGACAAAGACCCGAAACGCTTTAACGGACTCGGTGTGCAGGTTGCCGTCGGAAATGTGAATGACGAGATTAACCGACATATCCACGAAAAAGAATTTGACCAGCAAAGCCTTGATACTTCCCTACGGGAGCTTGACGGCACGGAGAATAAATCACGACTTGGAGCAAACGCCATTCTTGGTGTTTCTTTGGCTTTTGCGCGGGCAAGCGCAAAAGAAAAAAAGGTGGAGCTTTACGAACATCTGGGGAGCTTAGCGGGAACCCGTGCGTTTAAATTGCCACAACCGATGTTCAATATCATAAACGGGGGCAAACATGCCACAAGTGGCCTTGATATCCAGGAGTATATGGTTGTGCCGATTGGATTTCCTACCGCTCGTGAGAACATCCGCGTCGTGGCCGAAATTATTCCCACCCTGAAGAAGCTCCTCGCGGAAAAGGGGTACGCAACCGCCGTGGGAGATGAGGGAGGTTTCGCGCCAAAACTTTCCTCAAACGAGGAAGCGTTTGAACTCATCGGGCAAGCTATCGTGAGTGCGGGGTACACGGCCGAGTCAGTCAAAATCGGCATCGATGTCGCAGCGTCAAGCTTCTACAACGGCACGTCGTATCATCTCAAAATTGATGGGAAGGCGAGCAATCTTGACCGTACCGAAATGGTAGAATGGTATGAAAAATTGGTTGCAACCTATCCGATTATATCTATTGAAGACGGACACGCCGAAGAAGATTGGGATGGTTTCGGAAAGATGCTCTCGGTGCTGGGGCAAAAAATAAAAATTGTCGGTGATGACCTCACCGTTACCAACTCTCGCAGAATCCAGACCGCCATTGAAAAGAACGCCGTCAATTCGGTCATTATAAAACCCAACCAGATAGGGACGCTCACCGAAACGCTGGAGGCAATCGCCCTTACCAAAAAACAAGGTTGGCTACCTATTATCTCCCACCGGTCGGGAGACACGACGGATACATTCATTGCCGACCTTGCGGTGGGACTTTCCTGCGACTACATAAAATCAGGTTCACTCGTTCGGGGCGAGAGAGTTTGCAAGTACAACCGATTGATGGAGATTGGCGACACCTTGAATCTCGCATAGCTCTTGTCATTTTAGTTTTCGCGGGAATAGCAGAAATTGCTTTTTGGGGAGACGTAATCACTCCTTGCCAGAGGCGGTTGCTTTAAAACCTCCGCTCTTACCTATCGGGCGGGATTTCGTAGTAGTTTATGAGGAAGGTCGCAATTTTGAAAAAAGGCGAGGTAAGCGAGGCGGAGGCAAACGCTACACCTTGCGGTTCTACCGCGAATAAAAAGACGATGAAGCGCGGGTTGTATGCGGGAAAGTATCCGAAGAACGAATGCAAAAATTTGTCGGGGTAGTACCCACCTCCTTTTGAGTCGGCAATCAGCCCCGTGCCGGTTTTGGCGGCGATGCTGTGTTGTGTCATCTTGTAGGTTCCCTCAAGGAGCGCGGTGTCCACCACCCGCACGAGCATACGGGTAATCTCTTCCGACGTCTCCGGCTTTATCACCTGCCGTTTCTCGTCACCCTCAAGCGAACGGGTCAGTCCAATTCTGTATTTGATATCGGTCACCACATGGGGAGTGACGAGGTATCCTCCGTTTCCGAGCGCTGAGAGCGCGCGGATGGTTTGAATGGGAGTAAGCGCGATGCCCTGTCCATAGGAAGCGGTAGCAAGCTCAATATCCCGACCACTTTTAAGATTGCCTACAAGTCCCGCCGCCTCGGAAGGAAGGTCAATGCCAGTCTCTTCACCAAGACCAAACTGTTTGAAGTATTCGCGAAATCTGTCCTTGCCAAGTTTGAGAGCCACGGTGGCCGCACCGGTATTGAGCGACTGGCTCAAGACCTCCTGCATATCCACCTTCCCTCTGCCCTTCCCGTCAAAGTTGGAAATCGTCTTACCGTTTAGCGTCAGAAATCCAGCGTCAGTATAGGTACTTGAAGCGGTCACGACGCCCGCGTCAAGTCCCGAAGCCATCGTAATCGGCTTGATGATGGAGCCCATTTCGTAGACATTTTCAACCAGTGAATTGGTGAAGCGCATAGGGTCGGTTTCCTTGCCATAGTCGTTCGGGTCAAAGGTTGGGGCGAGCGCCATCGCGTAAATACGACCGGTCTGCGGGTCCATGACAATCCCGCCAACCTGCTTCGCGGTGAAGGTGCTCTGCAATTCCGAAAGCGTCGTTTCAAGAAAGTTTTGCGCCGTTGGCTCTATGGAGGTGATGAGGTCTCCCTCCGAACGTTCCTCACCCAAACTATGCTTCACGTCCGAAAAAATCTCGGCGAAAAAGTTTTTGCGTAGTTCCGAGGTCGTACGCGAAAGCACGTCGTTGTAGTAGCGTTCCAGTCCGCTTCTGCCGAGAAGTAAGTTCCCGTCAAACCCGACAAATCCGAGGAGGTGCGCGGCAAGCTTCTCGCCGGGATAAAAACGCCACCGTTCTTTATACAGCGAGACCCCTTTAAGTTTTTGCGCCTCAATGGTTTCTACCGCATCCGCGGGTAGTCTCCTCGCGACCTCCTCATATGGGTCGTCACGCTTCTCTGCCTTGGCGAGAAACGCCTCTTTGTCCAGCGACGTATACTTTGAGAGTGTGCTCCAGACCGCTTCCGAGTCACGCACGTCTTTGGGAATGAGGGCGAGTGTAAAACCGGTTTTGAGCGTGGCTGCCGAAACTTTCTCTCCGTCGCGAGTGGTGAAAAGAATGGTCCCGCGGTCCCAGAGGTCCTGATTGGGGCGGGCGTACTGTCGCTCGGCCTTTTCACGATAGACCTCCCCCGATACGATTTGCACCAAGTAAAGCTTCCCAATGAGCACAAGCCCCACCAAAAAACAGCCTATACTGATGAGCCGAACACGAAAAAGAAAAGATGAGTTTGCTCTCATAGGTATAGTATAACGCACCGAGCTCTGCAGGCCGAAATTGATTGGAAGACTAAATCGCGCTCGCGCTTGCCACCGTTCCCACCTTCTCCGTGGTAATAAATCGGACCGCCTTTACATCCTTAAAGCCCTTAGCGTACGCAAGCGAAAGGGTTATGGACTGCTTGAGCGAAAGATAGGTTGATTCCAACTCCGACACCGTCGCTCCGAGCGAGGCGATAGTCTGCTCGGCCTTCCCCCAGCGAACGCCGTTTTGTGTCGCCGTTTGTATCAAATAGACATACCCCGCGGTCATCAAAAGTACCATACAGAAAAAAGACCAGAATAGTGTTTTTCCGTTCTTGTCCAACCATTTTAAGTTTTTCTGTATCCCGTGCATTTATTTTGCTATTTTGTTATTTTCTTATTCTGCTATTTTCCTATTTTCATTATTCTGCTATTTTCTTATTTTTATTATTCTGTTATTTTCATTATTCTCCTATTCTCTCAATAATCCGGAGTTTCGCGCTTCGGGACCGAGGATTTGCCGTTATCTCCGATTCAGTCGGCACTATCGGTTTCTTGGTGAGTACCTTTCCCGCTCCCGTCGTCCCGAGTTCCCGAAAATAATCTTTCACCACGCGGTCTTCCATACTGTGGAACGAAATGACGGCGATACGACCTTCGGGCAAAAGCTTTTCCCACGCCTTCACGAGTCCGTCTCGAAGTCCCTGAAACTCATCGTTGACCGCAATGCGCAGTGCTTGGAAAGTTTTGGTCGCGGGGTGAATTTTCCCTTTCCGTTTGACGACCGACTCCACGATACCCGCAAGCTGTAAGGTGGTAACGATGGGTGCCTTCTCGCGCTCCTCCACAATCTTTGTCGCGATGCGCCACGCCTGCTTCTCCTCTCCGTAACTTTCAAGTAGTGTCGCGATGGTTTCCTTGCTCCACTCGTTCACAATCGTCTGTGCCGTAATGCTTCCCTCTTTCGGGAACTTTACGAAAGTCATCTGAAGCGGTTCGTCGCGCATAAATGAGAACCCTCGTCCGCTCTCATCGAGCTGAAAACTGGAAAGTCCGAGGTCAAAAAGAATGCGATTCACACCCGTGATGCCAAGACTCGCGAGCGCCACATCAAGATGCCGATAGTTCGTGTGGTAGAACAGAAATTCACAACCGCACACTTCTAACCTCTTACGACTTCGCTCTATCGCGTCCTCGTCGGCATCCAAACAGACGAACCGAGCGTTTCCACCCATCGCCTGACAGAGTGCTTCACTGTGTCCTCCACCACCCACCGTGGCGTCAAGGACGGTCTCTCCGGGTTTCGCCTGGAGACCATTTACTACTTCATGTAAAAGAACGGGAATATGCATACTCAATGCGAATTTACGAATCCCGATTCGAATGACACGAATAAAATGTAAGTCTTATATTCTATTCGTGTCATTCGCTCTGTGATTTGTGTCATTCGCATTGTGTTACAAGACTCCTATACTCCCCAATTTTTCCGCGAGCGTATCGGCCTGCTTCTCTATCGTGTCCTTATTGGCCGCCCACGCTTTGTCGTTCCAGATTTCAACACGGCTCTGAACCCCAATTACGGCCACCTTGGCGCCCAAGTCTCCCCACGTCTTCAAAAAGTCGGGGACAAGCACGCGTCCAATCGTATCCACCTCCGTCTCCACCGCTCCACCGAACATAAAACGATTGAAGCTTCGGCTGTCGGCTTGGAGCATACTTGACTCGGAGAGTTTCTCTGCAATCTTTTTCCACTCCTTCTCGGTAAAAATCGCCACACATTTGTCCAGTCCTCTTGTAAGCACCACCTTCTTTCCCATTTCGGCACGAAACTTCGCTGGTAGGGATAACCGATTTTTATCATCTATCGTATGTGTGTATTCTCCTATAAGCATGGTGTTGTTTTTGCTTGCCCCGTAGTGAAGCGAGTCTTCGAGCTTCTACTACTGGGGTCATCTATGGTGTGTGTGTATTCGCCGATGAGCATGACTGATTTTTTTAACGATTCTGAGAGTTTTAAAAATCGTCACCCTGTGAAATATGTCGGCGCTTTGGCCGACCCCGCCTTTGGCGGGATTTCACCGGGGTAACCTAGCGTCTTTTTAGCCGTACAAGAACTCTTTCTCGCGGAGTAACCCCCACACAAACAGAAATCGGAAAGACAAAGTGTTTGCCCTTATAAAAAATCCTATATTCTACTGTTTTTAAATGAAGTCTTTTGGTCATACCACTTTTTCCCACTTCCTGCATATTGTATAACACTTTATACCACCACTCTACACACCACCTGTGGATAAGAAGTGCATAGTGAGTGGATAGTGATGTACACAAAAAAAGCCACCCTGACCAAGTTAGACAAAGTAGGTCTACCTTGTTAGGGTAGACTGAGAAAACTATGAAAATGCGTGTCATTACCAGTGTACTCAGTTCCGAGAATCCTCTTGAAAAAGCCTATGTTATGGTCCTCATACCCGATATGAAGATCGCGATTTCTGCCAAAACGTGGGAACCGAATATTCTCAGTGTTCAACCTCTTACACAAATCACAGGGAGAAGAACGCCGTACCAGTATTCCCTATTTTGTGCTAACCACGGCGACCATAGTCATGAAGTAGCCGTGCCGGATAAAATTTCAGAGTTCATGCGGGAGTTGCTTGGCCATATCGAACCTATATACCAGTGGATCATCGACCTTCGTCAAAAGGAACGCTGGAAATAGAAAAAGATTGAATGTGGATTGCAAAACCGGCGCGCCCCTCGGGACGCGCCGTTTTTTTTAACCGCTATGCATAAAAAAGCCACGCAAAGATGCGTGGCTATAAAGATTAGCTCTCAAGGAGACCGTTGCTTCGGGACCATGGGGTGTGCTTTCCCGCACTTATAGGCTTCCCCAAAAAGATCCATTGCCCAGTTGCTAAACTTATTCTCCGTATCAATCTTGTTAAGCCAAATGATATACGCGAGGATAAGGGAAGCTCCACTGTCGGAGAGTCCGAATGCGGGTGGTTCAACCTCGGGAGTCGCCTGCTGGCCATTTCTAAAAGCTTCCGCAATCTTGTCGGTAAGCCACATGTGGAAGTTTCCGTAGGGGTCAAGTGCTATCTGCGCCGAAACGAAACCTTCGGCAATCGCATGGTCATCCGAGAGATCAAACATCACCGAAAATCTGACCGTTCTGTCTTTAAGGCAGTCTTCAATGTCCTCACCCACAACCGCGAAGAGCATCGGATCTTCACCGCCCTCCGCTCGCTCAAAAATGCAATATTTCAATTTACTCATATCTTCTTCCTTTGAACATACGCGCTGTTACCCGTGAGTGAGTAGCGGTCGCGTAACATCTGCCCCAAAAACTATCAGGATTTCAGATTTTAGCAAGACAAGTGTCCTTTCCAGCCCCGCAATTTTGGGAGAGGATATATCTTGACATCTCTTATTATGTAATTTACTATCTTGACTGGAGTTCTTCCTATAACGGGACAGTGATAAACGCATATCGACATATGCACGTGCACGGCGCAACGCGCGCTTTGAGAACTCCACCGGAAAGAAAAGTACCAATGAAAGCGATACTGCTCCTCAATATTACCTTCGCGATTCGTGACCGCTCGGGAAAACGACGACCTGATGTGGAAGAAACCATCAGAAGCTATCTTGGGTATAAGCAAATTTCAGTGCCAACACTTGAGCACCTACAGCCGGGTATGACTATTCGTGACGGGGCGGATAAGAGATTTGCCATTGTCACTGAAATAGCGTCCGCATTTGACGGAAAGTTTTCTCAGCCGATTATTAGAGCAGAAGTTGCGCTTGAACCAGCCGAGTTCAGCGCTGTCACCGGCTATACGGTTGATTGGCTTGAGGACGGAGGATTTGAAGCCCTTCTCCTTCTTAAGAAAAGGAGAGATTTCCTCGGAAGTGGTTATGTCCTGGGATTCGAAGAGAGATTAGCTGCCGCCAACAGACACCTGTATAACTATGTCAAGCGCTATTGCGCAGAAATGGGTGTCGAGCCTTTTCGCTCCTTTGAGTACAAGGAAGAGAATGCCACAACAACAAAAGCCTAACGCATTCACAAAAACCGGCGCGCCCTCGGGACGTGCCGTTCTTTTTTTTATTCCCTATTCCCTATTCCCAATTCTTTATTCCCTATTCATCATTCACTCTTCGGCCGTAGTGTCGGGAAGAAAATAACCTCGCGGATGTTTTTGACGTCGGAGAGAAGCATCATCAAGCGTTCAATACCCATACCCACCCCTCCCGCGGGTGGCATTCCATACTCCAGCGCCTCAACAAAATCTTTGTCATTCGGCTGGGCCTCTTTGTCTCCCACCTTTCGGTTCCCTTCCTCGGTGTTAAACCGACGTGCCTGCTCAATTGGGTCGTTCAGTTCCGAAAACGCCTTGATAAGTTCCAATCCTCCAGCGTAAAACTGGAATGCATCTATACCGCCCCCTTTCTCCTCCTCTTTCGCAAGCGGAATCATACCCTTCGGGTATGAGATGACGTAGGTCGGTTGAAGCAGTTTGGGTCTTACCGCCTTTTTGAAGATACTGTCCATAATTTTTTGGGCGGAATCGCTCGGAGCGACCGAAACACCGAGCTGTTTTGCCTTAAGGGAAAGTTCATCCAGTGTCGCTTTCTCGGGCGTAGGAATAAGCGCGTATCTCTGGAGTGCCTCAAAGTACGTCAGTACCGAAAACGGCTTTTCAAAATCAACGGTTGCTCCGTCAAAGGTAATGGTCATCTCCCCCTTTACCTGCTTCACGAGCGCGCGAAACATCTTCTCAATAAAAGCGCGCTCCCTCTCCGCGTCGCTATACGCTTCATACCACTCAATCGTGGTGAACTCCGGATTGTGGGTGACATCAATCCCTTCATTTCTAAAACTTCTTCCGATTTCGTAGATTTTTGGATATCCGCCAATGAGCAACTTTTTGAGGTCCAGTTCCGGCGCGATACGAAGATTGAGGTTGATATCCAGCGCATTGTGGTGAGTAGTAAAAGGCTCGGCACTCGCTCCTCCCGCGAGAGACTGAAGCATTGACGTTTCCACCTCCAAAAATCCTTCCTTATCCAATGAGGCGCGAAGCGCCGAAATAATGCGTGAGCGCAGGATAAAACGGTTGCGCACCTCTTCGTTCATCAGGGTATCAAGGTATCGCTTGCGAAATCGCTCTTCAACATCCGTGAGACCGTGCCATTTCTCGGGAAGTGGGCGAAGCGACTTTGAAAGCATTCGCCACTTTTTTACTTGGAGCGTTTTTTCATTTCGCTTGGTCAGGAACAACGTACCAGCGACTTCCACGAAATCGCCTATGTCCACGGTAGTACTCCACAGGTCAAAAAGCTCATCCCCTATTTCGTCTTTTTTAAGAAGTGCCTGAAATTTTCCCGTGCCGTCAAAGAGGTCGGCAAACACAAGCCCTCCCTGCCCGCGAAGGGCCATTACCCGCCCTACTAGGTAGAGCTCCTTCTTTTTGAGCAGTTTCGGAAACCCTTCGGTCGCCTCCCGCAAGGTCACATCCATCCGCGCAGAAACGGGATAGGGATTCAGGCCTTTGTCCTGAAGAAGCTTTAGTTTTGCGAGCCGAGTGGCTCTGATTTCGTCTAGAGAAGCCATGTAACTCAATGCGAATTTACAAATAGAAGATTCGAATGACACGAATGTTCCGAATAGTAGATCTCATTTTATTCGTATCATTCGTTCTCTGGATTCGTGTAATTCGTGTTGTGCTATTCAATATGTACCACCTCATACTTCACCAATCCTCCGGGAGTCTTTGCACTAAAAGTATCCCCCTCCTTCTTGCCAATCATCGCGTGCCCGAGCGGTGAGTTGATGGAGAGCTTGCCCTTTGCAAGGTCAGCTTCTTCGGAACCGACAATCTTGTAGACCGCTTTGGTAGATGCACCTTCCTTTTGGATGGTCACGGTGGAACCAATACCGATAACCTCACTGTGATGCATCTTCACAATGACGGTGGTTTGAAGCATCGTCTCAAGTTTTGAAATGCGGTCCTCAATGTTCGCTTGAAGTTCGCGCGCTTCCTGATATTCGGCGTTTTCCGACAAATCTCCGAGCGATTTCGCGTACTCAAGACTTTCGGCAACTTCCTTGCGCTTAACGGTCTTGAGATGCAGAAGCTCCTTCACAAGTTCGTTGTATTTTTCCTGGGTGAGATATTCGGGGGTATCGGGCATTGGTTTGCAATTAAGCTATAGTAACAAGGTGATTCTATTGATTTTTGCGCAAAAAGTCAATTGCAAACAATCACCAATAACCAAGAAACAATAATCAAAAAAAGGGAAAGGTTAGGAATTTTCGGATTTGTTTGGTGATTGGTGATTGATTATTGGTTATTCTGCCTTGAGATATTCCGGCACGTTTGCCTGAAGCCACTGCATAAACTCCCGCCCGACGAACGCGGCGCCGACGGTGTTGTCGTGAGAACCTTTCTCCATAACAATCGCGAATGCGTAGCGTGGCTTTTCGTATGGGAAAAAACCGACAACCCACGAGTTGACCAATTTTTTCAGCGTTCCGAGTTCCGCGGTTCCCGTCTTACCCGCGATACTCACTCCTGGCAACAGGAGTGCGCTGGCCGTTCCGCCCGCTGTGACCGCTTCGTGCATACCTTCCCGCACCACCGTAAACGAAGAGGTTTGTATGGGAATGACGCTGTACAACGGAGTAACATCTTCCTCTCGCGTAAGGCGAGGTTCCAGAAGTTTCCCCCCGTTCGCGATAGCCGAAACAGCTCGAACCATCTGAAGTGGTGTCACCTGAAATCCATATTGTCCGATAGCGGTGTGGTACGTATTTCCGATGTTCCATGCCTCTCCCTTGAATTGTTCGCGTTTCCACTCAGGAGTCGGAATAACTCCGGCCTCACCGATAATATCGCCGGGAGGTGGCGTGCCGAATCCGAACATTCGGCTGTATTTTTCAATGTTCGCGATACCCAACCCCTTCTGCCCCTCAAAGCCACCTCCAATTTCGTAAAAATAGACGTCGGAAGAGACGGCGAGTGCACGGCGCATATCTACCGCTCCGTGCGCCTTCCAATCTTTGAACACCGTTGGCTTACTTGGGTCGAACGGATTCGGTATGGAAATGGAACCGGTGCTGACAATTTCCTTTTCGGGCGTAATAATACCCTCTTCCAGCGCGGCAAGTGCCATAAACGGCTTCACGACGGAGCCCGGTGTATAGAGGCCTTTGGTGACACGGTTCAAGAATGGCTTCCGTGAATCGGCGAAGGCTTTTTTTATGGCAGATGTGTCCGTGCCATCGGTAAGTACCTGCGAGTCGTATTCGGGAAAATTCACGAATGAGAGTAGCTCACCGTTTTCCACATCCATAATAACCGCCGCTCCACCTTGAAATCCTTTTTCTTTGGCGAGCCCCTCCATCGTCGTGTACAGCTTCTCTTGAAGACGCGCGTCAACCGTAAGCGTGACGCTCGTTCCGTCCTTCGGGGGTTTGGTGACACTCTCCGACTGGATGACTCCGTGCACATCCGTTTCCACTATTCGTATACCGTGTTGCGGAGCGACGAATTCGTTGTAGAACTTTTCCACACCATCCTGCGGTTCAAAATCCACTTTATAGTAAAACCCCGCTTTATCTTTTGACGGGTACTTCAGATAGCCGAGGAGAGACGAGAGTCCGGGAATATCCACGTACTTCCGTTTGGAAAAAGCAGGCTCATCCTTATCAATCACGTTCCACGCGAGAAACGCACCCGTACGGTCGTAAAAGACTCCACGCGAGCCGAACATCAGCGTATGACGTAAACGATTCTGCGTGCTTTGCTTCGTATAGAGAGCGCCGTCCCGAACCTGAAGCGTAAAACTCTTTCCGAGCACGACAAGAAGTACGAGTATAAACACGACCGAGACGCTCAAAATGGTTTTTCGGGAAATAGGACGCTCAAGACGCCCTTCAAATTGATGCCGATTAAACTCCGGCAGATTGCTGGAGTCCAAAAATATCTCATCGGGG
The DNA here is from genome assembly GCA_030649775.1 of bacterium. Taxonomy (GTDB): domain Bacteria; phylum Patescibacteriota; class Minisyncoccia; order Phycocordibacterales; family UBA10002; genus UBA10002. Next base: position 7,085 of record JAUSFR010000065.1, on the reverse strand, counting down.
TCTATCTCACGCACTTCGTGGCGAGGATGCCGAAGTTTGTACCAAAATCGCGTAATAAAACTTAGCATAAGAAACGGGTATATTTGGTAACGTTTGCAAAAACACTTTTGACCTCCGCGGTGGGTTAAAACCGCATCTTTTGTTTAAGCGCGGAAAGAAGGAAGTAGAGGGGCACCACTGCGAGCGAAAGCACAAACGGCGAGCCGAAGAAACGAGGAAGCGGACTTCCGTACAGAAGGTCAATGAGAAGCGCGAGAAACAGAAGCTCCACGAACCCGTCAAAAATAAAAAAGAACAGCGCTCCGGCAAGAAGCGAAAACCACCACGGAGTGAGCATTGCGAGGAGGGCAAGCAAAAAATCAATAAAAACTCTGCTCGAAAATATTTCCATTATCGGGTGCACTCGTCTCATAATGTCTGTGTCTGCCCCACTTCCGCGGGCCGCTCAACTTCCAGAAATCGGAGCTCGGAGAAGGAGAAGGGATTTTTAAAACGCACGACCTCAAATGAATCGGTGGCGCTACTTACAATCGCTTCCACTTTCGCGAAGGGAATTGGAGGTAACCCCGGAATAACGACCGCGTCCCCCACGCTCACGGATGTTTCTTTCGGAAGAGTCGCGATAAACTCTCCCCCTCCCTGCCCGACGCTTTCCACCGGGAGCGCGAGTCCTTCATGCAGAATGAGCACCGGGGTTTTACTCCCTGCCGTTGAAAACAATGTCACAAGGGAGGTACGCGAATACACCACACTCACGGAGCCCAGCGCCACCGAGCCGGCAAACACGCGCGCACCAGAAATAACACCGTCTCTGCTTCCGACATCAAGCATAACGCTGTCATACGGTGACCGCGGGGGCGCTACAAGAACCGCGCCAAGAATACGTTTCTGCGCGGTAGCATCACGACCAACCACTTTCTTGAGTAACGCATTTTCTTCAAGCAGGAGGTCACGGTCAAGAAGCAGACGGTTTACCCGCAGAAGCTCTCCCGTCAGTCTCTCAACCTCCGCCTCTAGGGTTGCCTTAGAGGAAAAGTACGCGAAAGCGGTGCGCACCCTCGCCACCACGGAATGCTCGGCATTCCAGAAGGGCAAGGCTACTTCCGACACGAGGTTTCCGAGTGCTTTCGGATAGAGGAAATGAAAAAGAATAATCACCACCAAAAAGAAGAGCGGAGCGCTAAACCAACCGAAACGACTTTTTGACCGTACGTTACGAATGAGGGGGTAATTCATCTTCGTTCTCAATAAGCACACCTTTATAACGGTCAAAATCCTCCAATATAATGCCTGCTCCGCGCGCGACCGCGGTCATCGGGTCATCCGCGGAGTGCACGGGAATCTTAAGCGTCTCTGCGAGAAGTTCGGGAAGACCCTTGATGAGCGCCCCACCCCCGACAAGGTGAAGCCCGCGACTCATTACATCGGACACAATCTCTGGTGGAGTCGTTTCAAGTACCTCCTTCACCGATTCAATGAGGTTATCTATGGAAAACGCAATGGCTTCGCGCACATCCGTATCGCTCACGACGAGTTCCCGCGGAAGACCGGTGATAAGGTCGCGCCCTTTAATGGAAGCCTCCAGCGTCGTTTGCGGGGGAAGTACCGAACCAATGGCCATCTTAAGATTTTCGGCGGTTTTTTCTCCGATAAGCACCTTGAACTCGCCACGGATGTAGGAAATAATATCTTGATTGAGTTTATCTCCCGCGATTTTGAGACTCTTGGAACGCACGATGCCCCCGAGCGAGATGACAGCGATATCGGAGGTGCCTCCGCCGATGTCCACAATCATCGTGCCGACTGGGTCGTTGACGGGAAGTCTGATGCCGATGGCCGCCGCCATCGGCTCTTCCACGATATAGACCGCGCGTGCGCCGTTATTTTTGGTCGCGTCGCGCACCGCGCGCGTTTCCACGTTGGTGATACCCGACGGCACACCGACCACGACGCGGGGACCCAAAAACTTCCGTGAATTCGCTTCGGCGCGACGAATGAGATACGCGAGCATTTCCTCGGTAACCTCAAAATCAGAAACAACTCCGCCGACGAGTGGCCGCACCGCGACAATGTGCGCCGGTGTGCGTCCGAGCATCTCCTTAGCCTGCGCACCGACCGCAACCACCTGTCCGGTTTTTTGGTTGACGGCGACGACGGACGGCTCGTTGATGACGATGCCCTGTCCACGCATATACACCAAGGTATTCGCGGTACCGAGGTCAATGCCGATATCATTCGAAAGATACCCCGAAAGTTTTTCCCTTTGCTTCTTGAACATAGGTGCCTACGCATTATATACGAATACCGATAAACGCAAAGGCTTTATATAGGTTATAGAAATAGAGGTTATAAAATGTCCACCCCTTTCGCAATTTAGCATGAATTCACGATCGTGGATTCATGCTAAACTTAACGTACATGGATATCTCATCGCGAAATCGGAAAGCACAGCTCCGCCGACAGTATCATCGATTCGGCCCAACGCAACAGAAGATACTTTTGTTGCTCCTCGGAGGGATGGCGTTATCGTGCACCCGCTCCCCAGGACAACAATGGAAGATTATTAAGGGCCTCCATGCAGGCTGGCAAGATATAAAACGTCAGGCAGCCGAACGGGCACTAAGCGCGCTCTATGAATCTCAATTGATAGAGGCAAAGGAGAATAGCGACGGGACTCTAACCTTAGTTTTAAGCGAAAACGGTAGAAAGAAGGCGCTCACCTATCGAGTCTCTCGCATCAGGATTGCCCATTCCGGCGCATGGAACAAGAAATGGTGGATTGTTTTGTATGACATTCCCGAAGATGAGCGCGAGGCTCGAGATGCTTTTCGCGACCACCTCACCAGACTTGGCTTTCGCAAACTTCAGAACTCGGCAGGTATTTATCCTTTCCCGTGCAAAAATGAACTGGATTTCGTTATGGAGCTACTTGATGTCCGAAAATATGTTCGCGTTATAGAAGCTGAACATATTGACAATGAGGCACACTGGAAACGCTTGTTTAGACTTGAACCATAAGTTTAGCACCAATCTACGGTCGTAGATTGGTGCTAAATCAGAGACCGCAGGGTACCCGGCCTAGTATTGAGCACTATTCACAATAGTTTGAAGAGGTCAGATTCGGAGAGCATAGAAACGGTGCCGGTTTTGCGGTCTTTGATTTCCAGCTTGCCTTCTTTCATCGTCTTTTCACTAATGACGACGCGTGTCGGGATGCCGATGAGGTCGGAGTCGGCAAACTTTTCGCCCGGGCGAAGGTCGCGGTCGTCGTAGAGCACTTCAATACCCTTGTCGGTAAGTGTTTGGTAGAGCTTTTCCGCTTCCTTTTTTACCGCCTCACCGTTTGCGCCGACAATTGAGACCAGATGAACTCTAAACGGAGCCACACTTTCCGGCCAGACAATTCCCTTTTCATCGGAGAATTTCTCGGCAAGCAGACCCATAACTCTCGTAATGCCGATACCATATGAGCCCATCCAGACTGGGATGGCTTCCCCTTTTTCATTTTTGTAAGAGAGACCCAAGTCTTCCGATTTTTGCGTCCCAAAGTTAAAGATGTTCCCGACTTCCGCTGTTTTCACCTCTTCCAATTCGGAGCGCGACACCCCGAGATTTTTCAGGGTTTCGTCATTCAGCACTTCCTTATTGACCGCTATCTTTTTCGCTCGGTGAATATAAATCACATCCTCCCCCGTTTCCGCGATGGTCTGAAACTCATGGCTGAATTTGGTGAAGGCTCCGCCTGCGGCAAAGGTAACAAAGGTGTCTTCACCGATACCGAGCCGATGGTACACACGCATGTAGGCGTCAATCGTCCGATTGTAAAACGCGGTGTGGTCCGCCTCATCAAGGCAAAACGAGTACATATCTTTCATCACGAATTCCCGCCCACGAAGAATTCCGCTCTTTGCCCGAACCTCATTGCGCAATTTCGTCTGAAATTGATACACAAAAATCGGCAGGTCACGGAAACTTGAGATATAGCCCTTCATCATCTCCGCTATCGGTTCTTCATGGGACCAACCGAGGCCCACTTCACCACCAGTCTTGAGATTCGTTTTGAACCACACGTCCACCACCTCGTCGCTCCAACGTTTTGTCTTCTCCCATAACTCTTTGCTCTGCAACGCCGTCATGATGAGCTCCTGTCCACCAATGGCATCCATTTCCTCACGCACAATCTGCTTTATTTTGTTTTGAACACGAAGACCGAGAGGAAGGTACGCGTACACCCCCGCCATCTCTTTGTGAATATAGCCGGCACGGATAAGGAGCTTCGCATTCTGTGCGACTTCGTCGGTTGGTGCTTCTTTGCGGGTTTTGGTGAAAAGGTGTGATTGCTTCATGGCTGATTTTTTAGGAGCGGCGCGACTTAGAAAAATCGCCACCATGTGAAGTATTTCCGCTTTGCGGAAATCCCGCCTTCGGCGGGATACTTCACGGGGTTAAGAAATCATAGTCGCTCTGCTCATTGATTTTCTTAATCATAGCAGATAAACAGTTTGTTTCTACTTACTACGAACTACTTACTAACTTGATGACGTCCCGATAGGTAATGAACAGCATAAAGAGAATAAGGAGGACAAAGCCGGTGGTGTTTACGACCCGTGTGAATTTTACGGGGATGGGACGACGGATAATGCCTTCAATCGCGAGGAAGAGGAGGCGTCCTCCGTCAAGCGCTGGAATGGGGAGCAGGTTGATGACCGCAAGGTTGATGGAAATAAAGGCGGTGAAAGAGAGGAGGTACACAATACCGAGCACACGCGCCTCTCCCACCATTCCGGCGATACCCACTGGCCCCGTGACGGATGCAAGGTCTGCCTTGCCGAGGATGGCCTGCTGTAGGAATCCAAAAAGTCCAATGGTCACTTCACGAAGGAGGTCGGAGGTCATAAGCGCCCCCTCAAAAAACGACCTGAAAAAACCGAAGCGCACCACTCCTATCGTGTCCAGACTGACTCCGATAGCGGGTTTCCCCTCCACGATACCCGCAATCGGCTCTACGGTGATACGTCCCTCCTCTTTCCCGCGCGTGTAGGAGATAGCAAGAGCGCCGGTGCTCGCGCCGATAAAATCCCCTGCTTTTTCCGAATCGCTGTCCGTAAACTGTTTTGCTCCCTCCGTGATGGACACAATCGCGTCACCGGAACGAAGTCCCGCTTTGTAGGCCGGAGAATCGGGGAGCACCGTCGTGATGGTAAGCTTGGTGTCACGTACCTCATTTTCGTACCTTCCGTCAATCGCCGAAGGAATACCCGCCATAAAACTTATGGAAATAAGAAGCCACGCGAAGACGATATTGCCGAGCACGCCCGAAGCGAGCACCACCGCCTGTATATAACGGGGCTTCGCGATGAAACTACGCGCCTTGTCGGCCTCACTCACGGCCATATCCGACATCACGTCCGCGTCATCCCCGAAGATTTTGACATACCCGCCAAACGGGATGAGATTGAGATTGTAGACGGTTTCCCCCACTTTTTTCCCGAGCACCTTCGGAGGGAACCCGAGTGCGAATTCATCCACACGGATACCCGACTTTTTGGCGGCAAGAAAATGCCCGAGCTCATGCACGAAGACGAGAGAACCGAGGATGATGAAAAATAAAACAATAGTCATAGTGTAATAACCAAACACCAATCATCAATAACCAATCAGACGGTGTCAGTTCGGTTTGATTATTGGATATTGGATATTGATTATTAGCTGGATATTTCTTTCTCTTTTCGCTCGAAAGCTTCCTGCAGTTTTTTGTTTTCCGCTTCGCTCATTTTGTCCAGCTCTTTCTTGAGACGGAATTTTTCGTCTTCGCCCATACCCCCCTCTTTTTCCTTGGCTTCAATATCTTTGATGATTTCATCGCGAATTTTTCGCATATGAATGCGAGAGGCCTCCAGCTTTTCTTTGGCAACCTTCATCAGCGCCGTTCGGCGTTCCGCGGTAAGTTCGGGAAAACTCACCCGCACGCCGTTATCATCAACCGAAACCGAAAGTCCAAGACTCGCTTGCGTAATCGCCTTCTCTATTTCTTTTGAAATGGCCGTATCAAACGGCACAATGCGAAGCGAACGCGCGTCTTCAAGAGCGACGGTTGCGACATGTTTGATGGGCATTTTGGCTCCATAGCTTTCCACCAGCACGGCATCAAGAACCGCCGGTGTTGCTCGTCCCGAGCGAAGTCCACCGAGCTCCTTCCCGAGCCAGTCGTGTACTTCTTTTGCTTTTTCGTTTAGTTTTGAAAAGTTGTAGGGCATACGAAAATACGAATTAAACGAATATACGAATGACTACGAATAAGAAAAGTATACCATCCAATCGCCATTTTTTCCTAGAGCCTAGAGCCTAGTGCCTAAAGCCTTGGCAACACCAGCGCCAGATGCTCCAATAACAGTTTGAGCGACGGCGCTCGGTCACGGCTATACTTTTTCACTTCAAGCACCTCCCGAAGCGCAGGTGCGACAGCAACATGGTCCCTCTTTGCAAGCGTATACTCAAGTGAGTCCAAGAATGCGAGTATTCGCGTTTTCTCAAGCAGGAGTTCCGAAGAATCCTCCTGTTTCTTTTTTTCCTGTTCAAGCTCCTTGAGCATTTTCTGGACAAAAGAAAGTCGCGCGGGAACGGTCCCCGCTAGAAATTCGGTAGCGATTTTTATATCCGCGCCTTCACCATCGGGATGTAGGTCAAGCACCTCCAGACGCGAGCGGAGGGTGGGAAGCAAGAGTGCGAAGGACGGGACCACGAGAAAGAAGTGCGTATCAGCGGGTGGCTCTTCAAAGACTTTGAGCAGTGCGTTCTGCGCTTCCCGAGTAATACCGCGAGCCAGAACCACAAATACCTTTTTATCGTCCGATACGGATTTGCGCTCCGCCGATTTTTTGAGTTCGTGCGCTTCACCAATACCCATTGTTTCGTACTGTTGCAGGAGAAAGTCGGGATTGCCTTTGGTACGAACCTTGAGACTGGTTTCAAGCATGCACAAAAGCTCGGGGAGCATATCTTCCGCGGTACCGGCAATAGCGTATGCGTGATGGGAAAGAGAATGGAGCATGAAGGATGAAGGATGAAGAATGAAGAATGAAGAA
>JAUSFR010000052.1 GCA_030649775.1 bacterium | reverse complement strand
CATTGTGTCTCGCTGTCAGACCTTCACCTTCAAAAAGCCCACCCAGACCATCCTCAAGGAAGTGGCACAGCGTATCGCAAAGAAAGAGGGGTTTGCGATAGACGTCCCCGCTTCGGAGCTTATCGCGCTTCTCGCTGATGGTTCGTATCGCGACGCGCACGGGATTCTTCAGAAGGCGATGGGCGCTTCGTCCGATAAGAAAATTACGCTTGCGGAGGTGGAGCGCATTACCGGTTCGCCGAAAGGAGTACTCATTAACGCGCTTATTGAGGCGCTAGATAAAAAAGAGGTAAACGTGGGGCTCGCCACTGTCGGAAAGGCAGTCGAGCAAAATGTGGATATGAAAGTGTTTGTAAATTTGCTTCTTGCAAAACTTCGCTTTGTCCTACTCCTGCGAAATGCGCCCGATATGGAAAAGGGAATACGAGATGAACTGTCCGCCGAGGATTTTGAATTTCTGAAAAAACTGGCAATAACCAAAGAATCGCGCATCACCTCTGCGGTGCTTCTTGAGTTCTTAAGTGTCTACGACCTCATCGGCTACTCCGCGCTCCCACAGCTCCCCTTGGAACTTGCAGTCATTAAGCTCTCCGTATAATTTGATTAGAACTATGAAATTCGTACTTTTCTGTCATTCCAGCCTGCCTGCGCAGGCAGGCGAAGGCTGGAATCCAGTTCTTTACCGTATTTTCTGGATTCCCCTTTTCAGGGGAATGACACCGAAGGCGTAGGTCATATATAAAAAAGAGGCCACCCCGGATCACCTCGCTACAAGGTAGGGTGGCCTCAATGGAATAGGCAGGTACAGCGCGAAGGCGGTCGGGCGGCGTGCTGTGAAGGGCTACGCGCCGAGGCCTGTTGAGGCAGACCTTTGGTTTCGGCTCGCCCTGACTATGCAACCCGCGAACAGCGGAGCAGTCGTCGCATGACGGCAACTCCGCGACCATACTACTCGCTCGCCGTTTTCTGTCAATCTTTTCCACATTATTCTACGTTGGCAGAAACACCCACTATGTCGGGTACTTCAGTATCCTCACACACCCTAACATGGTATAATTACTATAGGCTAATTCGCACGAATTAGCCTATAGTAAAGTCGTGGCGGTGGCGGGTCGAACAGCAGAGAAGTTTGTGATAAAATAAAAGGACATTACCACTATGAAAGAACTTGAACGAATACTACGGGCGCTTGCAAACAAACGAAGGCTTGCGATTGTGCAGTATCTGAAAAAGAATAGGGAAGCGCCGGTCACCGAACTTGCCGGGGCGATTAACCTTTCCTTTCGCTCAACCTCTCGCCACCTTGCGATTCTTTTTGGCGCAGGTGTTTTGGAGAAGCGTCAGCAATCAACGGAAGTCTACTATTTCCTCGCGCCCAAAAAGCACCCGACACTTGAGCATGTACTTGCCCTGCTTTAGTCGGAGGTCGTAGGGTGGTAGCTGTCCACACATTATTTTATTTTTCACGGGGCGCTCTTATAGGCTAATTCGCACGAATTAGCCTATAGCAGAGGGGAAGTTAGAAGAGGGATTAGGAGAGAAAGTAGTAAGAGAATTGGCGCGGGAATGTTGTAGTGAGGTGATTTTTATTGTACATTTGTGGGGTTAATCAACACATTGCGGGGTCGTCTAATGGTAGGACACGAGACTTTGAATCTCGGTATGAAGGTCCGATTCCTTCCCCCGCAGCAATCAGTCAAAATATTTTTTTGCTATACTGTACCCATGAGCAAAATCATGCCCGCCGGCGGGACGGTGCACATACTACCGGATGATTTTCGAAAAGCTTTGGCTTTAGCGCCTGTGGTGCGAGCAACGTGGGATACTCTTACGCCACTCGCCCGCAATGAATGGATTTGTTGGGTTATATCCGGCAAGAAAGCGGAAACAAGGGATATCCGTATAGAAAAGGCACTCTCAAAGCTGAAAGGTGGCATGCGCAGACCTTGTTGCTGGGTAGGATGTCGTCATCGCTAGACTCCGCTAATGTGGTACTGAAGTGAATTGTTGACGGAGCATCTTGCGGGTTGGGTAATTTCATATATTGTTATCGTTTCAATACCACTAAAATGAAATCTCATTTTAAAAGTCACGAGCCGTCCACCGGTAGTCTTGTTTACCGCCTTTTCTTTTTTCTGATATTTTGGGTTGCATATAAGATTTTGGGAATGGATATTTTCGATAGTCTTTGGTTTTTTGTCATTTATATTATTTCCTTTGAACTTACTTGGCTGGTATTGCACAAACTAGGAATTTGGCCAAAGAGATATAAATAGCAAATGGGTTAGTTGAAATAAGTTCAGATCTAAGGGATTCTGAATAAATTATGAAATTACTGCTAACAAAACTACAAGCTCGAATAATCCATATCGCCTTAGTTCTTGTCCTAGTTTTGCTAGGTCTATACCTATCATCTTGTGGTTTTAGGCAGTTTCTAGAAGATCAAAATATCGATCCAAACTTCCTTATTGGATTTTTTACCGTAACCGCTCTTCTTTTGAGTTTGATTCAGAGCTCAAAAGATAAGAGATATTCATACAACTTAAAACTTATTGATTCAATCGAAGACAAGGGACTAAAGGTGATTGGTAAGTTGCTTGGAGTTAGAGGCAAGAGTTTAGTGGTTCTATCAAGTGCTCGTCATTGTATCAAGGCGAAGAAAGATAGAATGATATTCAAAGATCTCAATAATTCACTCTCTAAAGAAGATGTTGAGTCTGATATAGAATTAATAACGGCTTATGTAGATACATATTTTCCTGAACAAAAGACAGACTGGAACCGCTTAATAGAAAATTTGACCGAAATCTCAAATATCGCTGGGAACATTCTCGTTAATTACCAAGAGAATTTGAAAGTTATTAACGAACCAAATTTTAGGAATGATGCACTAGATAATGCTGACTCTGTTCTAAATAAAGCATCTAAAATACATGAAGAGATTGAAGCCTTAACGTTAAAGATTCGAGACGGAATAGCGACAAAAATTAATGAATCAAAGAAAAAGCTCAAGAATTCTTTTGACTTTAGTTTGTAGGCGATATTCCGTATTCTGAAGAGCGGAAAGGTATAGGAGTAAGAACACTAATAAATCTTTTATGGCACTTGAAGCGACACATATACGGTTTGCGCTGGATATGCAAAAGAAGTATGCGCCAAAAGATATACAAAAGTATGTCGCGGGGGCGATTTATCCCGATAGTCGGTATGTGATGGGAATTGACCGCAACCTTACCCATCTTAAGGAGAGCGACCGCGAGAAACTTTTGCAGAGCGATTTTGGAAAGGGGTGGCACTCGCACCTCCTGTGTGATGACGTGCAGTATGCAGTAACCAAGGAACTGTTTCCTGAAGTTTTTACGGAGAAGGTACAGCACGGCAGTGAGGGCTGGGTCAAACATTCCGCGCTTAAAGTTTTACAGGATATGGACGACGTTCGGCAGTTTGCCATCGGAAGTTTTTTGCCGTTTCTAGAGCATCTGGAAAATCCAAATGGAGAGGAGGTGGCGAAACTTCACGCCTACAGCCAGACTTTTGTCACCATGTATGCCGATTCAACTATCCCCACCTTAAACGACTACTATGAGATGTGGCGGAAGTGGGGAATTGGAGAGGACTTAGCCTTGCAAATCCGTCGTCAGGTGGAGGTGTATGCAAGAGATGCAAAAGTGATGACCCTTATTTCCAAGATTTACCCTGAAGCTCTGTTAGGGGTTAATCTAAAACGGATAGACTAATGAAGGACTTACGTAATCGGTGTCATTCCACTCTAAAGTGGAAACCAGAGCCTTATTAAACGGCTATATACTGGATTCCCGCCTCCCTGCCCGCCCTTCGGGAGCAGGCAGGCGCGGGAATGACAGAAAAGTACGAAATGCGTAAGTCCTATAATGAAAGAAAAGGAGACAGTCACCATTAATTTACGAGCTACCAGTAGGTTCGGAGCCGGCTTTTGGTTATACTAGTTGCTATGGAAACAAAATGGCATGCATTGTCCATCGAGCAAGTATTTAAAAGACTTGTAACATCTGCGCACGGACTTTCCGTCGAAGAGGTTTTAGAAAGAAGGAAACAGTACGGCTCCAACAGTTTGGCAGAGAAGAAGAAAGCTTCTCTCGTTTTCATATTTCTGGGACAGTTCAATAGTCCCCTCATATTCATATTGCTCGCTGCAAGCGCAATCACCTATGTCATCGGCGAGGCAAATGACGCCTCCATTATTATGGCGGTACTCATTTTCAACGCGACCGTTGGCACACTTCAGGAAGGTAAGGCTCAAAATACTCTAAGCGCGCTTAAAAAATTGGTTGAGACAAAGGCAACGGTGGTACGCGAAGGAGCGGAATTTGTCATCGCCGACACAGAGGTGGTGCCCGGGGATATTATTGATTTGCAGGAAGGGGAAAAAGTTCCTGCCGATGCACGGGTAATTATTTCCCAAAGCCTTAAGGCGGATGAGGCATCGCTTACCGGAGAATCCGAGCCGGTCTACAAAGTAGTTGAGACCCTTACGGGGGATTCCATTTCTCCAGCCGACCAAATAAATATGCTTTTCAAGGGGACGCATATTGTTTCGGGGAACGGGAAAGCCGTCGTGGTGGCAACGGGAACGGCTACGGTCATTGGCAAGATAGCAACCGAAGTTTCTTCCATTGATACGGAAATTCCCTTAAAGACCAACATTCGACATTTGTCCCGAGCCATCATTCTGGCCGTGGGAATTATTTCCGCGATTCTTTTCGGTATCGGTATCGCGCAGGGAGAATCGGTGCGTACCATGTTTACGACGGTGGTTTCGCTTTCGGTTTCCATTATTCCCGAGGGGTTGCCCATCGTGATGACGTTGGTGCTTGCGACCGGAGTGTGGAGAATGTCCAAGCAAAACGCTTTGGTAAAAAAGCTTCAGGCGGTGGAAGCCTTGGGACAAGCTCGGGTTATTGCCGTAGATAAAACAGGAACTATCACGAAGAACGAATTGGTGGTGCGGGAAGTGTGGACGGCGGGGAAACTTTTCGGCATTGACGGTGTCGGTTATGAGCCTACAGGCGAGTTCACCTTTGACCATAGTGTTGTGGATGCGGCGAATCACCCCGAGCTTCTGGCGATGGGGAAAGCGGTGGCTCTTTCGGCAAACGCTCGGCTTTCATTTTCGGATGCCGAGAAACGCTGGTATATAACCGGAGACCCCACCGATGCCGCTCTGGTGGTTTTTGCCCAGAAGATGGGATTTCAAAAGGAAGACCTCTTGCATGAATCTCCGATGATTTCGGAAATTCCTTTTGATTACAAACGGAAGTACCGGGCGGTTCTGAATGCTGTCGATACGAGAAATTTTCTGACGGTGATTGGAGCACCCGAGGTCGTCATAGGACTCTCAAAGAACATCATACGAGCCACGGGAGTGGGTACGTTCGGGGAAGACGACAAAGCGGGACTGGAAAAGATTCTGAACAGTATGTCCGACAAGGGGCAACGCATTATTGCCGTCGGTATCCGCGACAACGCACAGCAAGCACTCGATTCGCAGTCGATTGAGAATCTTACCTTTGTAGGATTTTTGGGTATGCGAGATGTTTTGCGCCCGGAGGTCAAAGAGGCCATGGCCCGAGCCAAAGAGGCGGGAATCAAGGTTGTGATGATTACAGGAGACCACAAGATTACCGGCCGGGCTATTGCTCGGGAAGCAGGGATATATCAAGAGGGCGATGAGCTGTTGACGGGAACCGAGATTGATACCATGACCGATTCCGAGCTCACTTCAAGGCTTTCCCGAACAACGGTGTTTGCGCGAGTAACGCCGGAGCATAAGTTGAAAATTATCAATGCATTTAAGAAGCGTGGCGAGATTATTGCCATGACCGGTGACGGGGTCAATGACGCACCATCACTCGTGGCGGCAGACCTTGGAGTTGCTATGGGAACTATCGGGACGGAAGTTGCCAAAGAAGCGGCCGATATCGTGCTCCTCGATGACAATTTTGGCAGTATCGTCTCCGCCATCGAGGAGGGAAGAAGTATTTATAAAACCATAAAAAAAGTAATTTTGTATCTTTTTTCCACAAGCATCGGGGAAGTGCTTACGATTATCGGCGCTCTGCTTTTGGGATTACCGTTGCCACTTCTTGCGGCTCAAATTATTTGGCTGAACTTTGTGACCGACGGTTTTCTTGACGTCTCACTTGCCATGGAACCCAAGGAAAAGGGCCTTCTTCTCGGGACGTTCGAGCACCCCAAAAAATATCTTGTGGACAAGCTGATGCTCCAACGAATGTTCGTTATGGCAATTCCCATGATGTTTGGCACGCTTGTCCTTTTTGCGCAATACTCCGATAGTAGCATCGAAAAAGCGTGGACTGTTTCGCTTGCGACCTTAGCGGCCTTTCAGTGGTTTAACGCCTGGAATTGCCGTTCGGAGTCAAAATCAATTTTCCAATTAAATCCCTTTTCGAATCTTTACCTGGTAGGAGCGACCTGTGTGGTAGTACTTTTACAGATGGTGGCGATTTATACGTCTCTCTTTCAGGAAATTTTGCATACCGTTCCTCTCGAGCCTTCTGAGTGGCTTCTCATTATTCCTGTAGCATTCTCCGTCGTGATTGCGGAGGAAATCAGAAAATTCTTTTTTCGGTTCAAACGCCGTTCTGGTATACTAATTTCTCGTCTATGATTGGTTCAAGCACCGAAAGAAAGTGTCCGAAATGCGGGGCTTCGCTCTATGAAGGAGTGAAGGTGTGTCTTCGGTGCGGGTATTCGGAGCTTGAGGAAACGAGAGAGCGGAAGTATGAAATTGACGCGGTGACGATAAGCCGGTTCAAGACGCTGAACGACGGTTACCGATTGATGTTTGGGACTACGAACAAGCTGATTGTAAAGCGGTTCGCGAAGATAGGCCTCGGGGTACTTGTGGTTATTTTCCTGTTCTTCCACTTTTTTGTGTACTTTGATATGGAGAATAAATGTTTCGTGACGGTACGCCCCGCGCTTACCGAGCTAAGTAACACGACAATAAAGAAGGGCATCAGGTATTTGAGAAAAGAGTTTCCGCCACAGTATGCTCTTTTTTGCGCGAATGTTACTTCCATCAATCCCAATATTTCCTGCGGAGGATTTGGGGGAGGGTGCTACTCTACCTACAGCATAAACCCCGGAGTTATTGACATCAGTACTCCGTATGGGAATCATAAAAACGCGGCGAAGGTCATTATCCACGAAACCTGTCACGCCGTGCAGTTCGCGGAAAAGCGCCCGTTTGACGAAAACGAGTGCTACGAAAAGGATGCGGTCATTCCGTGGAGCACTAAATGACAACAAACATCCCCAAAGCAGGGGACTAAGGCTGTTTTGCATTCGGGTGGCTATTGGGGGCTGTCCTGTAGCGCGTGGACAAGCGCGTTTTTCCCCTCTATGGTAGACTAATAGGGTTATTCTTTAATTAATAGTAAAGCAATATTTATGGCAAAAGAGAACTCCGCGTTCATGAAGCCTCTAAATGTAAGCGCCGACCTTGAGGTCGTTGTCGGTAAAGGTCCGTTGCCTCGCTCCGAGGTGGTAAAGAAGCTCTGGGTGTATATCAAGGGCAAGAATCTTCAGGACCCGACAAACAAGCGCAATATTCTTGCGGATGAGGCCTTGAAGAAGGTTTTTGGCGGGAAAGCGGTGGTCAATATGTTTGAGATGACCAAGCTCGTCTCAAAGCACCTTTCCTAAGCCGCTCTAAAACAGGTAAAGAAAAAAGGCCGTTCCGATGTACCGTCGGGACGGCTTTTGTGTTTTTGCTTGCTTTTCGCGAAATTAAAGCTTAGTCTGGAGCTACCTATGAAAGATTTCAAACACAACAGCAAGTTTGGCGGGGGAAACAAAGGAGGCGACCGAGGAGGATTTTCGGGTGGCAATCGCTTTGGTAAGAAGAATTGGGACGGTCCGAAGGAGATGCATAAAGCGGTGTGCGCAAAGTGTCAAAAGACCTGCGAAGTGCCGTTCCGCCCGAGTGGCGACCGACCGGTGTACTGTCACGATTGTTTTGACAAAACGAAGTCAAACACACCGACAGGTAATTTTTCAAGAAATGAGGGAGATAACTTCCCCAAACGTGATTTCAATGCCCCGCCTACGTCACGCCCCGACGGGAACACAAACAATCGGCAGATTGAAGATATCAAACGCCAGCTGGATGTCGTTATTGCAAAGCTAGACCGCCTGCTTCAAAAAGTTGAAGGTTCAAAAAAGGAAAGTGTCCCTCCCCCCGCGAAGGAATCACTCAAAGAAATAGTCGCGAGCGTCATGGAAGTTCCTCAAAAGGCTATATCCTCAAAATCAAAAAAAGAAGCAGGGAAAAAGGCAAAGACCAAAAGGAAATAAGGAGAGGATAAATATGGTATCGCTCAACTCAATCGGTTGGGATTTACCCAGCTCGTTACCCCAATAGGACCTACGCAATCGGTGTCATTCCCCTGAAAAGGGGAACCCAGAGCCTCAAAAAAGGGCTCTATACTGGATTCCCGCCTCCCCGCCTGCGCCGACCTGCCCGTTCGTCTGCCTGTGCGTGGTTACGCAGACAGGCGGAACGCAGGCGGGAGCGGCTTCGGCGGGCAGGCGCGGGAATAACAGAAAAGTGCAAAGTGCGTAAGTCCTACCCCACGTGACTATAATTTAGAGACGAGCAGATAAAGGAGCGGAGAGGGGAGAGGTAATGCCTCGGGCGGAGGTGTGGAGGATCTTGAGCTTCCCAAGACCGCGATGTACCTGCACGGCAAGCGCGTTTTTGGTTTGCCCCGTGAGACGCGACATTTCTTGAAGCGAAAGGTCCTGCATATACCGCATTCGCAAGACTTTTTGATAGGCGGGCGGAAGTTGCGCAATGAGGAGAAGTGCCGCCTTTCCATCCAGTAGATTAACGAGACGCGCGTGTTCGCCCGTGCTCGGCTCAAAACCTTTCTCCACAAGGGTATCTAGTGAATAGGTCTTATGCTTTCGGTACTGGTCAACGATAAGGTGGTTCAGAATGTGATACAAAAACGCCTTCATAACCTCAATTTTTCCGCCTCGCGCGAGGTAGTTCCATGTCTTGAGGAACGTATCCTGCACAAGGTCCTCGCTCATTTTGTGGTCGTTCACCTTGAAGTAGGCATGCGTGGTGAGCCTTTTCTCAAAATCGTGGTGAGCGAGCGTGAGTATATCCTGTCGTTCCATTTCCTGCGTGCGGGTCATAGCGAGAGTAGTTATAGATTTAACCTTAATTTAACAATTGTAGTCTGACGAGGCTGTGAAGTCAATCACCTAAACAGTGTTTATAGAGTATCCCGTCGTGTCGTAACGGGTAAATACTTAATATAACGTTAATACTAGGGCTTAATAAAGATTTAATACAGCACCTTGCTTTTTTCACGAAACGGTGCTTTAATGACAGGTATGCCCATTCTCATCATTGAAGACGAGAAGAAACTCGTTGATATTTTAAAGCGCGCGCTCAAAACCGAGCGCTATTCGGTTGATGTTGCTTACGACGGGGAAGAAGGTCTCGCGAAAGCAATGAAGAATGTGTACAGTATGATTATTTTGGATATTCTCCTCCCCAAAAAGGACGGCTTTACGGTTTGTAAGGAACTTCGCGCGCGAGAAATTCATACCCCCATTATCATGCTCACCGCGAGGGGGAGTACGGAGGACCGCGTTGCAGGGCTTGATGTTGGCGCTGACGATTACCTCATAAAACCGTTTGGCATCACCGAACTTTTGGCGCGTATTCGGGCGGTGCTTCGTCGCCGAAGGACGACCGATTCAAATGTGCTCAAAATTGCCGATGTGGTAATGGACAAGAAGAGACACGAGGTTACGAGAGCCGGTAAGGTCATTTCTCTCACTCCCAAGGAGTACAAACTTCTTGACGTGCTCCTTGGGAGTCAAGGTGAGGCACTCACACGGAGGAAGTTGCTTAACCACGCGTGGGGACCGACGTTTGAGGAAACCAACAATGAACTCAACGTGCATATCAACTATCTGCGCGCGAAGCTAGGGAAGGGCGCGAAGAAACATCTGATTCATACAATACGCGGGGTGGGGTTTGCTTTGAAGGAATAGTCGAATAGAGCGCCACTCACCTTCCAAATTCCAAAAAATGAATCCCGTTAGAAGTCACAAGAATTAATAAACAAAACATAAGCTACGTCATTTGTAATGGAGGTAGGTGTTACCGGATAAGTCGGTGCCCCCCTCTGCTTCTAACGGGATGAAAAGAAAACAACTTATTGTAACGGCAGAAAAGTTTCGCCTCAAAGCAAGAAAGCTTGCCGTCACGGCAAGAGAGAAGGAAGCTATCCGTCAGAAACTTGCCGTAACGGCAAAGAAGCTAAGTCTCAAGGCTCGGGAACTCGCACTGACGGCAAAGAAACTTAGTGTCAAAGCGAGGGAACTTGCGGTGGTGGCGAGAGAGAAGGAGGCCATCAGGCAGAAGCTCGCGATAACGGCCGAGGCGCTTCGGCTTAAGGCCAAGGAGCTCGCCGTCACGGCGAGGGAAAAGGAAACTATTAGACGCAAACTTGCCATCACGGCACGGAAGTTAAGTTTCAAGGCCAAGGAGCTCGCGGTCATTGCCAAAGAAAAGGAAGAAGTGAGGCGCAAGCTTGCCGTCACCGCCGAGGAACTTCGTCTCAAAGCGGGGGAACTTGCCGTCACCGCCGAAAATCTTCGTCTCAAGGCTCGGGAACTCGCGCTAATCGCCAAGGAAAAGGAAGAGGTGAGGCAAAATCTTGCGATAACAGCGGAGGAACTCCGCCTCAAGGCGGGAGAACAAACCAAGATTGAGACACAGTCCAGAGATTCTGAAATCAGATACCGTCGTCTGTTTGAGACCGCTCATGACGGTATTTTAATTCTGAATTCTGAAACTGGTCAAATAACCGATGTGAACCCATTTCTTGAAAATCTCCTGGGCTATTCCAAAGATGAATTTCTTAATAAAAAATTGTGGGAAGTCGGAGCGTTTAGGAATATGAAGGCGTCCAAAGACGCGTTTAAGGTATTGCAAACTCAAGGATTTTTGCGCTACGAAAATCTTCCACTTGAGACGAAAGACGGGCGGTCAATTGAAGTTGAGTTTGTAAGTAATTCCTATATGGTCGGTGATACCTTGGTCATTCAGTGCAATATTCGTGACATTACTGAGCGCAAGCGACTTGACCTCATCAAGGAGACTAAAAGACTTCTTAAAGAGGAACGAATGAAGGTAGAATCCATTGCGGATGCGACTCATGAGCTTCGTACTCCCATTGCGATTATCAAGGGTAATGTGGACTTGGCGCTCAGGAGCAAAGGGAAAAATCCAAAGCCCGCGAAAAGCGCCCTAAGGGCAATAAACTACGAGATAAAACACCTCTCAAGTATCCTTACCGAGCTAAGTCTCGTAACCTCCAAGGCGTGGGAACTTAAAAACCGAATTCTCTTTGAAAAAATACATTTGAAGTCACTCATTGACGTCGTGGTGGGAAGATGCAAAGCTCTCGCGTTTCAGAAAAATGTTTCCATCACCACCGGGAGAATTTCGGACACGGTCCTGATGGGAGATAAGATGTATCTGGAAAAGATGCTCATCAATCTTATCAAAAATTCCATTATCTACGGCACTATAAACGGCCATACAAACATTACGGTTTTAAAATTAAGCGACCATATCGTTATCACTATCACCGACGACGGCATCGGCATATCCAAGGAAGACCTCCCTCACGTCTTTGAACGATTTTATCGGGCCGATAAGTTCCACCGCTCCGGCGGAAACAGCATTGGGCTCGGGCTCGCTATCGTGAAATGGATTGCGGAGGGCCACGGCGGAAGTGTCAGCGCGGGGAGCGTCAAAGACAGGGGGAGCACCTTTAGCGTTTCGCTTCCCCTCAAAATCGCAACGACGGTTAAGAAATAGCATCGTGTTCAACCCGGTCACGAAAACAAAAACACCTCCGCGTCGCGGAGGTGTTTTGCAAATTGAGTTCTCTTTCTCGACTACCGAGGCAGAGATACATTTCGTACGACTGTCGCGTCAATGGTAGCGCCCTCGCGCAGTCCCCAGACTCGCACCTTGTCGCCCACTCTAAAGTCAGCGAGGGAAACCCCAAGATAGGTTTTCCCAACGACCGAAATACCCAAGGGGACATTCACCGTTACGTCGGTTCGCTCATTCAGCGTGAGGGTAAATGAAGTGGGTAAGGTTGTTCCGGAAACCGCCTTTAAGGTGCCCTCAAAGACATGCTCTACGGCCGTCTTGTCCATGTAAATCTTTACCTTGCTTGCCGTGAGCACCTTTGACGTCTCGTCAAATACACCGCTTGCCGAAACCTTGTCTCCACTATGAAGGTCCGAAAAGACAACATCTCGGTCATTTTTTGAGATAGAGACGGCTTGGGCGAGAGCTACGGTTATCTGTCCGTGCTCCTCTACGGCAAGCACAAAGCTATTCGCGCCTAAACTTAAGATTTTTCCAATAAGACTGGCGTTTTTCTTTTGTACCGACCAATTCTTGAGTATCTTGGCGTTCACCGTAAGGTTTGCGGAGTTTAAGTTCAGAGGTCCCTGGAAACTGATGAAGTCGCCGACGGAAAATTCCGAGAGATTTGATTTCCCGCCCGACCTGCGAAGCAGATTGGTCGTCGTGTCGCTCATAACCGTCCATGACAGGGTTGTAGCACCCCACACCGTGGAGGCCGTTACGATGCTTCCCGAAACCGCGGTCACTTTCGCGCCACGGACGAGCGCTATGCCATTATCGGATATATGCACTTCAAGCGTAGAACCAACCGCGCGGATATCGTCCCTATTCTTTTTATCATGCTTGTTGTCCTTATCGCTTGAGCCATTTCTTGAAGAGTTGCCTTGGTCCTTGTTTTCGTCGGCGTGCGTCCTAATCACGGGTAATGTGAGGAGAGCGAGACCGGTGAAAAGTGACACGCAGACGAGTAAGCCGATTTTTTTATTCATACAGTTGAAATAATTTAGTCAGGACCTACGCAATCGGTGTCATTCCACTCTAAAGTGGAATCCAGAGCCTTATTAAACGGCTCTATACTGGATTCCCGCTTCCCCTCCTTCGCTAAGAAGCTACGGAGGACACAGCGCGGGAACCCGTCCGAATGGATTCATCCGGGCGGATGACAGAAAAGTGCGAAATGCGTAAGTCCTATTAGTAATCTTTTCTATCCTACGACAACAGTTTGATGATAACCGCGACAAGCGCGACAACAAGGAGCACGTGAATGAGGCCCCCTCCCATATTGAAACTAAACCCAAGAATCCAGAGGACCAATAGGACCGCGATGATTTTTAAAAGCATATACCTGTGTCATTTTCTGACATGACGTTTCTCTAAGTCTCGACCCGGTAGTTCTCTAGCCGATGGGATGAAAAGGTTATTACATGCGAGCACCGCGTTTATACGGGGTTTCCGTTTGTAATAACGAGTACCGACACACGTCTTTAGTATCACTATGAACACAAGGATAAAGAATGTCGCAAAGAAAGCGGAACAAGCCACTCACTCACGGCGGACCGCCTTCGCCGAGCATTTATGGAAAGAAAGCTGGACCTATATCAAGACAGTTGTTGATACCGCGCAGGAGTCCTTTCTAATTCTTGATAAGGAGTGTCGGGTTATGGCGGGAAACGAGTCCTTCTATAGAAAGTTTCAGGTCCTCCCTGAGGATACCGAGGGAAAAATTATCTATGAGCTCGGAAACGGAGAGTGGAATATTCCCGCTCTGCGAACACTGCTTGAAGATATCTTGCCGAACCACAGTTTTTTCAAAGGGTTTGAGGTGACTCACGAGTTTCCCGTTATCGGACGCAGGGTGGTACTCCTCAATTCGCGACAGATTCATTTTCGCGAGGACCCGACCGAGGAAGCCTTTCAGCCCATTATACTTTTTGCCATTGAGGACGTGACGGAGATGATGGCTACGGCCGAAAAATTTGCCGGCCATGTCAACCGTTCAGAGGCAAAAATGACGGCGCGAATGGGGCAAATGGAAGGCTACCTTTCCGCGTTGCAAAAGGAAATCAGCGAATTCAAAAAAGACGCGTAAAACCCGTCTATTAATCTATAGGAGAGCCATTGTAATATCCTTGCCTCTGCAACGGCAAAAATGTAGAAATGAGTTCAAGTGTTATAGGGCTTACGCACTTTTCTCATTTTGGCTGTCATTCCACTCCAAAGTGGAATCCAGAGTCTGCCGTATAGCCCTGGATTCCTGCTTTCGTCTGCCTGTGCGTACACGCAGACAGGCTGGAATGACAGAGAAGAAAATTAAGAAATAAGCTAAAATGCGTAAGTCCTATATGAGTTCAAGTGTTAAAAACTTATCCACACAGGGCTTATCTGCCTAAAAATGTCACTTAGGTGTACACTATAGGCACGACTTTACAGTTTTCGGAGTTTCGCAGAAGGACTTTTAAAAATAATTTGTACAGGAAAATAAAGCATGAAAATATTTAACAAAGCGTCAGTAGTCACCGTGGCCGTTTCTCTCGCACTTTCTTTATGCGGACCGATGGTTGCGCTTGCGGCGGGAGGGGGGACGGTTAATCTCGGCACTGCGGGTACTTTCGCCATCTTGGCAAAAACTGGAGTCTCTACTACCGGAACGACCTCTGTTGTGGGGGACATTGGTGTGAGTCCCGCCGCGTCAACCTATCTCACCGGCTTTGGTCTAACGCTCTCCTCGGCAAGCGCTTCCTCTACCTCGGCGCTCGTGACGGGAAAAGTCTACGCTCCCGGCTATGCTAACCCAACTCCAGCTAACCTAACCACGGCCGTCAGCGATATGGAAACGGCGTACACCGATGCGATGGGTCGGGCGCCTACCGTAACCGAACTCGGTGCCGGAAACATTGGAGGACTGACCCTTGCACCCGGTGTCTACAAATGGGGTACGGGACTTTCCATACCTACGGATGTGACCCTCTCGGGTGGTGCAAACGATGTGTGGATTTTTCAAATTGCACAGAATCTTAATGTAAGCTCCGGCACAAAAGTACTTCTCGCGGGTGGCGCACAGCCCGGCAATATCTTCTGGGTTGTTGCCGGCCAGACGACCATCGGCACGACTGCCGTAGTTAATGGAACTATTTTGGACCAAACTGCGATTGTGCTGAATACCGGCGCAACCTTAAACGGTCGCGCTCTCGCGCAATCGGCGGTGACGCTTGATGCAAGTACGGTCAGAATTGGAACTGCCTCGGTTTCGGCTACTCCCGCGACTCCCGCCACCCCAGCCGTTCCCGCCACCCCCTCGGTAAATCCCGCCACTCCCGCGGTACCGGCTACGCCCGCATCACCAGCCTATACCTACACCTCTACAACGGTAACCAATCCGACACCCTCGCGAGGTCAGGCAATCAGGCTTGGAAGTGGCCAAATGGTGTATGTAAACTCAAACGGAGTATTTACCGACGCGGATGGAGGACCGATGTCACACAACTCGGTTTCCCAATCGGCGAAAGTTATGCCTATATCTTCCACTCCTTCCGGTTCCGCCTTCGGACAGTCGGTTCGGGCAATTGCGACCAATCTCGGAAGTGGAAGCCGTGACAACAACGTGGCAATTCTGCAAGAATTTCTGATTTCCCAAAATAAAGGCCCTGCTGCAAAAGCACTCGGCAAGGTCGGCGCGAGCGCGTACTTCGGGGGTCTTACCAAAGCGGCACTCGCGGAGTTTCAGGCGAGTGTGGGCATTAAACCGGCTCTCGGGAATTTTGGAGCCATCACCAGAAGTTTTTTACAAGCAAATTATTAATATAAGGAGTTTGTCCGCCACCTCGCGGATATCGCCAAAGGATTTATGACAAAGCATAATCAAAAATCAATAGTGTCCGTGGTAGCGTTTGCATTACTGTTTGGACTGTTTGGGTTCGCGAGCCCGTCGCCCGCGCAGGCGGTAGGCCCGGCGGTCGTTGACCTTCTGACGGCGGGTAACTTTGTTATTCTTTCCAAAACCGGAATCACGAACGTCCCCACGTCCGTGGTTACCGGAAATATCGGCACGAGCCCGATTACCGGCGCGGCCATTACCGGCGTGGGTTGTTCGGAGGTGACGGGTTCAATATACACGGTTGATGTGGCTGGTCCCGCGTGCAGAACGGTAAGTCCGACGGTGCTCACCACCGCGGTGAGCGCGATGGAAGCGGCGTATACGGATGCGGCAGGACGAGCCGGTCCTGACGGAACCGACGTTGGCGCAGGGACTCTTGGTGCCGGTACCACTTTTACCCCCGGACTCTATAAATGGACAACGGGTGTAACGGTAACCGGCACCACCACACTCTCCGGTGGCGCGAATGATGTGTGGATTTTCCAAATAGCGGGGGACCTCAACCTCGCCTCCGCCGGTAGTATCGCCTCGGGTGTACAGATTGCTCTCACTGGTGGAGCGGTAGCCTCAAATGTCTTCTGGCAAGTCGGTGGTGGCACCGGTGCCACGCTCGGAACATACTCTACCTTTAATGGAACTATCCTTACCGCGAAGCAGGTTATTTTGCAGACGGGAGCGGTTCTGAACGGACGAGCTCTCGCGCAAACACTCGTTACCCTTGATAACAACACCGTCTCGCTTCCCTCGGGCTCGGTTACGGTTGCGGAGCCACCTGCTCCTACTCGTAGCACGCCAAATACCGGGTCACTTACGGTGGTCAAATCGGTCATCAATGATAATGGTGGAACCAGATTGAATACAAGTTTTCCGCTTTTTGTCAACGGTTCGCTTATCTCCACGGGCGCAACCAATGAACTGATTACTCCCGCGACCTACACGGTAACCGAAGGCATAAGCACCGGCTACACGCGCACATTTTCGGGAGATTGCAACGCAAGTGGCGTCGTGAATCTCGTGGCGGGTGACAACCGGATTTGTATCATCACTAACAATGATAATGGCGCACCGGCGGTTCCGCCCGTGCCCCCGCTCATTGATGTCGTTAAAGTACCAAGCCCTCTCGCGCTCCCAAATGGTCCGGGGCCAGTTAATTACACCTACACCCTGACCAATATCGGCACGGTTCCGGTCACGAATATCACCATGGTCGGCGACACCTGTAGTCCCATCGTGCTTGCCTCCGGCGACAACAATTCAAACGGGAAACTTGAAGTAAACGAGACGTGGGTCTATAGATGCTCCACGACACTTTCCGCGACGCATACCAACACCGTAACGACAACCGGTTGGGCGAACGGTATTTCCGCCATTGACATCGCAAGCGCTACGGTCGTCGTCGGAGCTCCCGTTGTTCCGCCACTTATTCACGTTACCAAGATTCCAAGCCCGCTTGCGCTCACCGGAGGCGGAACGGTGGTCTACACGAAGAAAGTCACCAATCCCGGAAGCGCACCCTTAAGTAATGTCCGCGTTACGGACGACAAGTGTGGGCCGGTGAACTACGTTTCGGGTGACCTCAATCGCAACGCGCTTCTTGAGCCGTCCGAGGTATGGACATACACCTGTGCTTCCAATCTAACGCAAACCACCACGAATACCGCTACGGCAAGCGGTGACGCAAATGGCCTCACGGCGCGAGATGTCGCGGTTGCGACGGTAGTGGTCGCGGTGCCGGGACTCCCGAATACCGGCCTTCCTCCTGAAGAGGGAAATACTTCACCGATTACGATGATGGTACTCGGCATTCTTACACTGGTGGTTGTCTCACTTGCTGTTCGTCAGAAACTCACGAACTAGCTACTCACCTTCAAACAAAGACGTGTGCCCGTGGCTGCAAAAAGACCTCGCCCATGGCGAGGTCTTTGCGTCACCCTCATTCCTATGCCGAGAAAAAAGGCACTTCACGCCACCATACTTGTCACCGGACTTTTAGGAATTCTTTTCTATGTGTTCGGCATCTTGCGAGGGGCTGAAAAAGCAACTACTATAAACGAGACATCTACCTCTATGAACTATCACACCAACATCGTCGAAGAAACTCGGGAAAATGAAAATTTTCGAAAGGTGCTGTTTACCGGAAAGAAGAGCCAGCTTGTGGTAATGAGTATTTCGAAAGGCGGTGAAGTTGGCGAGGAAACACATCGCTTTACCGAGCAAACCCTTTTCTTTCTTTCGGGTACAGGTGAAGCGGAACTTAACGGTAAAAAGTTTGCTGTTGTGGCGGGTGATGTAGTGGTGGTTGTCCCTGGTGCCAAGCACAACTTTCGCAACACGGGTACGGAGCCGCTGAAACTCTATACGGTTTACGCTCCAGCCAATCATATTGACGGACGCATACACACAACCAAGGCGGACGCGGATGCCGATGCGGCGGATGAGGCGGTAGGCTCTAAGTACCAATCTCCAATCTAACCGCAAAATACGAGGAAAGACATAGCTTGCCTGCC
>JAUSFR010000047.1 GCA_030649775.1 bacterium | reverse complement strand
CGCGCGCAACCCCCCAACTGAAGCACTTGCTCCCACCTTACTTAAGGAGGCGCTATATGCTTGCTCTTCGCTAAACTCTACATCGGGCATACCTTTAAGAAATTAACTAGCGGTAAATATTCGTACTGTTAGTATACCCCCACACCAATCCGCTCACAAGACGGATTGGTGTGGGGGTTTACCCCGCCACTCCCGCCATGCTGTAAACAGGGATAAGCACCGCGGCGAGGAGAAAACCCACTCCGAGACCGAGCATAATAATGAGAGCCGGTTCAATGAGCGATACCAGCGTATCCACCGCGTTTGATACCTCCCTGCGGTAGAAACGCGCCATTGTTTCAAGAATGCTTCCGAGTTCTCCACTTTCCTCCCCCACCTTAATCATTTGAATCATAATGCCCGGAATGACAGAACTTTTCGCAAAGGCGTCTGCGATTGAGGAGCCCCCTTTTACCTCCTCCGCGGCCACGGCAAGCGCTTTCTCAAATATCGCGTTATCCACCACCTCGGCCGTGATTTCAAGCGTTTTGATGATAGGAATGGCCGAAGCGAGCTGGGTGTGCATATTGTCGGCAATTCGGGAGAGGTACAACTTTCGGAAGAGATTTCCGATATAGGGGACCCGTATCTTGAACCCGCTCATCACATATCGGCCATTTGGCGTTTTTACAAATTGCCAGAGAAACAGCGCGCCCACAATCACGATAATAAGCAGAAACCATCCGTACTTCATAAGAAACGTGCTCATCCCGAGGACAATCCTCGTATAAATGGGGATAGCCTGTCCCGATTCCACCAAAATCGCACTAATACTGGGAATGACGGTGGTGAACATAAGCACCATTACGGCCACAAAGGTAATGATGACGAAGACGGGATAGACGAGCGCGTTTTTCGCCTTTGAGGTTACTTCATAGGTGCGTTCCAGATAGTCGGCGAGGTAGCCGAAGGTCTGGTCAAGCTTCCCCGCTTCCTCCCCCGAACGAATCATACTGACGTAAAAACTTGAAAACGCCTCGGGGTGTTTGCCCATCGCTTTTGAAATGGAGCTTCCCGCCTGAATATCGTCGGCAATTTCAATCAGTATCTGCCGAAGAATAGGGTGTCCAATCTCTATCGCGAGCAACCGAAAGATGCGGAGCGCGGAAACCTGCGCCTCAAAGAGCGTGGATATCTGGCGGGAAAGAATAACGATATCCTTTGAACTGACCCGTTTCCAAAACGCGAGGTCGCGTTTGAAAAAAGCCTTGTTCTTGGCCGGTACAATGGTGGACACCGTAAAGCCCCTTCTCTGGAGCGCGCTGATGGCCACCTCAATATTCAGCGCATCAATGCTCCCGTTTACGGGGCGCCCTCCGGTTTCAATGGCTTTGTAGCTGAAAAGCATGGCTGATTTTTAAGGAGTTATTCGGATAACGACTATAAAAATCGCCACCCTGTGTAATAAAGCATCTAGAATATTGCTTGGCATCACACGCGCACTGTATCTTAAGAGTAATGCTATAGTTCAAAAACCTTATTACACGGGGTTGTGAAAAATATATTCACTTCGTTCATTATTTTTCTACAAAAGCCTCTCCATCATCTGCGGGTTCGGCGAATAGGCAAACGCACTTTCGGAGGTAATCTCGCCCTTCCGCACAAGGTCCGCGAGGCACCGATTCATATCAATCATTCCGTGTTCAAGGCCGGTTTCTATCACCGTATTTATCTCGTGCGTTCGCCTCTCTCGGATAAGATTGGCGACGGCGCTGTTGGAAATCAGAAGTTCAAAAGCCGGTACGAGCCCGCCCGAAATCCTCGGGACAAGACGCTGTGAAAAAACACCCGTGAGCGAGGAGGCGAGCTGAAGACGTATCTGGTCCTGTTGGCCGGGAGGGAAAATATCAATGATGCGGTCTATGGACTGCGCGGCGTTGTTGGTATGAAGCGTGGAAAACACGAGGTGCCCCGTCTCGGCAGCGGTCACGACGGAACTGATGGTCTCCTGGTCGCGCATTTCTCCGATGAGGGCAACATCCACGTCCTCGCGGAACATAGACACGAGCGCGGTGCGAAAATCTTTCGTATCAATACGCACCTCTCGCTGGTCAATGACCGAGAGTTTCTCTTCATAGACGTACTCTATCGGGTCTTCAATCGTCATAATGTGCTCCGAACGACTGCTGTTGATGAGTTCAACGAGCGAAGCAAGCGTGGTTGATTTTCCGTGCCCCATTGGCCCCACCACCAGAAAGAAACCCTGCTGTTTTTTGGTGAATTGCTCAAGAATATCGGGTAGATGCAGTTCCGCAAGCGAGGGGATTTTGTGGGGAATAAGCCGAAGCGCGATGCCGATAGTTCCCTTCCCAAAATACGCGTTTCCGCGGAAACGGACCTCGCCCCTGAAGCTGTAGGAGAAGTCTATTTCTTTTTCCTCCAGAAAGAGTTTTTTGTCCTCGGGAGAAAGAAATTCATCCAGAAAGGTAGCCGTCTCCCCAGCGGTAATCGGGGGGTGCTTGACGAGCGACACCAGCTGTCCCGAGACCCTGATGATAGGATGGCGTCCCGCGAGGAGATGCAGGTCGGAAGCCCCCTCGCGAATCGTGGCTTCAATAAGTGTGGTTAAAAGTTCTTTTGACATACATGCGTAACACGAATGCTACAAATTAACGCTCGAATGCTGCGAATATGCGAATAAATAAAGAAAACTTTGATTTGTAAATTGGTAGCATTCGCATGGTAATTCGTTGCATTCGTA
>JAUSFR010000024.1 GCA_030649775.1 bacterium | reverse complement strand
GATTTCTTTTCCAAAGGGGTCAATCACGCCGACAAGTTCTCCCGATTGGAGCTTGAAACATGACTGGCCGTACCACGTTATGACCACGAACTTACAACTAACCACTAACAACCTACAACACGGGATTTTCGGGTGGTAAGTTGTTGGTTGTGAGTTGTGGGTTACCGCTTCAGGATAGCATTTTAAAGCTGAAAATTCAAATTAAAACCGGCTCTCGTAATAGTGCGAAAGCCGGCGGTGGTAAATGTAATCTTTACCTTATCTTGATGCCCCCTCCGAAACCATGAGCAGCAACCTTAACAAGAACCATGTGTTCTGTGCTGATGTGCCCATCCGGGCATTGACACCTAACGACGGTAGCGGCACCCTTTTGATAAAACAGAGCCGAACAAGGACGGACAGAAATACTAGCTTGCATTCTTTTTTTCTCCTTTCTTAGAGATAAATCAGACAAGCCGTACGATCTGCCTCGCCGCACGTCTCGGGGTCTAGGCCGCCGCGATAGCGGAGCAATTCCTGTTCCAGCTGCCGAACCTCCTCAAGCACCTGGAGAAACTCTTGAAAATCCAGAAGAAACGCGCGCTGTTCCGGTGTGAACGAACCATACTGATCCGTCTCGGCAA
This sequence comes from bacterium, assembly GCA_030649775.1. GTDB lineage: Bacteria > Patescibacteriota > Minisyncoccia > Phycocordibacterales > UBA10002 > UBA10002. The sequence goes on along the minus strand of JAUSFR010000024.1, from coordinate 725 downwards.
ACACGCTCTCCTCCTGCTCCTGCCGAAAGAGAAACTCCTCCTCCGAAATCAAGGAGGACTTGGTGAAAGGTTCGCTGGAACGAGGACGCGTTGCCACCAGCAGCCCCATTACCAAAACCAGAACAAAAACTATCGAACGATTGTTCATTTCTACTCCCCCTTTTACGACAGAAAATTTTCCCGCAGCACCACCCTGGGGTTAAGACCGTGCCTTCCGGCGAAGCCGGAGGACTACAAGAACCAAAAGCGCTCCCGCGATGGCCAGACCACCGATGAGAATAAAATCGGAAGCGAATCCGGCGGGCCCCCCAAGAACGTGGGCCAACTCCGCTTCGGAAATTGAACCCTCAACGACTGGTACGAAACCGGATGTTACGACCGCGGTAAACGCGCCTACAATCATCTGTTTCATTTTTTCTCCTCCTCTTCCAATGACTTTTTCTATCGAACTTTAAGAAGCGCGAAACCAACTCCCGCCAGGCTCGCCAAACCAGGACCAATCGCGGCATGAACGCCCTTCGTCATAAGAAGCGCCACGGCAAGACCCATGAGCACTCCTCCTAGATAGAGTAGGATTTGCTCCATGCTTGGTAATCTCATTTCTCCTCCTCCGCCTCCTGCTTTCGCCTACGCTCCCGCCTGCGCTGAAGCTTCGGCGGACAGGTCGGCGGGCAGGGTAGCGAAAAATTCCTCGCCGTAGAAACCCTCGGCTCTGTCTAGCGCCC
>JAUSFR010000019.1 GCA_030649775.1 bacterium | reverse complement strand
AGCTGGTCTATCACGGTCGCAATCGCCTCGCCGTGAAAATTCCCTCCATGCAGAAACCTTTTGTTTTCGTAATCAACGATAGGGTTATCGGTTACCGAATTCAGTTCTATGCCGATTACTTTTTTGGCGCGTTCCAGAGTTTCCCGTATTGGTCCCAAAATTTGCGGAATACAGCGGATGGAATACACATCCTGCACGTTTTCGGGAATCTCTCTCGTGTCGTCCGTCACGTGGTGATTTTTGTTGAATACTGGACGACTCTGGAGAAGTTTGGAGGACGAAAGAATGTGGCGAAGCTCTTCCGCAACCGCTTTCTGTCCCTCGTGAGGTCGCACCGCGTTGATTTTCTTTGAAATACTGTCGTCAAATCCGTTGATGCACTCAAGTGAAAGCGCGCCGGTCATAACGGCCAAACGCAGGAGGTCTTCGGCCTCCACGGAAAGGAGTGCCGAAATGCCGGTCATCACCGCCGTACCGTTTATGAGTGAGAGACCTTCTTTCGGTTTAAGCGTATACGAGGGGATGTGGAGCGTCTTGAGCACTTTTTCGGTTTGCTGTCTCTTCCCGCCCACAAAAACTTCTCCTTCTCCGATGAGCGCGAGGGCGATGTGCGCGAGCTGTACCAAGTCGCCACTCGTTCCTACTGCGCCGTGGGTGGGCACCACGGGAATAATTCGGCGGTTGATAAATGTCTCGAGTCGTTTCGCAAGCTCAAGTGAAATACCCGAATACCCCTTGATAACGGTATTGAGCCTAACGACCATGGAGGCGAGGACGTACTCCGGCTTGATGGGTTCACCCATACCAACTGCGTGGCTTCGCACAAGATTTCTCTGGAGCTCAAGCAACTGTGTACGACTGATGATGTGTGAAGCCATCGGACCGAAGCCCGTATTCACTCCGTAAATGATTTGCTCTTCGGCGTGTTTCTCGAGAAAAGCTCTGGATTCATTGATGGCGTGAATTGCCTTTTCGTGTATCGCTACCGTTACCGTTTTGTCCGAAACAATTTTTAAAATATGTTCCTGCGTAAGCGTACTTCCATTCAGGACAATAACTTTGTCTTCGTTCGTTTCCATATACTTTGCCCTGCTATCAGTTAAACGTTAAAAGCAAGAATTACTTTGTCCCCTACTCTTCCCTTCTGCCCTAAATTTTTCCACTCGGTCCCTTCGGTACGCGTCAAACGCGATGCGCTCGCCAAAATGAATAGTGTCGCGAGGAAATAGGATAAAAGTATAACACAAATAGGGGTAACAGTTAAAGCGCTCGCCAAGGGGATTGGCGAGCGCTTGCAAAACAGGGCAAACACAGGACAAACTTCATTTCGGCTCGTTTATGGTCACAAGCGGAGATGTCGGTTGGACAGGCTCTACCGGAAGCGGTGGACTGAACTGAAAGTCTTTGAGGACTCCCTCACCGTTGAACATCATCGTAAGACTCCGGTAGGAACTCCGCACCTCTTCCATTTGGTTTTTGGCGGTCTGTACACGCTTGGATGCCCCAATCCAACTGAAAGCTGAAAGTGGTCCGGGGAGAGCTCCGGCGATTTGATTTCCGGTAATTTTCAGACTCGGAGTAGCAAGTTCCTTGCGCCAGTTGTACATCACCATTCGTCCGCCGGTGTCCCCCATCATAGTGATGTGGCTTGGCGGACCGAGCAAAAGCTGGATGCCTTCGAGGGTGGTCTTGCCTTTGATGATTTTTCCCGACGCTTCCTGTGGAGATAGGAGTGGTCCCACCTGGACAACCCCTTCCACGGACTTGTTCTGTGTTGCTTCGCTCGCGGGCGGCGATTTTCTCGTTTTCTTTTTTGACTTTGAGGTTTCTTGAGCCGTGATGTTTCCGACCAACAATGAAATGACCATTGCGGTCGCCACTAATTTGAGTATCTTCATTTGTTTTTTGGCGACCGCTTGTTTGTTGTGTATGATTTCCGGCCGCTCCCTAAAGCCGACAGCAGTGCCGAACTTAGGGAGTGGCCGATATATGTTTTGCAATGTCCGAACTACTCGCTCTACTGTACCTCTACCAAGAGGTATGTCAAGTTTAGGCTGGGTATAAAAAATCCCGCCAGGGGCTAACCTAGAGAGGCGAGCTCATGGCGGGATTTTTCTTCAAAGAGACTTCAGCCGAAAGAATTCCGCCAAAATGTTTGAAGAAATCTCCGCACTCTTGGGAACAATCCGCGGTAAGTATAATCGCGAGTCACTAGTGCGTCAACGAAAAATAATTGTGGATAACGCACTCCACGGTAAAAAAAGAAATATGTCCCCCGTTCCCCTAGTATTTTTTTGAACCAAGCTTCTCTGCCAGCTCGGCAAGTTTCGTATCGTCTTCCCTCTTGTAGTCGTGCGATGAAATATATCCCTCGTACTTTTCAAAATACTTATCCACATTTGACTTCCGTGGCTTCCATTCCTTCATCGGGGCAGTTCCGTGCATAGGAAATAGCTTGGCATGTACATGGTTCACGCCAAAACCCTCAAACACCATTGCGGTCCGCTCTACGTCGGCAAAACCCGCATCAAGAAGCTTCGCGGCCGTCTTGGTGGCCTGCAGTAGCTCTGTAAATACAATATCGGGCAGGTCAAAGGCGTAGCTCTCATAGTGAGCTTTAGGGATAACGACCGTTGTCCCCTCGGTGTTTGGGAAGATGGACAAAAACGCCACATGCTTCTCGTCCTCCCAAATACGGTGGGAAGGTTCCTCGCCTTTTACTATTTTGCAAAATATACAATTTTCCATAACTGATTTATAACAGTTTTTCTTGCGAGTCGCAATGTAAAAGCGGCCAGAGATTGCTCCCCGGCCGCCTGTGAGTTGCTTGTTCCCTCTTCGTTAAGGAACTAAGCGGTTCGGTCCGCGATATAAGTAAGTAACCTCACGGACGTTCTTCCGGTCCAGGAGGATCATCAGAAGCCTGGTTAGACCTAAACCGAATCCCCCGTGTGGCGGACAGCCATAGCGGAAGAAGTCAATGTAGTGTCTGATGGTCTCCAGTGCGATTCCTTTCTCGGTGGCCTGCCGAGAGAGAACGTCAACGCGATGCTCCCTCTGTGCGCCCGTGGTTACCTCAAGCCCTTTCCAGAGAAGGTCAAAGCTTTTGGTAAGCGTGGCGTCATCCTCATGGCGTCGGTGATAGAACGGGCGTACCTCCACCGGGTAGTCCGTTACGAACACAAAGTCGTGCCCGTTTTTCTCCCAGATATACTGAGCGAGCATACGCTCGCCAGGTGGATCGAGGTCCTCTTTGTGAGCGATGGTGTGGCCACGTTCTTTAAGGACATGGCGAGCCTCGAGAAGGCTGATGCGAGGAAACGGCAACGTCGGAACGGATACAGCAACGCCGAACCGTTCCTTAATTTCCGCTCCATGCGCTTCGGCGACACGGCGCAGGGTGTGATGTAGCAGAGTTTCCTCAAATTGCATGACGTCTTCATGGGAATCGACCCACGAAAGTTCAACGTCGATGGAGGTGAACTCGGTATCGTGCCTTGAAGTAAACGACGGGTTTGCCCTAAAGACAGGGCCGATTTCAAAGATACGGTCCAGTCCTGCTGCCATCGCCATTTGCTTGTAGAATTGGGGTGACTGGGCAAGCGATGCCGTCTGTCCGAAGTACGGAAGCTGAAAAAGTTCCGCACCCGATTCACTTGCTGCTCCCATGAGTTTGGGCGAGTGAATTTCAATGAAGCCTTCCTTTGCCCAAAGTTCTCTCATTGCGTGCTCCATGGTCGTCTGAACACGAAAAATAAGAGAGTTCTCTGGGCGACGGAGGCTAAGTGCTCTCCAGTCCAGTTGGAGTTCCAGAGCCGAATCAGCAGTGATCGGGAGAGGCGCTTCCGCCGGACCAACCACTTCAAGCGAATCCAGAATAATCTCAACTCCTCCAAGTTTGACGCTTGCATTGGCCACAATCTTTCCCGTTGCGACAATAGCTGATTCCTGTGCAAGGGAAGAAATTGTACCCTTAAGAACGTCGTCTTCCCCTCCCTTTTCATGGAGTAGCTGTACCATTCCAGTTTGATCCCGAAGGACAACAAACTGCATGCGTTTTTGATCGCGGACGATCTGTGTGAACCCAGCAAGTGTTACGGTTTGACCGGACATTGCGGGTAGCTGTCGTATCAGTGTTCTGTTTATTTTCATTTATTACTCCTTCATCTCAAGTTTTGCTTTATGGGGTGATGCTGCGCTTAAAGGTTCGTGGAAACGGGATACAGTCCCGTACATGAGGTATGTTAAGCATCCAACGAACCATACGCTCAACACCCATTCCGAAGGCGGCATGCGGAATGCAGCCAACCTGATGAACATCGCGAACGAACTCAAAACGAGCGTCGCCTCCTTTGTTTTTATCTCGAAGACGCTCGTCAAGCATCTGAATGTCGGATATTTTCTCGGCAGTTCCGAGAAGCTCGCCATACCCGTTGCTCGCAATGAGGTCGGCAACGCGAGTGATTCTCGCATCATCTGGGTCAATTACATATGGGAACGGCTCAATAGTTCGAGGGATTCCGGTAACCCAAAATGGTCTACCTGGGAAATGCTTGGAAAGTTCAGCCTCGCAATCGGAGCTGAGGCTTTTTCCAAACTCAGTCTGAATGCCCTTACAACTAAGAAGTCGGATAGCGTCCTCGTAACTGATGCGGGGGTAAGGCGTAACCAGTCCGTCGGTACACAGGTTTGTACCAAGAGCTGCGTGAATCGTGAGGCCCTGCTCCTCCGTACACTTTTTGGTAAGGTAACTAACGATGTTCTCAACGGATGCAATAATATCGTCAAGGTTGCACCACGCGACTTCCGCCTTGATATGCCAGTACTCCATCAAGTGTCGTTTGCTTCGGCCTTCTTCCCCACGGAAGCTGGGGCCGATGTTAAAGACTCGCTCAAAGGCATGCACCGCAGCCTCAAGGTAGTAGCCTACGCATTGTGTTAGATACACCTTTTCATCGTGCACTGTTATGGGCATTGCCGTCCCGTCGTCATAGAGTGGAACTGGTGTTAGGATAGGCGCCTCAATGGAGGTATAGCGGTTTGAATGGAACCATGTCCTCATGTAATGCATTAAGCAGTCGCGAAACTGCAAAATGGCCATAACTTTTGGGTTTCGAATGTACATGTGTCTGTTTGTCAGAAGGTGCGGAATAAGCCCCTCGTCAAAGATGTCAATCTGACTTCTTGGATGAGGTGAAAACTCTTTTGTTACACCACCGACAAGAGTGATGTCTATTGCATGGAGTTCAGGCTGTCCCTTCGGGGAGTGAACCAGAGCACCATGCACGGTAACGCCTGATTCAACAGGCCAGTGTTTAACGGAGTCAAACATCCGAGAAGGAACATCATTACCGCTAATGACAACCTGGATCTTTCCAGTGCTGTCGCACACGTCAAGGAAGATTACTTTCCCCTGGCAACGTTTGGAGGCAATCCAGCCGTGCAATTCTATGGTGGTAGCGTTTCCCACTCGTCGGAGGAGATCGCTTACGAATATTTCTTTCATTTTGTAGCATCAGGTTTTGAGTTTTGGTTGTTGAGAGGGCTCTTACTTATAGCGCGTTTTCAAAGGGCACGCGTAAAAACCTGTCTTGTAGTAACAAAAAAATCATATTTTGTCAATAAAAGCAGGTGTGGGTCAGTGTCCACACCTGCGCGTTAACCAAAATCTAAAAACCGTAGAACCTTTGTGCGTTTTCGCAAAAAACCCTTCGTTTAAGACCGTCTTGCTGGCGCTTGGGGAATTTAGATACCGCTAGGCGAAGCGCTTCCATTGATAACCAATGACAGTGGATAGCTCCAACGGCAAGATGTCCGAATGTTGCATGTTCCATCGGATCAACCCAATGATATGGATATTCTGTGATTATTCGTTGCCCTTTTTGGGGATGAATATACGGCCTTGAACGTATTAAGTGAAGTGGCTCGTCGCTTCCGAACATAATGCGGTCATCTCCAAAAATACGTAACGATGCCTCCACAACCTCTGTCGAAGGACATAGAGCGGTGTCCATCATAATTTGCGGATATTTTGAAAACCTTCGGTATGCAATTTCAAGGCCCGGTATCATAACCTTGGTAAGTCCAAGATGCGCCAGTGTTACTCGGAGGTGTGGAAAATCTTGAACAAGTTTGCCCAGGTCGTCTGCGCTCTGGGTGATTGGACGGGGAAGGTGAAGGATAATAGGGATGTTCAAACTCTGAGCAACCTCTAAGATTTCCGGCCTAAAAAACTGATAAATAGCTGTGGCGGTCGGCTCCACATACGAGTAGTACATTTTCAGTGCCGAAACTCGCGGGTGATGAAGCATTGAGGTTGTATATTCAATGTCTTCGGGCAATCCAAACAATGCTATTCGGTCTTCCTTTGGACTTTGAGTCAAGAGGTACTCGTTTGCCATTCGGTGATTGATACCCCGAAACGTCTTTGGGAACCGCAGATATCGAACCCGTTTCCCTAAATAGAAAAGCTCCCTAATTTTTTGTGACTCCTCTATGGTAAAACTCGGGAAGGTTGAGAGCATGTGACGACTGGTCTTTTCCGTCATATATTCCACATGCTGAGGAAGATTGGAGTGGGCATGGCAGTCAATAATTTCTTGAGGCAACCACTCAGATAATCTTTCAATAGTTGATGCTTCCTCGGGCTTAAGGGCAAGTGCGTCTGCAAGGTAGGTTTCTCGATTGTTGTTCAAGGTACAGTTCCTTTCTTGGTGCTTACATTGCTAACTACCGTCTAGACTACGTCCTACTATGCAAATGTCAACAAACAAGAGCTAATAGATTTCCCTTAAACTAAATGGTGAACAACTTTCCTAAATACCTCGTTGTCCCTGGCAGGACATCTTTCATTACATGAACGGTATAGTTTTCGTATCGTACGAGCAATGCTCCGTGCGATATACTCAAACTTTTCGATTCCTGCACGCTTCGACTCAAGTCGAAGCTCAGGGTCATATTCGTCTTACTCATTGTCCCTGGCAGGAATCGAACCTGCGCCACTTCCTTCGGCGGGAATCTGTCATTCGCAAAGTTTATCCTGCGAGGGCCAACACAACGGTTACTGCTCCAAAAAAGCGTGCATAAACGTTAGCCTAAAAAACAAGGCCTCTTCATAGGAAGAAGCCTTCGATGGGTACTGTTTCCTTAAATTGGATGGCCGAGGAAACGTCCACGAATCGCGTGGGAGTTCAGTGCTGTACGGCCGATTGGCAAGGATTGCTCTTGGTAAATAATCCTGTTGAGGAGACGCAGGAGCTCACGGTTAGGAAGATTCACCTTCCCTTTTTTCATGTTTTCAAGCAGTTTTTCCGCGATGTTGTTGCCGTATTCGCCTCGAACCCATTCTAGGAACTCATGGTCATTCATATGTATTTAGAGTTGATGTTTCTACCGCCTACCAGTAAGGAAATAAAGCGGCTCTGTTAGGAGCATAGCACAAGTATGCAATCGTTCAACCGAGAGCGCTTTGCAAGAAAAAGCACCTTCTTTTCTTTGGTTGTGGTGCCCTTGGCTGGAATCGAACCAGCATTTCTTCCTTCGGAGGGAAGTATTCCCCGTCCGCCTGACTTGCATATTTATGCTCCTGGCAGGAATCGAACCTGCATCACCTCCTTCGGAGGGAGATATTCTATCCATTGAACTACAGAAGCGTCAGGCAAGTCGGGCAGGTATCCATTAGACTACAGGGACCAACGAGCACGTTTTAATGCTCGTTTGCTATCTTACTGCATTAATTTCCTAGCGCCTAGAGCCTTCTTGCCTAACGCCTTCGGCGCTAGACTCCCTGCTTCTTAAGTTCCTCCACAAGTTTCTTCGCTTCTTTTGAAAGTTTATTCGGAATATCAATCGTGATTCGAATGAGAAGGTCGCCACGGCGCGTGCGGTCAATCGGGACACCTTTACCGCGCAAGCGAAGCAGTTCGCCCGGCTTGATACCTTCGGGGATTTTGACGGTCACGTTGCCGTCCAGTGTTGCAATCGTGTACTCGTCCCCCAGAAGCGCGCTTGAGAGCTTCACGGGAAGGTCCATCACGAGGTTCGTTCCTTCTCGCCTAAAGAGCTGGTGTTTGGTGACGTGTACCTTTATGTAGAGGTCGCCCGAGGTGCCACCGCGAATGGCCTCACCCGCCCCACCAAGACGGATAACCTCACCGTCCTCAATACCTGCCGGCGCTTTGACGCTAATCTCCTCCTGCTTCCGTGTAACGCCCGCTCCGTGACAATGCGCGCATTTCTCGGACGGGACCTGTCCACGGCCCTCACAGTCGTCGCAGGCACGGGTTGTCTGCACCGAGCCGAAAATGGAACGGCGGTTTTCCCGAATTTTCCCTTTTCCGTTGCAGGTCTTACAGGTTTCCATCTTGGCTCCCGGCTTTGCACCGCTCCCTTTGCAAGTTTCGCAAGCGGACGTTTTGTTGAGAAGCATTCTTCGCTCCACACCAAAAATAGACTCCGAAAACGAAAGTTCAATGTCCACGGAAATATCTCTGCCTCGGCGAATTTTCTCGCGCTGTCCGCCGAAGAAGTCGCTGAAGATGTCGCCAAGGTCAAACTCAAACCCGTTCGCGTTTCCGCCAAAACCCTGTCCTTGGGCGAAATTTGAGAAATCAAAACCTTCAAAGCCTTGGGGTCCGGCTTGTCCCTGTCCCGCTCCGCCACTAAAGACACGCCCGTACGCGTCATACTCCGCGCGCTTTTTATCGTCGGAGAGCACACTGTACGCCTCATTCACCTCTTTGAACTTTGCCTCGTCGCCACCCTTTTTATCGGGGTGATATTTGTGCGCGAGCGTACGGAACGCCTTTTTGACGTCCTCCGGTGAGGCGCTCTTCGTTATACCGAGAAGTTCGTAATAATTTTTTGACATACCAATTAAATACCAATCAACGAATGAGAACCAATCTACGAATACCTGCGAATAAGATGTGGTGTCATTCCTGCGCTGTGCCCTCCGTAGCTTCCTGGCGAAGGAGGGAAAGCAGGAATCCAGATTTTTAATGAGATTAAGTATATATCACCCCCCTTTCAATATGTATTGACGGGGCTTATTTTACATGTTAACCTTCGGACAGTCAAATAGTTTTTTGACTCAAATGGCCGAAGAAAGGACGGCCTACAAATGGAAACCCTTGAATCGCCCATGGAGGCCAAAGTTAGAGAAAAGCTCGCACAACACGGAATCAAAGATGTGCTACTTATTGTAACCTTGGCACTCTGGATTGACACTGAAATCATGGCTGCTCGGCTTGCAGGTTTGCAGGAGGGGATGATGCCATCTAGGGTCAAGAAAAGTTAGTTCGAATCTCAGGCAGTGGCACCTTCTCTAAACGGAAGGTGCTTTTTTGTTGTCAGCCGATTGACGGCTTTCCCGTGAAGCGTTATCGTCTATCTGAATAGTTCTCACCAAAAATATGAAGCCAAAAATAATCGGAAATGGAAAAAGTACCGGAGAGCGTTCCCTTGAGGAACATAACATAAAAGCATTGCGAAAGATGTTCGGACCTCGCCTTCCTCGCGGACTCGCCATAGCGCGATTGATGCGGTCCGAAACGCTCCGACGAGTTCTCTCCTCTCCTCCGCAACACTGACGTGAAGCATCCGCGGTTAGGGCATCTTTCGGAAACGGAAGGTGCTTTTTTGTTACCTCCTCTCTGTACTCTCCCCCACGAGTGAGGGAGAGAAAGAGAGGAGGACGACATCTTTTCTATAAGCTATCAGCTAAAAGCTATAAGCTTTTATTTCGTTTCCGCATCCCGTACCGGGCCCTCGGGTCCCTTATCGTCCTTCTTAGGTTGTGTGTTGTCGGTTGTCGGTGGTTGGTTCTTATACAGCTCCTGCCCTACCTTCTGAAGTTCCTGCGAGAGAGCCTCGGTCGCGCTTTTGATGGCTCCGGCGTCGGCACCGTCCTTTACCGATTTTAGTCCGGTAATTTTCTCCTCCACAAGTTTTGCGGAAGCTTCCGGTACTTTTTCTTTGTTGTCTTTGAGAGTTTTCTCCGCGGTGTAGACCAGTTGTTCGGCAAGATTTTTCACTTCTACAAGCTCGCGCTTCTTCGCGTCCTCATCTTTGTGCGCCTCCGCGTCCTTACTCATCTTCTCAATGTCCTCCTTTGAAAGGCCCGAGCGAGCTTCAATGCGAATTGATTGCTCCTTCCCGGTCGCCTTGTCCTTTGCCTTCACCGCGAGAATGCCGTTCGCGTCTACGTCAAAGGTAACCTCAACCTGCGGAACACCGCGGGGTGCCGGTGGAAGCCCGTCAAGAATAAATCGTCCAAGGGATTTGTTGTCGGAGACCATCGGACGTTCACCTTGCACAATGTGAATTTCAACCGAGGTTTGATTGTCCGCCGCGGTTGAGAATACCTGTGACTTCGCGCTTGGGATGGTCGTGTTCTTTTCAATGAGTTTGGTCGCGACGCCTCCAAGCGTTTCAATGCCGAGTGAAAGCGGAATCACGTCAAGCAAAAGTACATCCTTCACGTCTCCGGCAAGAATGCCCCCCTGAATGGCCGCGCCAATCGCCACCACCTCATCCGGGTTCACGCTCATATTCGGTTCTTTGCCAAAGAAGTCCTTCACCGCTTTCTGAAGCATCGGCATTCGGGTTTGACCTCCGACAAGAATAACCTCCTTAATATCCGGAATTTTGAACGGGGAGGCTTCCATCGCGCGCTTTGTTATCATCATCGCGCGGTCAACAAACTCCCGCGCGATTTCCTCAAGCTTCGCGCGTGTCATCGTCACGAGGAGGTGCTTTGGTCCGTCGGCACCCGAAGTGATAAACGGGATGTTGATTTCGGTCTGCACGGCGGTAGAAAGCTCAATCTTCGCCTTCTCTCCCGCCTCATCAAGTCGCTGAAGTGCAAGCGGGTCAGCCTTGAGGTCAATGCCGTTTTCTTTCTTGAAGGTGTCGGCGAGCCAGTTCACAATCTTGTGGTCAATGTCACGGCCTCCGAGGTGTGAGTCACCGTCGGTAGACTTTACCTCAATCACATCATCACCGACTTCAAGAATGGATACGTCAAAGGTACCGCCTCCGAAGTCAAAGACAGCTATTTTTTCCTCCTTCTTTTTGTTGAAGCCATACGCAAGCGCGGCGGCGGTCGGCTCGTTGATGATGCGCTTTACGTCAAGTCCCGCGATTTTACCCGCGTCTTTGGTCGCCTGACGCTGTGCGTCGTTGAAGTAAGCCGGGACGGTAATGATTGCCTCCGTTACGGGCTCCCCGAGGCGTGCTTCGGCGTCGGCTTTGAGCTTCGCGAGAATCTTCGCGGAAACTTCTTCCGGGCGTTCCCACTTGTCACCCAGCTTTACTTCAATACCGCCGTTTGACGACTTGCGTACTTCAAAAGGGACGTTCTTGATGTCTTTCTGCACACTTTCCTCCTGGAAGGTGTGTCCCATAAACCGCTTAATCTGGAAGACGGTGTTTTTGGGGTTCGTCACCGCCTGTCGCTTCGCCAGTAATCCCACGAGACGCTCACCTGTTTTTGATTGCGCCACAATTGAAGGGGTGGTGCGCACTCCTTCGGCGTTTTCAAGTACCTTTGGGCTTCCTCCTTCCATAACGGCAACGGCAGAAAAGGTAGTCCCGAGGTCAATTCCAATTATTTTTCCCATAATGATATAACAAATAACTAATAACTGAATGACTGAATCACCAGACCAAATGAGGAAAAATCTTTCCGTTATTCAGTTGTCGGTAATTCAGTTATGAGTTTATTGCGGGGGCTCGTATTTGAATTGAGGTTAGAAAATCAAGAGAGAAATAGGACGAAACTATTTCGCAAAAAAGTTCGCGAGAAAGAGGCGCTTCGTCCGTAAACGTAACCGAAGGAAGACAGGTGGCTTTTGCAGTAGTGCCGGTATCACAGGCGAGAACCTCAATTGCTTCACAGGAAAGCACCTTTCCGCGGAGTTTCCCCCCTCGCTCCAAAATGACGAAGCGAACACGGAACAGTTTGCCGTTGTGCAAAACAACACGCTCCATCACCTCCGAGTTGCGCTCGGGGGACAGAAAGAGTTTTTTGTATTTAAGAGCGTTTTTAAACATATAAGCTTAGCGTAAGTCCTGAAGAGAAAAGATAACCTTCTCCAGGGTGGCGGTCAAGTTGTCCTTCGGGTCATGCGTATCTCCCCCGAGCATATCAATGAGAAGTCCCTCGGCGTCCTCTCCGGTGTCGGCAGGACTTTCGGGATAGCGTTTAGGGAAAAGAATATAGCGTCGTACCGTACTTGGGTCGCCCGTTGAAAAAGTGGTTACAATAAACGAAGGGGCAGACGGATCTTTGCGTGCTTCTCGGTGAGTCTCCAGTGCCTGCGGTCCCCAGACCTCCGCGGGAAGTCCTTTTGACCGATGTATGGTGATATTCGGCACAAGGTTACTGTCGTGCTGTATCACGAGAGTTTCATCCGTTTCTGTCACGGTATAGGTTGGTGGATAGCGGAGGGAGAGCTGAAGACCACTACTCTGATATGATTTCCAGTCGGAGGGTATCTCGCTTTGTAACTCGGTAGACAGGTTGCTCGGTGGAGCTCCTTTTCCCGAAGTATTCGTGGTTACTCCTTTGACGATACCGAGGAGCGTGAGCAGTATCAATCCCGCAATAAGAATGAGGAATTTTTTAGCCATAGTTATTCCGAATATTCGGCGAGTTTAACTTTCGCCGGTTGCACTATTTTGCCGTGAAGTAAGTACCCTTTTTGCACCACCTCGGCGACGGTGTGATTTTCCTTTTCGTTTTCGGTCGGGACAGTCGCGATACTCTCGTGACGAAGGGTATCAAACGGATCCCCCATCTTCGGCTCAATAAGTGAGATGCCGTTCTTCTCAAGCGCGGTAAGAAGCTGTGAGTAGATGTACTGCACCCCCATTCGCCAGTTGAGGTCAACCTTTTCCCAAGCTACTTTGTTACCAAAGGCGCTGTGGAAGCTATCAAGTGCAGGAAGTACGTCCCGAATAACATCCTCCTTTGAAAACTTTACAAATTCGGCGCGGGATTTGTCCTCATCTTTGCGCGCGTTCGCGTAGTCGGCCTTGGTGCGTTGCCAACCTTCAAGATACTCCTGACGCTCTTTTTGCGAAATCTTCAGCTTCTCCTTCAGCGCTTTGATCATTTCGGCAGGGTCTTTGGCGTTATCGGCATCAAGCGCAGGCTCAAAGACAATATCCTCCTCGGGCTCTGTATTTTTGGCTTTGTGCTGGTCTTTATCCATAGATTTGACAAATAGAGCTTGTATGTTACCAATTTCAACGAAACTGCGCAAGGTCTCCTTGAAGCAAAAACACCCTTTCGGGTGTTTTTGCGATTGCGTTAAAAGATTTAGCGCTTGCTCCACTGAGGAGATTTGCGGGTCCCAGTAGCAAAACTTTCAGCTTCCTACTTTAGCACGCTCACGATACGAGGACAGAATCTTGCCACATGGCCGTGATATGAGTTTGCCGAGTTTGCTACGGGACTGCGGAAATCAGCCCCACTGTCGCAAACTATCGTTTGCTCCATTGCGGCGATTTCCTTGCCTTTTTGAGACCGAACTTACGGCGTTCTTTAGAGCGAGGGTCGCGCTTGAGAAAGCCTGCCTTCTTGAGCTTCTTTCGGAGCTCGGCGTCGTATTCTACAAGTGCACGGGAGATACCGTGGCGAACCGATTCGGCCTGCGCGGAAAGTCCCCCACCGGCTACCTTGGCGGTGATTTTGAACTTCACCGGAAGCTTCGCTTTCGTAATAGCATCAACAGCGACGCGCTTCTGCTCGTCGGTCTTGAAGTAGGTATCAATATCAAGGTCGTTTACCGTTACCGAAGCCTTGGTTCCCGGGGTAATGCGAACACGGGCAGCAGCCGTTTTTCGGCGACCGATGGTTTCAATATAGCGTTCTGTTTTGGTTTCGGTTTCCATAGTTTAGGCTCTAGGGCAGAAGGCTCTAGGCTCTAGAACTTGAGAAGTTTTCTTCCCTAGTGCCTAGCGCCTAAAGCCTAGTGCCTAATTTTTGACTGTTAATCGCTTGATAAGGCGGGAGCGCTGGCGATTGCGCGGAAGCATTCCAAGAATAACCTTGCGGAGAAGTTCCGCATGACCTTTCTTGGTGATGAACTCGCCGAGCTTTGTCTCGCGGAGTCCTCCCGGGTAACCGGAGTAGCGAAGGTAAACGGTTTGCACCGAACGTTTCTCGTTGATATCAAGTTTCCCCGCGTTCAGAATTTCCACCTGCGCATCGGGAAGTTCGTTTGGCGTATATGAAGCAGAGCCTTTGCCACGAAGGTAAAGCGCCGCCTGACTTGCGATTCTTCCAAGCTTTTTTCCTTCTGCGTCAATGGTGTATTTCATATTCTAGGCTCTAGGGCAGAAGGCTCTAGGCTCTAGGACTTGAGAAGTTTTCTTCCCTAGTGCCTAGGGCCTAAAGCCTAGTGCCTATACTAACTCAATAATGGCCATATCTGCTCCGTCACTTAGCCGAGCGCCAACCTTTGTGATGCGTGTGTATCCACCGGCACGGGAAGCATACTTGGGTCCGATTTCTTTGTAAAGTTTGGCGAGGTTCATATCGTTACCGAGACGGCTCTTAATAAGACGTCGTGAAGCCGGAGTTCCCGAGCGGGCGTGGGTGATGATGCGCTCCACAAAAGGGCGCAAGGCTTTCGCCTTCGCTTCAGTGGTGCGTATCTTTCCTTCCTTGATAAGCGACTGCGCAAGTGAACGCATCAGCGCTCCGCGCTGATTTTTCTCTCGTCCGAATTTTTTAATTCTGTTTGAGTGTCTCATAAGCCGAAGGCTTTAGGAAGGAAGGCTTTAGGCTCTAGGAAAAACAAACTTTTTCTTTCCTCGTGCCTAGTGCCTAACGCCTAGTGCCTATTTTAGTGTTATCCCCATTCCCCCGAGCACCTTCTTAATCTCCTGCACACCCTTGCTTCCAAGTCCGTCAATGTCCAGAATGTCTTCCTCCTTCTTGCGTACCAAACCGCCAAGCGTGCGAATGTTCGCGCTTGAAAGGGCGTTGGAGGTTCTCTGGGAAAGACCGATGGTTTCAATACGGGTTTTCAGGAGCTCGGTGTCAATTTCTCGCTTGGGAGTTACCGGTTCGTCGTCACCCGCTTCTTTCGAAGCTTCCTCAGCCTCGTCTACTTCCTCAAACCCAACGATGGCCTTCAGTTGTGAAATCATAATACCGATTGAGCGTTCAAGCGCCTCCTTGGCGGTAAGGGACCCATCGGTCTCAATCGCAATCTTGAGTCGGTTGAAATCGGTGCGATTGCCGACACGCATATTTTCAACCTCGTAGTTGACTCGGCGAATTGGGGAAAAAATGGCATCAAGAGTAATTTGTCCAATTTCAACACGGTCTTTCTGGAGCACTTCTTTTGGAATGTATCCAAGACCTTTTTCCACGCGAAATTCAATCACAAGCTCGGCACTCTTTTCCGTAAGTGTAGCAATATGCTGTTCGGGATTGAGCAAGGTCACCTGTCCGGGGTGTTCAATGTCCTCTGCGGTAACGGTTTTGATGCCCTTCGCGGAAAGCGAAAGCGTCTGTGGCTCGTCGCTGTGCATCGCAATACGAACACGCTTGAGGTTTAGGATAATGGTGACAACATCTTCCTTCACGCCCGCGATAGTGGAAAATTCGTGTTCAACACCGTTTATTTTGATAGCGGTAATAGCCGCGCCGGGAAGCGAGGACAGGATAATACGACG
Source organism: bacterium (assembly GCA_030649775.1). Taxonomy (GTDB): domain Bacteria; phylum Patescibacteriota; class Minisyncoccia; order Phycocordibacterales; family UBA10002; genus UBA10002. The sequence goes on along the minus strand of JAUSFR010000019.1, from coordinate 12,048 downwards.
AAGCGAGTTGCCAAGCGTATGCCCGTAACCCGGATAGAGACCGTCAATCTCATAGACACCCGAAGAGCCTTCCTCCTTTACCACACGAGGCTTGGAGGGAAGAATGATGTTAAAATCCGGCATACGATGATGGGCGGGACGGAAAAAGAATGACTCAATCGTTCCCGTACCGCCGATTAGTTATGTGTCGCTTATAAAATGAAACCAAACGAGATAAATATTCTACCGCATTTACCTAAATTACGCAAGCCCCGCTATCTTCGGTAAAACTCCAAAATGGAGCCTATGTTAAACGGGAGTTCGGTGCGTACAAGCTTTGGGGCTCCCAGGACCGCGCCCTCTCCTTTCTGGACATCAAAGCGAAGCCATGGCGGGCTCTGGTGGTCGCGTACCGAATCTTTGATGTTCAGGAACAAAGGTTTTGTCTGACTTCCCTTGCGAACACGGATGACATCTCCAACCTTAACGCTGTATGAAGGAATGGTGACGCGGACATCGTTTACGGTAAAATGTCCATGCGAGACATACTGACGTGACGCCTGTCGTGACGGGGCGAGACCAAGACGATAGATGACGTTATCAAGACGGGACTCAAGACTCGTAAACAGCGCCTCGTCATCGCGGACATTCTTCTTCGCCACGGCATTTTTTACATACCGCGCAAACTGTCGCTCCATAAGTCCGTAAAAAAGACGAGCACGTTGCTTCTCCTTGAGCTGTTGTCCGAATTCGCTTCGGCCATAGCCCTTAACCATCACCTTGCCGGCGCGGAGAGCGTATTTGGGCGACTGCGTCTTCGGAAAAAGGTCAGGTCCGAGACGACGTGCAATTTTGTATTTTGGTCCTATACGCATGATTGATTTTCTTAATGAGTCTTCGAATTATTGAAAATCATCACCCTGTGAAGTATTCCTGCTTCGCAGGAATCCACCCTTGGCGGATACTTCACGGGGTAATGTTCGGCAACCGCAGTTTCGATATTCAGAAGCCTGAATCCCGAAACTGCGGGCCGAGCCATTAAACTCTCCTCGCTCGGGGTGGGCGAGGTCCATTGTGGGGGACCGGTGTCGCATCCCTGATACTGATAATGGAAAAGCCCTTGTTGACGAAGCCTCGTATGGAGGACTCTCGTCCCGAGCCCACACCCTTCACTACGACGCTTACCTCTTTCATACCCATTGTTTGTGCCTTGGTGGCGAGGGTTTCGCCGACCTTTGCGGCCGCGAACGGGGTACCTTTTTTCGCTCCCTGAAAACCAAGCGCACCACTGGATGAAAAGGCGACGACATTTCCCTTTTCGTCGGTGAGAGTAAGCCGAGTGTTGTTGTAGGTGGAATCAACGTGAAGAACCCCGCGGTCAAGCACGCGTTTCTTTGAAGCACTCGAACGGGCGTTTGCCCCTCCGCTCTCCGTTTCTCCTTTTGCGACTATGCGTTTTTTTCCCATGGCTGATTTTTAAGGAGGAGCTTGCGACGACTATAAAAATCGCCACCCGCCCAACTTTTCTTGATTATTACTCTGTAGCTATCATCAAACAAATGCTTCGTCTATCTTCTCCACGAGCTACATTCATCTTGTTGGAAAAGTTAGGCGGGTACTGTTCGGCAACCGCAGTTTCGATATTCAGAAGCCTGAATCCCGAAACTGCGGGCCGAGCCATTACTTCTTCTCCACCGCTCTCCTTCCCGTACCCATCGTCTTTCGGAGGTTTCCTCGGCGAGTTCGGGAATTCGTTTTTGTTCGCTGACCTCGGACAGGAAGACCGCGAAGGTGTCTAACGCCTCGGTACGCTTTGATATCTTTCAAGCGCTTTACGTTTGAAGAAATATCGCGTTTGAGGTCACCTTCAATGTTGTACTTCTCCATTTCTCGGCGGATGGCATTTTCTTCTTCGGGGGTGAGGTCTTTAGACTTTTTTGCCGGGGGAACCCCGGCGTCCTTCAAAATAGTAAGGGCAAGCGAATGACCAACTCCGTAGATAATACGAAGTCCGTACTCAAGTCGCTTTGTGTCGGGGATGGTTATACCGGAGATACGCATAAAAGATTTAGGCTCTAGGGTCGAAGGCTCTAGGCTCTAGGAATAAAAATTTCTCTTTCTTCCTAGCGCCTAAGGCCTAGTGCCTAGCTCCTTTTTTAGCCTTGTCGCTGTTTGTGTCGCGGATTACTCTTGCACAGCACATAGACGTACCCCTTTCGGCGTAGAACCTTGCACTGCGCGCAGATTTTTTTAACTGATGCTTTTACTCGCATGACTGATGTATAAGGAGCGGAGCGACTATATACATCGTCACCCTGTGCAGTAAAATCCTTTCAGGATTTATTTCGCCCTAGCGAAATACTGCACGGGGTTTTGAAAATATACTTCACTACGTTCCGTTATTTTCTACAATCTCTTCGTTATTCTCCCTTTTCCTCCGTAGGGGTCAATGTCAACCGTGACCTTGTCTCCAATAAGTACGCGAATGCGATGCATTCGCATCTTTCCGGCAAGAAATGAAAGAAGTTCCGTACCGTCGGGGAGTCTCACCTTAAAAAGGGTGTCGGGAAGGGCTTCAATCACGGTACCCGTGACCGCATTTGTACTTTTTGAACTCATTTTTAACGTATTCTCGTAACGGGCCGTATCATAGCAATAAATGATTTCTGCGTCAACTTTACTCGCTTTAGAGCCTATCCACTAGTCTTAGGTACCCGAGTCAGGAAATCCATATTTTTGAGCGAAAAACAAGTCGGAGTCTGAAGTGTACTTGGAGTACTCTGAAGCCGAGACGATGTTTTGTAGCCAAAAATATGGATTTCCAGACAGGGGGAAGATAGTGGATAGGCTCTTGGGAGAAAGCGAAATCGTCGTTTCTATTGGGCTGGGTTACCCGAAAGTTCATGCACCTCCTCAACGGTAATTTTCTTCGGGTTGTTTGGAAATGTTCGGCTCCAAAATGGACGGATGACGAGCTCCGCCTTCTCTACCGTCGGAAACGAGGAAAGTGTCTTCAGAAGCTCCCCTTTTGGCTTTCCCGCAAGCGCGTCACGCAACTTTTCCCCGTCAAAAAGCCAAACGACCTTGGCGGAGCCGTCCAGCGTGAAGCGGATACTCTTGACCTCGGCACTTTCACCTACGGGAACCTCTTTGAATGCAAAACGGAGGGAGCCGAGGTCGGGCATTTCAATGGGAAGGTTGCTCAGTGTGGGGAGCGACGCCGACGCAACCGCCCGCGCAAGGTCCTCTCGCTTAAAAAGGTAGGCCGTTCCGGTCATTTTTTCCCGAACGGCGGAAAGTCCCCCCTCGCGTTCCTCGGGCGCAAGTGAAGAGCTTCGGGTTACGAGCGCGCTCGGAAAGAGAATAAATTCGGGCAAAACGAATGTGGATGTTTTCGCGGTCACCTTATCGGCGAGGGTCTTTTGTAGCGATGCGCGAGCCGTGACAAGCGCACTTTCCGAAGGAATATGCTGAATTCCCTCAAAGCCCCCAGTCATAGGAGTCTTTGAACGGGCGTAAAACGTGGAAAAGCGGGCGGGGTCGCTTTTAAAGCCCGGAATGGTGAAATCCGAAAGTGGAATATTGTATTCCGCGCCGGGGGAATCGGCGAATACCGTTGCCTCAATACTTCCGGGAACTTTTTTCCCGTCCTTGAGAGTTCTCCCCGGAACGGTAACGGATGAGTCAATTCGGTAGATAAGACCCGCGGGTGTTTCAAAGCGGGTGTTTCGTATCAGACGTTGGGGTTTGTCGGAAAAATTATTATAAATGACGATGGTTCCCTTGGATTTCTCGAGCACTTTTTTTGAGGTATCCGCGGGGATGACGACTTCCGCTGTCTCGTTTATGGGAAGTGTTTGGAAACGAAGCTTCGCTCCGTCCTTTGAAGCGGTGAATTCATGATGCACGGTAATGGATTCCGACCGCGCTAATACCGAGACCGTTGCCCCCGAAAAACTCGCGATGAAAGCCACAACCAGTATCAGGGCAAAAAAGACAACCGCTCCCCAAAGTAGGACCTTTCGCCACGGGAGTGGAGAGGATTCTTCCTGCAATTCAATTTCTTCGCGTTCGTAGAGTACCGAATCTTCCTCTACGGCGTCGATGTGTTTTCGGCCACGAGGAAGTGGCACCTCTCGAATCGTGCGGTGCTCTTTGGTCATAATGTCGTGAAGAATGTTTTTTGCCATTTGATTGGTGGAGGGGATGGAAAACGGAAAGTGCGCGCAAAAAAATAATTCCGTTTTTCCATCACTGCCTCTCATTCTACTACAGCCCTCTCTTATTTCGCAATTACGCAAGGTTCTTCCCGTGCTCCAATCGGGACGCAAGCGCGCAAATGAGACCAAGAAAAGGGTCTCGCGTGTCGGACGAGCTATACGCGACGAGGGGAGCAAGCGTTTCGTTGCCCACAACCGTCACCTCCAGTTGCGACGGCGACAACGTAAGTCCACCCACCTCTCCCGACTGAAGCGCACCACTCAAAATGGGTGCTAGGTCTTCATCCGCGGTGAGAAAAATTGAACGCGGAAGCAATGTCTCCTCGGAAAAATTGGAAAGAGACTTTGAAAGTTTTTCCTGCCACTCCCCTTTTATCGTGTCCAGAGTTTTCTTTGAACGTTCAAAAAGACGGCCGACGCCATTATTATCGCGGTAAAGTTTTAAAACAGCAGACGCCCCCGAGACGGGCACCTCCGCGTGGCGCCGAAGCGCTCGGACAAAGTGATTTCTTCCGAACGGGAAGGTGACGGTTTCGGAAAGAACGCCTCCACGTATAAGAGAGAGTTCCGTCTGCTCTCCGCTTACGTCAATCAGCATAAAGTGCTCCTTGTTTGGGTAAAGCTCGCGAAGCGTAGCGAAGGCAAGAAGTGAAAATGAATGAAAGCTAATATGTCCGGGGTGGATAAGTTCGGTAATGGTGTCCGCTATCTTTTCGGTAACTTTGGGAACCGAGAAGCTTTCAAAAACAGCGAATTCGGCCGTTATCGCTTCTTTTTCGTAGGGGGTGGCCGTTGCGTAGCCGTTCAGCACCGATTTGATGAGCTTTCGTTCAATAAGCACTCCGCCTTTCGGAATGGGTTTTCTTTCCGGATGACCATCCTCCTCCGAATGTTTGAGTAGTTCGGCAAAAACGTGAGTGGTTATCTTCGTCGGTGCTTTATTGCGGAGGGAAAGAAAAGACGTTTGAGAGACTACCCACGGAGCGCTTAAGGAAACAAACGCTTCCCGAATCCTGGGTCGGCGCGCGCCCATACCCGCGAGCTCAAAGCCTTCGCGAGTAATCGCGAGCATCACCTGTGAAAGCGAGCGGAGCATAAGCGAAAGCAGTCGTATACCCGTTGCCTCGTGCTGGAACGGAATCTCACTTCTAAAGCTGTAGAGGATGGTCGCGGGGTGCTCCGCGGAGATAAGGACAAGTGCGCCCGCTACGCTTCCGCTACCGATATCAAAAACAAGAACCACGTCGCTTTCTTTTTTTCCGGAGAAGAAAGACATAGAGAAAGTATAGCACAAGACCTCGCGCTTTGCGGAAGACAAGAGCCTGCGACAATAAGAAAAAAGCCACTCTGCGCGAGTGGCCAACTAGAGCTGGGGACCGGAAGGCTAATATTCGTCGGCGCATTTTAGCGCAAGATTAATTTGCCAGACGGCGACGGTCAGGCGCGCGTAAGTAAGCAAATCAGGTATCTCTTGTCTTTCTTTCCGCACCGTCTCAAGTGACTGCTGTCGGAAGATTGAGCGCTTGCACTTTAGCTCGTACCGTAGTTTTTCGTCGCTACTAGCCCACGTTGATGGGGGTGTTTCGGTCTGGGTGGAATTCGGACTCGGATAGTGTGTCATAAAGAGCCTTTCTTCAACAGGCATTCTGCCCCAAATCCGTTCACTTTTCAAGTACCGCCTTAATTCTCCGCACGCCTGCCGATACCGCTTCCTCTTTTTGTATTTTGAAGGTTCCGAGGACCCCCGTGTTCGTCACGTGTGGACCTCCGCAAAACTCCCTTGAGTAGGCAGTCTCAAGCGTGTCTCCAATAAAGTAAATGCTTACTTCGTCGCTGTACTTCTCACCGAAAAAGTGAAGCGCACCCGACTTTTCGGCCTCCGCTCTCGGCATCACCACTCTTTGCATTGGAAGTTTTGCCTGAATCTTTGCATTTACGATATCCTCAACCTTTTTCTTCTCGTCGTCGGTCATTTTTCGGCCAAACGAAAAATCAAAGCGAAGCCGCTCGGGAGTAATGTTACTTCCCTTCTGTCCTACTTCATCTCCCAGTACATCCCGAAGTGCCTGATGGAGCAAATGTGTTGCGGTGTGATACTTGAGGGACTCTTCGCTCGTATCCGCGAGTCCCCCTTTAAATTTCTTTTCAATTCCGGCGCGAGAAATCACATGATGATTTTCAAGTTCCTTTTCAAACCCCGCGATATCTACCGTGAGTCCCTTTTCCGGGGCAAGGTCTTTAATCATATCTATCGGGAGTCCGTAGGACGAGAAAAGCATAAACGCATTTGCGCCCGAGAGCGTTTTATCCAAAGATTTTTCCGCCATTCGGGAAAACTCCTTTAACCCCATGTCCAGTGTTTTTCGAAATTTGTGCTCCTCGTTTCCAATTTCGGAGGTAATCGCCTCGCTTTTTTGAAGTAGGCTTGGATAGGCGTCAGCGTAGGCGCTTACGACAGGTTTTACCAAAGATGAGAGTGTGTCCGCGCCGATACCGAGAAGGTCTAAATGCCGTACCGCTCGACGAAGAAGCCTGCGGGTAAAATATCCCTGGTCGGTGTTTGACGGGGACGCCCCATCGGCAATCAGAAAGACCGAGGCACGGAGATGCTCGGCGACGGTGCGGAACGAACCCGTATAGGCAGGGTCCGTGTAGTTTTTTTCCGAAAGCTGGGCAAGTTTCTGTATCAGTGGCGCAAAAACATCAATAGTGAACACATCCGAGCTGTCATTTCGCGCTGCTGTAATACGCTCCAGTCCCCCACCAAAATCCACGTTTCTTTGTGGAAGCTTTTCAAACTCCGAGTGTCCTATTCTCCCTTTCGTAAAGGGAGCACTGCCGTCTTCGGCAGGAGGGATTTTTCTGTACTCCATAAACACCGAGTTCCCAATTTCCATAAAACGACCGCAATCACAGTTTGGGTGACAGCGCTCACCGAACGCGCTATTGTGCGCTATCCCCGAGAACTCATAGAAAATCTCGCTGTCGGCACCCCCAGGCTCTCCCACAGGCATATTTTCGGGCACACCTGCCCTGCTCCACCAGTTTTTCTTCGCGCTGTAAAAATGAATGTGGTCTTTCGGAATGCCGAGGCGTTCCCAAATCTCCGCAGACTCGGTGTCGCGAGGAATGCCGAGTTTTTCATCGCCCTCAAAACAGGTTACCGAAAGCTTTTCTTTTGGGATACCAATCTCACTTGTTAAAAATGCAAACACCCACGAAAGTTGTTCTTCCTTCCAGTAGTCGCCAAGCGACCAGTTGCCGAGCATTTCAAAAAAAGTGGTGTGTCGGTTGTCCCCCACCTCCTCTATATCTTGCGACCTAAAGCACTTCTGCGAATCCGCAATCCGCCTCCCCGACGGATGCTTCTCCCCCAAGAGGTACGGCACCATCGGTTGCATACCACTTCCCGTAAAAAGCGTGGTCGGGTCATTTTCGGGTACGAGCAAACTACTCGGGACAATGGTATGTCCCTTTGACTTAAAAAACTCCAAATATTTCTTTCGTACTTCAGAAACAGTCATGTTTTATTCTCCCTTTCCTAAAGGGAGCACTCCGATTCTGATCGGAGGAGGGATTTTTCCCATTTGACCTATCCTACCGCATTTTTAAGCCAAAAAAAAGCCAGCTACCGGTGTGTAGCTGGGCTAGGGAATGCTCGCAATCTGGCGTTATGCTTTATTGCCCTCCTCTTTTCTTTGATGCGCGCTCTGTTCCAGAGTGAGTCTCGCCGTTTTGTAGACCTCCTTGATTTTGGGAATGTTGAAGTTAAGTTCGCTCACCGTACCTCTGAATTCCCGCACGTACTGTCGTACAAGCTCTAATGACCGCTCGTCAGGAGACTCATCCTGTAGAGGATTCCTTTGAATGAGCCCTTCATAGATTTTGGCGAATTGCACCACCTTCTTCGGGTCCTCTTCCACCTCAAGCCGTAGGACGCTCACCGCCTGTTCACGCACTATCTGGCAAAAGGTGTCTTGCATGACTATACCGATTGGCGACAAATCGCAGATGCCGTTTGACGTCTCGGGTCGTATCTTGAGCAGTTCATCCAGTCGCTGGATTTTGCCGATGAAGCGAAGATGTTTCTTGAAGCCGAAATAGGAAATGCAACATAGTGTCGCAGCTCCAGAGCAACTAAGGGAAATGGCCACTCGGTTCCTTTCAGAGGCATGAGAGAGTAGCACTCCCGCACTGACGAGTAGGAAGAAAACCACCATCTTTCCAAGGTTATTGGCAAAGACGATTACTCCTCTCACCGACATTGGTTGGTCATCAACGCCCCGAAGGCTGTGTCGCATCTGCCAAAGTTCCACAAAGACTTTGAATTGTGGAACAATTCCCGATTCAAGAAGGCGAAGAAACGGAAGACCACGGAAGGTTAGGGTATTTTTCATTGTAATGAGCTTTGCCGGTTTACGAAAGCAAGGGGGAGCGTGCCCACAAGCGGGGTGTTCGTCACCTCACCGGTACTTCCTTGTCGTTTTCGAGAATCGCTGGCAGGGCTGAGTTCTGACCAGAAGATACGACAAATGACAGCACCCGTCAATCTTTTCTTTCTTCTCATTTCATCGGTTTCTGCGCATTTAGCAAAATTACCACGGCCGTGGTACTTTTGCTAAATGGTGAGTTGCTTTACCGCAGAGGTACGCCTTCGGAGAGGAGAAGTTTCCGTTTTGCGGGAGTGCCACCGCGGTTGTAGTTGCCGACTTCCCCACTACTTTTCACTACACGGTGACACGGAATGGCGAGGTCAAAGTTGGTTTTCATAGCGGAACCGACGGCGCGAAACGCGCGATGTGAACCCGCCCGAACAGCGACTTCCTTGTAGGTGAGAACGGAGCCCTTTGGGATATTCCGAACGACGGCAAAAACCTTTTCCTTAAAAGAGAGAGGCATTTTCGGTAGGTGAGATTTTTTTTGGAGGTGTTTTTGAGGCAAGCTTTCCGGAATCCCCTTTTTTGGCTGCGGAAACCGAAACCTCCGCGGCTGCCTTGCGGTAGTTGCAATAATCGCAGAGTGGCGCGGGACTCGGAACGATTTCAGAATCCAGACATTTCTTGATACTGTGAAGCGTCGGCTCTACCCAATCGGTCTTTCCCGTGTAGGGAATAATTTTGACATCAAACTCAAGCTTTGCGTCAAACGCTTCCCTATCGGTCTTGCCGTTTACGTAGACAAAAAAGCCAGTGTCGGAAACGGTAAAGCCGTTTTGGCGGAAGAGCCACTGATAGGTTTCCATCTGACGTTTGTATCCGTCCTGCCACTCGGCATCAAGGCTCACTTCTCCGTCTTTGCTGGTCGCTTTGTAGTCAACCACAATAAGCTCGCCATTGGGGAAAACCCAGACATCGTCTACACCTCCACGAACCAGCATTCCCGTGGGTTTATGCCGAACACTCACACCGGCGCGAAGCGAGTCCCGCCACTCTTCCATCTTTGGGTGCTGAAATGGTACAGCATCAATACCATACTCCCTCATCAGCGGATGCGCGGTCTTTTTGGCCCGATGTCCGTCAAATTCTTTCTTCAAAAGTTTATCAACGGCGCTGTTGAGATTGAATGGAAATCCTGGTGGGCGCGCAACCCCGAGCTTGTTGTCCACGTAAAAACAGCGAGGACAGCTCATAAAGAGGTCTATCTTTGACCGCGAAAGTTTCCAGTTTGGCCCGCCATAGTTCCAGTCGGGTTTTCGGTGAGGTTTGTAGTAATCGCTCATAGCTCTTCAAGAATACCCAATAATCAATCATCAATAACCAAAAGTGGGTGCTCGCCTCTTTGTTGGTGATTGGATATTGGTGCTTGGTTATTTTTTAGACGGGGCAGAGAAGGCCACTTTCGCTCGTCGCATCCGCGATAAGGCGCTCGTCAAAACCGAGGCTTCGCAGTTTCTCTTTTTCCTTTGGAATGCTTTCACAGAGCACAATTCCCTCATTCATCAGCTGTTGTTTTTGCTTGTCGGTGAGTGTCGTGAGGCAGGTGACCGGATGCACTCCCGTTTCCTCAATGAGGTCGTGGAGGTTTCCTTTCTCGGGATAATTCCAACCAAGTAGCCGTACCCCCGAGCACTCGGCGTACCGAATGGCCTTCTCTGTGAACTTGGTGTTGGTGATAAGCCAGCCCTCATCCAGTTTCCGGTGTGGGCCGTAAGAGGTAAAGGTCGCGAGAGTAAGGTCGTCAAAGCGCGCCTTTACGTAGAGGGCAACCTTGACATCCGATTTATACGCGAACTCGTGATGATATTTCGCCTCGGCCATAATAAGTTTGCTCTCGTTCCAGGCAATCACGTCCATTTCGTGGTCAACACATCGCCCCCATACCATCTGGTCAAGAAGTACCGTAAAGCCCTTACGCTTATAAATCTCCCCGACAAATTTCTCAAACGGAAAACCGGTAGGCCCCAGAGCAAGAAGCGAACGGCGAAGCGAATAGCGAACCGAAGCCATCTTTTGCTTCGTGTGAAGTACGGAAAAAGCGTGTCTATAAATATCGGCGGTCGTTATCCCTCCGACAAGTTCTCTCGCGACATGCTCGGCGACCTCTGTCGCGACCTCCTTGCTCGCGCCGGATTTCTCTAGGGAGGCGAGGAGCTTACTTTGGTCAAAGTTTTCTTGTGTTCCGTCCGCTTTTAAGACGCTAATGGTGTTTGGTGACATAGACAACAGTATACCAGAGATAACTAATTACTGAATAACAGGTGACTGAATAACTGTCGGCGCATTAGGAGATGATACCTCCACCAATAATTAAATCATTATCATAAAGGACCAATGACTGCCCGGGAGCGATAGTTTGCGGTTTTTCAAAACATAGCATTTGCCTACGGCCGTAGGTATTTACCATACGGCAACGTTGTAGCGGTTGCCGATAGCGGGTTCTTGCCGAATAGACCTTTCCCGAAAGGGGCTTTAAGAGCCAATTGCAATTTTTGAGTTCCACCTCGGTCACCATTCCGCCAAGTCTACCATTCGGTTTTTTTGTGGAAACAGTGAGCGTATTTTTTCGGACATCCTTGGCGATAACATAGTAGGAGGACATCTCTCCGAGGTCCGACCTTTTTACAAGGTCGGACCTTGTAACCGCTCCACCGTAGCGCTCACCAATCGTGTAGAGAAATGCTCCCGCGTGTGTGCCAAGCGCTTTACCCTTTTCGCTCCGCACCGTTCCGGGCTTTTCCTTGATGTAGTGCTTAAGAAACTCCTTCATATCCACCTTGCCAATAAAGCAGAGTCCTTGACTGTCTTTCTTGTCAGCCGTAATAAGCCCGTGTCTTTTTGCCAGTTTTCGCACGTTGGGCTTTTTCATTCCTCCGACGGGAAACAGAATGTGCGGAAGCTGTTCCTTCCTGATTTGCCAGAGGAAGTAGCTCTGGTCCTTATTGACGTCGGCGCCCGTCAGAAGCGCCAACGAATTTTTAATGTTTAATTTTTGAATTTTTCCGGATTTTTTTGGAAATTGGAAATTGGAAATTGGAAATTCTCGCGTCTCCACGCGAGCGTAGTGTCCTGTAGCTATAAAATCAGCCCCCCTCTTCATCGCCCAGCTGTAAAACCCTCCAAACTTTATGAAACGGTTGCACATCACATCGGGATTGGGGGTCTTCCCCGCCTTATATTCCCGAATCATATAGTCCACGACCTCTTTCTTGTACTCCTTTTCAAGGTCAAGTTCTATGAAGGGAATGGCTAGGCTCGCGCATATTCGCATCGCGTCCAATCGGTCGTCCTTCCAGGAACACTGCCAACAGTCGGGTTGCCAGACCCGTATGAAAACACCGGACAACTCAGAGCCCTCTTTTTTGAGTAACAGCGCTGAAACAGAGCTATCCACTCCCCCCGAGAGGCCCACA
>JAUSFR010000007.1 GCA_030649775.1 bacterium | reverse complement strand
CTTTTACTCTTCTTCGGCTTCGTCCGCCGTTACAAAGGTCTGCGCTATTTGTTCGAGGCACTCGCACGACTGCCGCAACCGCCGCGTTTATTGATTGCCGTCCATAGGGTATGGTCATATAAACTTGGAAAGTTCGCGTGACGACAGTGTTTTTACTTCATTGCTCGCGTAGGTGAAATCGGGCGGGAGTGACGAGAGCTTTTTGAGATGTTCGCCGTTCCACCACGCGTGAATCGGCTCCACGATGAAGTATCGTTCATCGCTTTTGGTTCGTCTCGCTTCATCTTCGGTGAGAAGCGCTTCGTGAAGTTTCTCACCAGGCCGGATGCCGATGACTTTGACCTTGCACTCCGGAGCGGTGACGCTGATGAGGTCGGTTACTTTGGCACCGAGGAGTTTCGGCACGAAAATCTCTCCGCCCCGCATAGTGGAGAGCGCGTAGAGCACGAGATTGCTTGCCTCGGGGAGCGTAATCCAAAAACGGGTCATCCGAGAATCCGTAAGGGTTATGACTCCCGTTTTCTTCTGCTCGCGAATCACTTCCACGATACTTCCCCGACTATCCACCACGTTTCCATACCGCACGACGCTAAAGCACGGCGGTGAGTCGGTCGTACGGCGGTAAGAATTCGCGGCAATCAAAAGTTTCTCCGCGCAGAGTTTCGTCGCGCCGTAGAGATTGACGGGGTTCACGGCTTTGTCCGTGGAAACGAGAAGCACCTTCCCCACTTTTTGATTGAGCGCCGCGTCAATGACATTTTGCGTTCCCAAGATATTGGTCTTGACCGCTTCAAGCGGGTCAAACTCAAGCGCGGGGACTTGCTTCAGCGCCGCCGCGTGCACCACAATATCCACGCCGGCAAACGCCCGCTCCAACCGCGAGAGGTCACGCACATCGCCAAGCAAAAAACGCAGGCGGTCCTTTGCGTCCTTCACCCGCTCGCGCATTCGATGTTGCTTGAACTCATCTCGGCTGAAAATAATAACCTTTCGCACGGACGAAGACGCGAGTAAGAGCTCGGCAAACTGTGTTCCGAACGAGCCGGTCCCGCCGGTGATGAGCACCGTCTTCCCCTTTAAAAAATCCATGTTTATCCCGTTATGCATATATAGATAGGGTGTGGCCTATGGGTAACTCTCTCTATTTGGTAACAGTATACACAACTATTCCGGAAGCACATTAGTGACGTTTCATCCTTGTCTAGTCCTTGAGTAATTTCGCTATCTCCCGCGTCAGCGACTCTGCGTTTTCAAGCGGAGAAAGCGACGAAACCGTCTGTCCGTCTCGGTCAATATACCCATGAAAGGTCTCGGCATCCAAGAGATGAAGGTAGCGGAGCACGTCATTCGTGCTTGTGGTAAATCCTCCGGCAATCTTTTTAAGCGCCTCACGGCAGGACGCGAGGTTATTCACCTCAAAAAGTCCGGGGGCACCGCGGTACCACGGGTATCCGAAGACGAGCACGGGCTTCTCGCGAAGCACCGCCTCAAAACCCGCGGTTCCGGTAATGGTCGCGACAGCGCGGGAGCGGGAGGTGAGCGTATAGGTATTTGTGGTAAGCGGGACCACGCGCACATTCTTTATCTTCGCGAGCGCTTCATAGTACCCACGAAATCGGTAGCTAAAAAAATTGACTCCGCGGTAAAACCACTGTGTCGGGTGCTCTTTGACGTAGACGCTCCACCCATCCGGGAGTGAGGAAGCGAGCGTCGCCACAAGATAGAGCTGGTCTACGAATATTCCTCCCTGCGGAGAAGAGTTTCGCTCGGGCTGATAGTGGAGCGGAACATATACAAAAGGTTTATCAACATCGGGCGGGACGGCCACACCCTCGTATTCTTTCTTCAGATTCGGTTTGAGCGCGCCAAAGGGCGACAAGAGCGCCTTCCAAAGCACCGAGAAATCTTTGTGCACGGAAATGCTCGTAACGAGCGAACGGCATTTGATGTAGAGCAGGCGGATACCAGAATATCTGCGCTTGATGTTTTTCACAAATACCGGGGTCGCGTCAGTGCCTGTTTGCAGATGCCGTTCGTACTCTTTTCGGATATCGGCGGAAAGTTCCGAAATCTTAACGTCCGAGGAAATTGTCTTTTCATTACGCAGAAAACTCGGGCCGCCCACATAGTCGCGCATACCAATCATTCGGTCGCCCACCCACGTGGGCTCAAACATAACCGTGCGGATACCGTAGTGCTTCGCGAGCGAGTACACGACAAAGTCATAGACCGAATGTGGAATGGTCGGAAAGATAATCGCATCGGGAGCGTACTTTTTGAGCACCGCATCCCAATACGCGACATACTGCTGATACAAAAAGACGCGTTCACTCACGGTCTTTCGCTCAAAATGCTTGTTCATCATGGTGAGCGTCAGCACTTCAGCCTCCGAAAGCGCGCGGAGGAGCTCTGGGTCGGCGGGAGGAATATCCCCCAAAAACCCCTCGGGAGGAATACCGTGAAGCGCGTCCGTATGCTCGTGCAGAATCGTGCCGGGAAATTCGCGGGCATCCACTTCCATTTTGACATTGGAGCATGTCCAATAGACGACGTCGTGCTCCTTCTTCAGCGCACGAACAACCTCAATCATCCCAAGGTCTTTACCGCTCCAGTTGAGGAAAAATAGTCGCATAGTTATTTTACGAAGTTTAATTCTTTAAGCACGCTGTCACTGATGACGTTCATACACTCCTCCTTGCCGATGGTGGACGCCTTTCCGGCGGTCGGCGCGATAAAAGCCCGTATCGTCACCGATTCAAAACACTTGAGATAGTGTATAACGCTTTCCTGATTAACGACGTATCCGCGCGCAATCGTCGCAAAAGCCTTCACGCAATCCTCCTTTGACGATGCTTTGAATATTCCCTGACAATCTTCGTACCACACCTTTCCGAAGATGATGGCGGGTTTTCCGCGGAGCACCGCCTCCCATCCGGCTGAACCGGTCACCGCGGATACCGAGAGCGATTCGTTGATAAGTCTATACGAATCGGTTGAGAGCGGTATCAGCACGACGTTTGGAATCCGTGAAATACGCTCATAGTAACCGCGATACCGCGAGCTTGAAAACCGCACCCCGAAGTGTGCCCACTGAAGCGGATGCTCTTTGACATAGATGACACTCCCCTTGGGGAGCGCGGAAGATACGAGTTCAAGCGCGAGCAGTTGGTCTACAAACATATCGCCTTGCGGACTTGTGGTGCGTTCGGGTTGTTTTTGAAGCGGGAAATAGACGAATGGCCTTCCAAAATCGGGTGCGTGTGTGAGCGCCGTGTATTCTTTTCGGAGGTCGGAGAGGAGCGGATACGAAAGATGCGTTCCTACTTTCTTGACGAACGGAATGGTGCGCTCACGCGCGAGAAATCGGAGGTACCGCGGAGCTTTGTGAAGAAACGAAAAATCTCGGAGGCTCTCCCCCATTTTTTCCCACGGAAGACGAAGTTTCCAAATTGAATGCCGTTCTTTTTGGTCCGCGATGTAGCTTGGGACAACACTGTAGTCCTTTCGGCTTCTCGACTCATAGTACCCTCGTATATCGGGCGCGAGGTCATCTAGAGAATACTGCTTCCCCGTGTTTCGTGTCATCGCACTTTTGAGCGACTCGGTAAGGTGCGCGAGGTCGGTCGCGGGAAGGAGTCTTCCGGGAAAACGCGTGTCGTCAAAGAATATCGTTTTAATTCCCGCGAGGCGCGCGAGTGAATAGAGAATGTAGTCGTACCCGAAATGAGGCAGTGTGGGAAAGAGTACGACATCAGGTGTATACCGGGAAAGAACACCGCTCCAGTATCGCACCATTTCGTAATAAATTCTCCTTCGCTCATCAACAACAAACTCATCAAAGAAACGATTCATCATCGTGAGGACGACTGATTCGGTATGGTAAAGTTTCTGTATGAGGTCTGCATCAAGTGGCGGAAACGCAAGGGCGTCAATAGAGAGTGCGGGCTTCCCCACCTCCGCATCCGCGTATGAGTGAAAGACCGCGCCTTTCGGGGTACTTCGCTCGTCAACAGGTGCACCCACGAAATAGACAAGCGAATGACCGGCGCGTTCCAGCCGTTCTATAAGTATGCCCGTATCGGGGTCGCTTTGTTTTCTTGCCCAGCTCAACAGAACCTTCATAGTGTCTACATCTTAGTGATAACTGTTTCTGCATTATGCCGTACCGGTAAGTTTATACATTCGGGAAAAATATGACTCGGGATTCTTGAGCAGTTCCGCTGGCTTTCCGATTTCGGCTATTCGTCCGCGCTCCATCGCCACCACGCGGTCCGCGGTGAGTACGGTAGAAAGCCGATGCGCGATAACCATAATCGTGAGACTCCCCCGAAGCGCGTCAATGGATTTCTGTATCAATGATTCCGATTCGTTATCAAGAGCGCTCGTCGCCTCGTCCAAAATAAGTATCTGCGGTTTGCGCACGAGTGCGCGAGCGAGCGCGATTCGTTGACGCTCGCCCCCCGACAATCGGTTGCCCCGCTCCCCCACCATCGTCTTAAATCCCTCAGGGAGTTTCGCGATAAAATCAAAAATGTGCGCCTGACGAGCCGCCTCAGCGATGTCTTCACTGCTCGCGTTCCCGTAAAACCGTATGTTTTCTTCAATCGTATCGTTTATGAGAAACGACTCTTGTGGAACGTAACCGATGTTCTCTCGCCACTTCCGAAGATTCACGTCGTCGCTTTTGACGCCATCAAGCTGGAGCGCACCAATGGTTGGCGTGAGAAGTCGGAGGATAATATCAACGAGCGTTGTCTTTCCCGAACCCGAAGGGCCGATAATGCCGAACACCTCGCCACGGGACACCGAAAACGAGATGTCGGAAAGTATCCGCACGCCTCCCTCATGCGAAAAACTTACGCCGGAAATATCCAAGCTCTTCGTGAAGGTGAAGGGTCTCTCTCCTTTTTGCCGTTCACGCTCTTCCCGCGCTTTTCGTTTATAGCTTGAGAGAGCGGAGAGATTGGGGGCGCGTGAATTGAGGTCGTGCACCTCCGATTGAAACTGCTGGATGTTATTGAAGACCCGACTGACCGCATACACCAAAACCGCAAAGGAGGGGAAATTAAACGTACCGACTTTAAACAAATATGCGAATACACCGAGGACGAAGACGATACCAATCGGCTCCAACAAAACGTCCGAAATGATACGCGTAACTTCGGACCGCACCCGTAGTCTCTGCAGTCCACCAAACACCGATTCTCCTTTCTCCACCACTCCACTTTCAACGGCATTCGCTTTGATAACCTTCATCCCCACGATATGCTCGTTGATGAAGTGCCCAAGCTGTTTATACCGCTTCACGATTTTATCGGAAAACAACCGATAGGAGGCAAACAGTGGCTTAATGAGCAACAGCATTCCAAGGCCGGAAAGAAAGGCGATGAGTGCGATGGGGAGAGAAATATTGACCACCAGAAAACTGTATACAAGGATACTGACACATACCCGCATAAGCGACCCTATGTGGAATGGAATACCCGCGCTCCGCGCGATATCCTGCAATATTACTTGGTCAACAAAACCAACTTTCTGCTCCGCGAGATGTTTCCACTGGCTTTGGAGGAGCGCGCTAAAAAGCTCTTTTCGTTCCCGATACTCATATACACTTAAAATCCAAAGATTAATATATCTGCTTACAAATATGAAAATGGCTTTCGCGATGAAGAGAGAACCGATAAATATGAGTAGTGAGGTAACGGAATACGTAATATGCGTAAACGCGAACAACGATTGAATGGCGCGAGAAATACTGTCGGATGGCACGTGTTCCTGTCCTCCCACGAAAGAAAAGAGAGGGATGATGGCATTGATGCCAATCCCTTCCGCGATACCAACGAGCACACTCAAAATACCTACGACAACAATGTACCATTTATAGGCGCCAAACGCCTCTGTAAGGAGGCGGTAAATACGCACAATGTTACTCAAACGGAAAAATGACATAGATAAAAATGAGGTTATGCACGCGCGGGTCCCGCAGTATCGGAATCGTCAAACTGATGCCGTCCCCAATTGTGCAGGTGCGTCTTGCGCTCTTCCCGTGGTTTCTCCGCAAGTTCTTTGTCCACGTAGTACGAGTCACCGCTCTGTCCTTCATCCCTTGTAGAGATTTCTTCAAAGATAACTCCTCCTTTCGTCTTGAAACTGTGCCATACCCCGCGCGGAACCCAGAGGGTGTCTCCCGGGAAAAGCGCGTACGTTTTGTCGTCAATCGTCACCTCCAAATCACCCGCGAGCATCTGGAAAGTTTCGTCTTTCTTTTTGTGGTAGTGCGTCGGATGCGCCTGTCCGGGAAGTTGCACGATAAGCTTCTTCGCGTACTCACGATTGACGCAGTTTAAAATCACACAGCCCGTTTCGGCGAAGCGAGGAAGCCCGTAGTGGTGTGAGATTTCCACCGTAAAATCGTGCGAAATCGGGATACGCGCTTCGTTCAGCATTCCCTTAACCGCGTGCACGATTGGGTAGACATAGTCTTTCTTTCCTTTTTCGCGACTCGCGCCGACTGCCTGCGAAAGAGCTTCCCCGCTTTTGTAGCCCCTGTCGGCAACGAGATGCTTCCTGAAATCTCCACTCGTGAGCACTCCTTCGGCCCACGGCATCGCGAAAAAGACATCATCTGGGGTGAGTGTTTGCCCCGCGGAAATATTTTTCTTCGCAAAGACTCCTCGCCGAAGTGAGGCAAGGTCTGCTTGTTCCTGCCCATCCACGGGTCGCTCCACATAGTCGTCTCCGCACTCCGCGACCGCCTGCTTGTAGGCGGAAAGCCACGCGCGAAGCTGGCTCGGATTTGCCGAATAGGCATTGAGCTTGATGGTATCAGTCGGGAGTCCAACATGCTTCTCAAAAATGCGCGCG
Source organism: bacterium (assembly GCA_030649775.1). Lineage (GTDB taxonomy): Bacteria > Patescibacteriota > Minisyncoccia > Phycocordibacterales > UBA10002 > UBA10002. Next base: position 2,429 of record JAUSFR010000007.1, on the reverse strand, counting down.
CCTTTCGCGTAGGCGAGTCCGATAGCCGACGTGTTGGCGGGAGATTCATGCGTGGAAAAACCAACGGTGAGCTTGGGATACCGATTTCGCAGAACCTCAATATGATGGAGATACAGCTTCTCGGGAGGTGTGGGGTATATGGCGACGCAGTGTTCAATCGCGAAATCAGTTCCTCGGTGTTCAAGGAAACTCACCGCGCGGTCAACGTCTTTGAGGGAAAGACCTCCTACGGAAATAATAACGGGCTTCCCCGCCTCGGCGACCCGCTCCAGAAGCGGAAAATCAAGCGCCGAACAACTCGCCACTTTGATAATCTCCACACCGAGCGCCTCGCAGGTAGCGACCGACGCCTCGTCAAAGGGAGTCGCCATGGTGATGAGTCTGTGCTTCCGAACCTCGGCGAGGAGCTCGCCAAAATCTTTTTGCGAAAGCGCGGTTTCAAGAAAACGCGGAATGTGTTTGACATCCTTTCGGGTTCTAAAGTCGGGGTGAATAAATTCGGGCAGGTTCCTGAACTGAAGTTTGACCGCTCCGCGCACCCCAAACTCGTGCGCGACCTTCGCCACCTCCTCAATGATTCGCTTTCCATGCGCGAGGCTACCCTGATGGTTGTTCGCCATCTCAAAGATAAAGAGGTTTTTGAAGTCAAAGGTATTCATAAAAGCCCACAGTAATAGGCTCTAACTATAACTCAAAAAACGAAAAAGAGGTTATACCCCTCTTTTCCTACTCTACCCGAAGACAATCGTCATAATGACCCCGATAAGCATTATGAGCGTCGCGAGTGATTTCCGTAAAGTGTGCCCTTCCTTGAGAAATGCGCCCGAAAGAAGCACGCTCCAGAGCGCCTGTAACCGCTTGACGCTCGCCGCGTACACGGCAAGCGTGAAGTTGAGCGCGTGATTTACCAAGAATCCTCCGGTAACAAGAAAGAGTATCCAGACGAGTACCACCCTTCGGTTCTGCCACAATGTCGAAAGTCCTTCTCTAGTTTTCTCTCGGTTCAGCAAGAACGCAATGAGTAAACTCGTGATGCCGGTCACTCCATAGAGACAGGTCGAATAAAAGAGTGTAGACGAAGCGAGTATCGCCTTTTTATCAAGCGGAAACGAAATGGAAAACGCGAGTACCGCCAGCATTCCCCACAAAAATCCGGAACTTTGAAGTGATTCTTTAAGTGATGCAAAAAACGAACCGCCTTGAGCACCAAGCAACAGTAAAAGTCCGGAGACCGTGAGGGCAATACCCACGAGTCCGTTTTGCGATGGTACTTCTCCAAGAAAGAGTGAGCCGGTAAAGATAATAATGAGAGGGGTGAGCACCCGAAGCGGAGCGATGAAAGAAACTGTTCCGTAGTTAAACGCGCGATACCACGCGAACTGCCCAAGGACCGTGAGTATACTCGCAAAGAAAAAGGTGCTCCAAAATCCGGGGGCGGTGTCCGGAATACCAAAGAAAAAGAGCGCAACCAGAAAAATAAGTCCCGCTCCGCTAAATCCAACGCCGACGAGTGTCTGCTCGCCAATGCCTTTCTGGAGAAGCTTCTTCGTATGCACGTCATAAAAACCAAGGAGTATCGTCCCGGGAATCATCGTGAGCAGAAAGAGAACAAGCGGTGACATAGACAATCTCTAGTATAGCTAGGACTTACGCATTTCGCACTTTTCTGTCATTCCCGCGGAGGCGGGAATCCAGGCGATGCATGTGCATATCTAGATTCCAGCTTTCGCTGGAATGACACCAAGCGCTAGATATTCTTGATTTTCTGAAAGGACTTTGACGGATTCTTCCACGCGGTTTCAAGTACCTCCATAACGGCGAGCCCACTCTCAAAAGAAATGGGGGAATCTTTTGGATTTACTTTCCTGTCCAGAAGTGCCTGAATATGGAGCATTTCTTCGTAAAAGTCGTCCGGCCGTTTCTTGGCGAATATTTCTTCCTTTACTTCCCCTCCCTTTGACACATACCGCACAAGGTCGCCAGCAGGGTGTCCATTCACGAGCCACTCGATAAATCCATCACCCCCCTGCGCGCGAATCCATTTGCGGGTTGGAAGTGTCACGACATCCTGCACTACCCTCCCAATTTTTCCGCTTGAAAGTTCAAACGTAAAGGACGCGATTGAGTCGTATTCCGCTTTGCCCGCTTTCTCAACCTTAAGCACGGAGGCGACCTTCTTCCACTCACCTAGCCCCGCCACTTTCGCGAGATACTGAAAGAGATGGAGCGCGTGCGAGTGCTCTCCGGACGCCCCCCCGCCCTTTTTCCAGTAACCAAGATAGGAATCCTCGGGACCTTTGAGCCACGGATGGGCTTTAAAAATACCCTGCCAGTGTTCACGGAACTCCACATCAAGCGTCAGCACCTCGCCTATCGCCTTTTCCTTGAGAAGCTGTGCTACTCGCGCGATTGATTTTCCAATCGCGTGG
>JAUSFR010000002.1 GCA_030649775.1 bacterium | reverse complement strand
GAATTAGCCTATAGTGAAGGGGAGGAAAAAGGAGTGGAAATGGTAAATGAAATAGACTATTATACTTGTATGAACGACCGACGAAAAAAGGCGGTAAAGCAAATAGTGTTTGGGGTTGTCCTGCTCGCCATAGCGGGAGCTTCGTATTTCTTTACCGATAAGGCTCCCCAAGTTACCACGTTCGCCGAGTGCGCGAACGCGGGAAACCCCGTGATGGAGAGCTATCCGCGACAGTGCAAGAGCAAAGAGGGAAAGACCTTTCGCGAAGATATTGGCAACGAACTTGAGAAGGACAGCCTGATTCGTATTTCCGAGCCGAGACCAAACACCGTTATCACAAGTCCACTCACGATAAAAGGTGTGGCGCGGGGCAATTGGTTTTTTGAGGCAAGCTTTCCGGTTAAGCTGTTTGACGGAAATGGGGAATTGCTCGTAACTGGCATAGCGCAAGCTAAGGAAGAATGGATGACAACGGAGTTTGTTCCTTTTGAAGTAACACTTTCATTTACGGCACCCGCGACAACCGTGGGTACACTCGTTTTGAATAAAGACAATCCTTCGGGTCTTCCCGAAAATGAGGACACGCTTCAGGTCCCGGTGCAGTTTTTAAAAGCGGTAGCGGTGCCCCCAGCTGTAAAGGCGTGTGTCGTTTCGGGCTGTAGCGGACAGATATGCGGGGAAGAGGAGATGATGAGCTCGTGCGAGTTTAAAGAGGCCTACGCGTGTTACAAGACGGCTCGTTGTGAACGGCAAACAACCGGAACGTGCGGATGGACGGAGACGGCAGGGCTTAAAGCCTGTTTGGACAGCGCTCGTTAAGCAACTATAGAAAAAAAGCGCTTTCTGCTATACTAACCGCGGTTGAAGCGGGGTATCGTATAAAAGCAGTATACATGCATGGGGTGCATGTGGACCCGGAGCATTACCGGGTACCCCGACAAATGAAATTGATTCTTTACACAAAAGTCGGGTGCGGGTGGTGCGTGCGAGTGCGGGATTTTCTCACGGAAAAGAAAGTGCCGTTTGAAGAGCGGGAAGTGCTCACGAATAAGGCATTTTTTGACGAACTTCTGGCGAAAAGTGAGCAGACCAAAACACCGACGCTTGACCTTGACGGAGCGATACTCGCGGATACCGACAAGGACGCCGTAGAAGTCTTTCTTCGGCAACGTCACATTCTGTGAGCACTGTTTTTAATTGAATCTAGTGTGTTACAATTTTACCTATAACTGAATAACGTAAGAGTAAAAAGTGAAGTCTTAGTTATTCAGTAATTCAGTTATACGTTATTAGTTATTTAGTTTTCTATGCAACACTTTGTGTGCACCGGTGGATGTGACGGAGAGTCGAGCACTCCGGGAGTGTGTCAATCGGAAGGATGCGAGAAGGAAGGGGAACCGCTTACCGCGTGCTCCTGTGAAGACGGTCTTCACGAAGAAACGGAGGAAAAAGAAACCTCCGACGATGGAGAGTAGGCAATAATCAAGAAACCGACACCGGACGTACACATCTTTTTGGTTATTGTTTCTTGGTGCTTGGTTATTTACCGTGTGTCTTTCAGCGCGAGCGCCAGCGGAATACCAAGAAGCATCAGCGCCCCGAGCGCGAGGAACAGCGCGGGAAGCGTGATGTAGGCGAGTAGTCCTGTGGCGACGAGCGGACCTGCTACTCCAGCGAGCGGGCGCACGGTGCGGTTGAGGCTCACGATGCCGGCATCACCCTCGTCTATTTTTTTGAAGAAGTAGGTTTCGGTCATTACCTCCACTGTTGCGGCACCTACGCGGGTCAAAAAGAGTATCCCTGCCCAGAGTGCGAAGGAGTGGGCGGTGAAGAAGTACATCGCTCCCGTCGCAAGCGCGACAACGATAAAGCCCGCGACCAAAAGTTCCTTTTCTCCGAGGAACTTGTCCGCGACCCACCCCAGAGGTCCCTCAAAGAGAAGGAACGGTATAAGCATAATGGAAAAGATAGGCCCCAGCTCACCCCATCCGAAGCCGATGTAATCGTGCAGATACAGAGGCGTGTAAATGACCATCATCATAAAAAAGAATTGCAGGAGAAACGAGACGCCAAAAATGCATCGCAAATCTTTGTTTCGCCAAACGGAAAGCAGGGTCTTTTTGAAGTGAACGGTGCGGTAGAGCGGGTCTTTGAACTGTTCAAGTTTTCCTGCAAAAACGAGGAGGCCGGGAATAAAGAGCGTGGCGGAGGCAAGGTAGATGCGCCAGTATTCTCCTCCCGCGAGCAGTACCGCCGCGAGGGCGGGCGCGATAACCCACGCGATATTGGCCGAGGTGAGATAGAGACCGCGAATACTCCCTGTGGAAGCGTTTTTTGAAAATCCCTCCACAATGAGGTCAAAATCAAACGAGATGAGTGAGATGAACACCGAACTTACGATAAAGAGTGTGATGGTGAGCGCGGGACGTGCCGACGCGGCGATACCGATAAGCACCGCGATTTCAAGAATGATGAAGAGAAGTGTCGTGAAGTAATCACCGACAAAACGCAAAAGTTTGGGGACAACGATGAGGGCAAAAATAGTGAGAAGCGAAGCGAACCCAAAAATGAGGCCGACATATTTTTCGGAGACGAGCGTCGCGAGGAATGAGGAGTTCACGTAGACCGGAATGGCCGCGTGGAGCGTAAAGAAAAAGCTCACGAGGTACACC
>JAUSFR010000088.1 GCA_030649775.1 bacterium | reverse complement strand
TATTCCCGAAGCATAGAGTCCTCGTCCTCTTTGTTGTACTCGTTTTCCTGGTCTAGTTCTATGATGGGAATGGCTAGGCTCGCGCATTTTGGGATCGCGTGCAATCGGTCGTCTTTCCAGGAACACTGCCAAAAGTCAGGTTGCCAAACCCGAATAAAAACACCGGTCACCTCATAGCCCGCTTTTTTGAGTAACAGCGCTGAAACAGAGCTATCCACTCCCCCCGAGAGGCCCACAAATACTTTTTTACCTAAGGTTGACATATCGTAGACGGCATGATATCAAGAATATCGGAATTCAACAAGAAAGACCACAAATGCAAACAATCATCACCGTAGGCAACCCCATCGAGAAGTCCTTTGGCCCTTTTCAGTCACGTGCGCACGCCGTGGAGGCACTCCAGAAAAACGGTTGGAATACCCCCGACCAATACGACCATTTTTGGGTGTTTGGGGAGATTCCCATAGAGCTGGGCAGGAAAAAGATGTGCCCGACAGGGGCGACGACTGCTGTTATTAAGGAGATACCCGAGCTGAATTCTATCGGAGAGTTTGTACGCCTGTGTAGGCCACCACAACCAAAGTAGCACAAGTTGTAACATTTGCGACAGGGATTCAAGCCCCTGTCGCTTTTTTGCCCTTAAAAATCTCATTTGTTTTGTCTCATTTTTTATCATATGATAAAAAATGAGACAAATAGACACTACTATTAATAGTGCGATTATTTTTCCCTCCTCTTCCGCTAGCTACCAGCTACTTTCTACTTGCTGGGTCCAGCATTAAACGCGGGATGACCCTTTGGGTCACTTCCCGAGATACTTCTCCCTATTCCGCAAATGCTCTTCGTGCGTTATTGCATAGTGCATCACACCATCTTTGTCGGAGAGATAGTACAAATACTTTGTTGGCGTGGGGGTAATCGTGGCGGTTATCGCATCAAGCCCGGGGTTATTGATGGGGCCGGGTGGAAGTCCAGCGTACTTATACGTATTGTACGGTGAATCAACTTTGAGGTCGTCGGTGGTCACTTCAAAGGTATTTTTTCCCAGAATATACGGAAACACCGCGTCAACCTGTAAGGGCATACCGAGCGCGAGCCGTTTCCAAAGAATTCCGGAGATTTGACGACGCGTTTCGGGTGTTCTCGCTTCACCCTCAATGAGCGAGGCCATCGTTACTATATCGCGCAAAGGTTTCCCAAACAGCTTGATGTCTTGAGCGAGAGTCTCGGTCCGTTTCCGAAAATTTTGTTCCATTTCCGCGATAACATCTTCCTCCTTTTCGTTCGGGAGAAACGCATAGGTATCGGGAAAGAGGTAACCCTCTTTTGCTTTTGCGAGGTTAAGAAATCGTTCTTTGTTCAAGCGTGGGAGCGATTTGAGAAGGACCTTCGCGACCTCCACATTGCTTAGTCCTTCGGGAATGGTCACCGTAACCGCCGTCAAACCTTGAAGACCCGCGGTAAACCGCTCTGCGAGCGTGTAGACAGGAACGGGCCCCGAAAGATAGTAGTCGCCCGCCTTGAGCCCGCCATTTCCGCCAAGAAGGATGCTCCACGCCTTAAACCAGAACGGTGAACGCACCGCCCCACGCTCGCCAAGAAGTGTTGAAACTTCTTGTAGTGTCGCGCCATCACGTACCGAAATCAGGGAGTCGCTAGGAAACTGCGCGGGCGCTCTCCACAAGAAAATAGAAAGCGCCAGCGGAAGTGCTATGAAAAAGACGCACAGCGCAAAAAATAAACGAATACGGCGTCCCATTTTAGGCGCTTTTTGTGGAGCGCTCTCTGTTGCCGACAAAAGAAAATCAAGTGCCGAGTCTACGCCCTTTTGTTCATCCGAGTTTTCGGTCATGAGTAAAGCCTACTAGAAAATATGCTATAAAGGTCAAACCCATACAAGCTACACCGGTAGGTTTGCCGGAGGTTCCACGCGTTTGGACGGAATGCGTTCAAAGGTAGGTGTAGTGATGACCTGGCCTGGAATATGGAAGATGGTGGCAAGCTCCTCAGTGGTAAGAATATAGGGCTTAGTTTGCCAATTTCGGTAGGGCGCGTAGAAAAAGGAGCGACGGCGAAAGGCGTCAATAAAGAGCTTGGCATATTTTGGTATCCAAATATTCATCGCCCAGTTTTTAAGTCCAAATAAAAAGAAAATGTCTTTAGTCGGGTCAGCAATGTCGGTGTACCAACCTAGTTTGAATCCATTAAGAAGATTGCTGTTGAACGGCTTTCTAAAGGTTCCAAGGAGTCCAGATACACTGGGAGAGCGCAGATGAAATACTTCCGGTTCTGCAAAGTAGCACAGCCGTATGGTCGTCCAGAACGCACGCTTCTCTAGACTTCGTTCAATCGCCTCAACCTGTTTTTTCTCTCCTTCGGTAAGGGTCGGAATGATGGGAAAACCTGTTGACGTTTGCGAGCGTGAACTCTTGGTGTGCGGGTCACGCTTCATAATTTTGTTTACTTCCGCTTGACCTTGGGCAATCCAGTCCTTGTCCTTAAACAGTTGGCCCTCTACAATTCCGCGCCTCTTGTAGGCCTGTACACCGATTTGAATCCAGACCTCCTCTCCTTTTTTCATGGTGCCGAGATACTCTAGTAGTGAGGAGAGTGGGTCCACCTTAAATTCTTCCTCAGTTTCCTTGTCGAGACCGTAGTCAATGTAGGTCATTATGGGGTATGGGTCGGGCTTCTGGAGGGTAAAGTGTGTTCCCCACATAAAGTTGTGTGGTGGATTGTAGACCTTTTTTTTCGTGTAGTCCTCAACCTCTACTACCTCAATATTTGGATACTGTGCGTAGAGCTGTGCCTCAAGAACTCCACGATATTTAAGCCATGTCCACACATAAAAGTGTACATCACCACCAAAGGAGGCGATTTCGTAGGAAAACCATGGGCGAACCTTACCCTCCCAATAGGTTTCGTTGCGCTCTACCGCACCTGTCTCATACATAGCCATAAAAAAGAGCTCCATTGCCCTAATGGGTTTCTCAATAAGCTTCGGTATACGAATTTCAAGAAGCACCTCGCCCGCCTTCCTCACGTAATCCAATCGGATATATTTGAGCCACAATTCAATAAAGATTTTGAACAGCAGTAGCGGAAGCCAAAGTGGGTACAAGAGATAAATGAATGAACCAACCTCACGAAGTAGGGGTACGAGTGGCACCTGAATGTGCTTTGAAAGAATGTACCAACCTACGGCAATACTTAAAAGAAGCGAACCGCAGAACCAGTACCACGGACCGCGGTGATGTTTGTCGTGGGGTATCACGAAAAGCTCATGCGCAAGTTCGCCGGCTATCTCAACAAGCTCAAGCACAGCATGTTTGACCTGATGTCCAAAAGAATGTTTATGAGCCATAGGGGTAGGCTCTAGGAAAAAGAGGCTCTAGGCTCTAGGATTTTTTCTTCCCTAGTACCTAGTGCCTAACGCCTAGTGCCTTATCTCACAAGTATACCAAGCAACGCCAAAGAAGAAAACAAAAAACTCCCTTTCGGGAGTTTTGCGTAGGCGTTAAGCAACTGAATATCGTCCTTCTCGGTCCTTCTTGAAGCACTTTGGATTTTGAAGATTGACTAAAATGGTGTTTTCCTTGACGTATCGCTCTTTCAAAACCTTGCTCACAATCTCCTCTTTGGTAAGCGGTCCGCTTTTTTCAATAATTTTTCGGATGACATCTTTGACAACACCCGACATATATCCCCACTCGGCGAGCGCATAGAGTCCGCGTCCGACAAGGATAAAGCGGGCGTCTTTGATGAGTTCATTGTGGGTGGTCGCGACGTGCGCTTTGCGCCCGAAGAGTTTCTCAATGGATTTGGCTACCTCGCGGAAGTGAATCGGAGAGCCGTGCTTTCGAAGTACCAAAAAGGCGTAATCGCGCATACCCTTCGCGCGAACATTGGGCGAGGTAACGAGACCCCACTCCCCCAGCGGATTTTTTGCAATCACCTTTGAGAGGTTGAGCCAGCGTTTAACGACGGACTCCTGCTTAAGGTGGTCGGACACATCCTCAACGTGTGTAAGAAACTGTGCAATGATATCAAGTTCGGAAACGAGGTCGTTATCATTCAAATTGTTGTAGAGTTTTCGAAGTGCGTCGTGTACCTTGCCTGAAAGCGATTCATCAATGTACCAGCGATGCTTGAAGTGCTCATCTTCCTTTTGTTTCTTAAAGGCTTCACCTACCACGAGGAGGAAGTGAATTTGATTTTGCATACCCTTCTCCGATGATGTGTGCTCCAGGAGTTCCTCCTCCGCGATAACGCCACCAAGACCGTGAATAACTGCCTCCATTTCGGCAAAGGTCTGCTTTTCTTTCTGGTATGCGGGGGCTTTACGGATGCTCATCAGTGCGTAATTTTCAATTTGACGAACACGCTCGCGGGTTACACCATAGCGCTTTCCAATGGCCTCAAGGGTGAGCCGTTTAGGGGATTCACCAAGGCCGTAACGGCTAATAAGCACGTCGCGCGCCCGTTCGGGGAGCGCTCCGAGCAAGCGCTTCACCACCTGCTTTGGCTTAAATGTAAGAGGCGCGGAGGCTGTCGTTATTTTTGTCATACTGGTTGGTGTACCCATTTAATGTAGCTAATTGATTTTAGACTCTATTTTTAACATATACCCATACGCTGTCAAGAACATGACACTAACACATTATGCAATTCTTGTAAAGTTTCTTCCAAAAACACCGTAGAAGGGGTACGCGCATGTTGGTTTGACGGTCTACTCGAAGACGTCGGCCGAGTTCCCGCATTACTTCGGTAAGCCTTCACAAACCACAGTTCCGGTATTATACCACAACAACGTTAATAAGGCGATTGGGTACGATGATTACCTTTTTTGTTTCCTTTCCCTCCATCCATTTCCTGATGGTGGGGAGCGAAAATGCCGTTTCCTTGAGACTCTCTTCGGTTGCATTGCGTCCCGCTTCAAAGCTTCCGCGAACTTTGCCGTTTATCTGAACGACGATGGTCACCAGTAAGCTTTTGATAGCCGATGTGTCATAGACCGGCCACGGCTCCAGATGGACACTTTTTTTATGTCCCAACTTTTGCCACAATTCTTCCGCGATATGCGGGGCAAACGGAGCGAGAAGTGTAATCAGGACCGCGAGTGTTTTGGGCGGGAGCACGGGTTCTTTCTCAAGGGCGTTAGTTAAAATCATAAGCGCGCTGATGGCAGTATTGAATTTAAATCCGATTATATCCTCCCCAACTTTTTTTATCGTCTGATGGAGGAGGGTGCTCAGCACAGGATTACTCGCCGTGCTCTTTTTCTTCTCCACGTTAAGGTGCAGGCGAAGGATTTTTTCCAAAAATCTGTGGGTTCCCACGAGCGCGTCGGTGTTCCAACTGATAGCCTGATTGAACGGACCCATAAACATTTCATACACACGAAGCGAGTCTGCACCAAAACGCTCCACGATTTCATCGGGATTGACCACATTGCCGAAGCGTTTACTCATCTTTCGCCCATCGGAGGCGAGAATAAGGCCGACGTTCTGCAATTTCTGAAACGGCTCGTCGGTTTCCACGACGCCGATATCAAACAGGAATTTGTGCCAAAACCGCGCGTAGATGAGGTGTCTCGTCGCGTGCTCGGCGCCCCCGACATACATATCCACAGGCAACCATTTCTGAAGTATTCGTTTCGTTTTCTGTGATTTGAGATTTGGAAATTGTTTGGTCTTTGTGTTCTGTGATTTGTGATTTTCGCGTATGCAATACGCGATGTAGTACCAACATGAGCCGGCCCACTGGGGCATGGTGTTCGTTTCGCGCTTTGCTGGGCCTTTACACTTCGGACACTTTACATTGACCCACTTCTCAATTTTTGCGAGTGGTGACTCCCCTGTTCCCGTAGGCTCATAAGACTCCACCTTAGGAAGTTTAACCGGCAGTTTTTTCTCATCCACACCAATCCAGCCGGGGTTTTGGAGTTCCCCTTTTGAAAATTTGTGTTTTGTGCTTTGTTTGGCTTTTTGTGCCGTTTGTGTTTTGTGGACATCCACTTGTTTTTTGCAGGCTTCGCAAAAAACAAGGGGTATAGGTTCACCCCAATAACGTTGGCGCGAAAACACCCAATCCTTTAAGCGATATTTTACAGTAGAAGTAGCATGTCCTTTCTCCTGAAGCCAAGCGACTATTTTTGGCCGTGCCTCTTTTGAAGAAAGGCCATCAAAAGGTCCGGAGTTAAAAAGTATTCCCTCACCTTCAAAACACTCCTCCAATCGTTTAACCTTTTCTGCCAGTTCCGGCTCTGGAGGAAGTATGGAAACCTTGAGGGGAATACCATAGGTCTTCGCCATATCAAAATCGCGCCGGTCATGTGCATCCGCAAACACTGCACCGGTCCCGTATTCGCCGAGAACGAAATCGGAGACCCAAATCGGTATACTCTCGCCTGTGGACGGGTTGATGGCCGTTACACCTTTGAGTTCAACACCGGTTTTATTGCTTTTGTCGGTACGCTCAATTTCAGTTTTCTGTCTTGCCTCGTCTTGGTATTTTCTTATTTCCCCTATATTCACTATTCCAGATTCTATATTCTTGAGTAGTGGATGCTCGGGAGCAAGCACGACGAACGTACCGGAAAAGATAGTATCAATTCGTGTCGTAAACACCTTTATTTCGGTTATCTCCTTCTTGTTCTTGAATCCTGAATCTTGAATCTTGAATCTAATTTCCGCCCCCTCCGACCTTCCTATCCAATTCCTCTGGGACTCCTTTATGTACTCGGGCCACGAAAGCGTATCCAGACCAGAAAGCAGTCGGTCGGCGTAGTCGGTAATCTTCAGAACCCACTGCGGAAGAGCTTTTTTCTCCACGACAGAACTGCAACGCTCACATTTTCCGTCTTCAAGGTCTTCGTTCGCAAGTCCAGTTTTGCACGACGGACACCAGTTGATAGGCTCATTTGAACGAAACGCGAGTCCGTGGTGGAACATTTGCAAAAATATCCACTGCGTCCACTTGTAGTAATGTGGGTCGGTCGTGTTTATCTCCCGTTCCCAGTCGTAATCAAAACCCAAAAGCCCGAGCTGTTTTTTGAACCGCTTAATATTCTTTTTTACCGCGAGTTCCGGATGTATTTTGTTCGCAATCGCGTAATTTTCCGCCGGCAGTCCGAAAGCGTCCCACCCCATCGGATGGAGAATCTGCTTACCCTGCATTCTGTTGTACCGAGAGAAAACATCGGTCGCAATGTACCCCTTCGGATGTCCGACGTGCAGTCCGTCTCCCGAAGGGTACGGAAACATATCCAATACGTAGGACTTTTCACCGTTGACCGTTGACCTTTGACCGGCGCCTCCGTCGGTACGGTAGAGTTTGGTTTTGCTCCAAACGCTTTGCCACTTCCTTTCTATGCGCTTATGGTCATACGGTTGCATGGCGAAATAATACAACAAAGTCTTACTTAGGTACACTTTCTAGGTGCTTCCGCGAAAGTACTTGACCGCACACTATATTGATGTTACTTTATTTCAGTACACAGAAAGGAGTACTTATGTCGGATAAGAAAGAAAAGCCCTGGAAATTACACATCGGATGTCACCGCCGTACACTGATGAGTCGCGATACCACTGTTCGCGAACACGAGTCACTTCAGGACTGCAGGAGAGACGTAGTGGAATCGGAAGAGTGTTGGGCACGGCTGGGTTACTATGTGTGGTATGCCTATGCCGTGGGGTCGACAGGCGAAAAGGAAACCCTGCACGCAGGGACTTCCTACTGCTAAAGGACAAAGCAAAAGGCACTGGGCGAGCTCTCAAAATG
>JAUSFR010000087.1 GCA_030649775.1 bacterium | reverse complement strand
GGTCGGCCATAAACTCTTTCTTCCGAGCACGGTCGTAAGCGATACGGCGCGCGATATTCTCGGCCTCGCGAACCGTCACCTTTTTGTACATAATTTCCTTGAACAGGGTCATCTGTTCTTGCGGACGGTCGGAAAGCATCAGGAGCGGACGCGTATGTCCCTCGTTTATCTTGCCCTCGGAGAGCGCGGTCAGGATTTCTTCGGACAGGTCCAAAATGCGCAAGGTGTTTGACACATACTCGCGACTTTTCCCCACCTTCTTGCCGATTTCGGCATGCTTGAACCCAAACTCCGATGCCAGTCGTTTAAACGCCCGCGCTCGGTCTACCGCGTTGAGGTCTTCGCGTTGGAGATTTTCAATGATGGCGAGTTCCAGCTTCTCGCGGTCGTTTTCTTCGCCCTGCCTGATGAGCACCGGCACCTGCGAGAGGCCCGCGAGCCGTGAAGCACGCAGTCTCCTTTCTCCCGAGATAAGCTCATACTCCGTCGCAAGTCCCCCGTCTTCCTTCGCGATTTCTTTCCGCGTTACGACGAGTGGTTGGAGAATACCGTACATACGAATGGATTCCGCAAGCTCGGAAAGTCGGCCTTCGTCAAACTCCCGTCGCGGTTGAAACGGATTGGGTTTAATCTTTTCCACCTCCACCCAAAAGACCGCGTTGTTTACAAATGCAGGCATAAGAATCAAGTACCAATCTGCTAATGAGAACCAATCTACTAATACCTACTAATTCCAACTTGTCCCCTGTTTCTCCTTTCCTTCCTTTCTTACGGGAGACGCTGCTACTGGGGTAAGATATTCAGTGTATACATTCTATCACACGAAAAACCATTGCAAAGTGGATTTGAGTGTGGAGTATTTTTGTTGTAGAGTATCATAGCGCCGGAGTGATGAAATTGGTAACCATGCGCGACTCAAAATCGCGTGCCGAAAGGCTTGAGAGTTCGAGTCTCTCCTCCGGCAGTATGCACAGAAAACTTCTCGTTATCCTCGGACAAACCGCGGTTGGAAAGAGTGCGCTTGGAGTGGCGCTTGCCCGGAAATATAATGGCGAGATTATTTCCGCAGACTCGCGTCAGGTCTACATAGGTCTTGATATCGGCACCGGAAAAATTACCCGGAGAGAAATGAAGGGTATCCCCCATCATCTGCTTGACATCGCTCGCGCCCAAAAGCAGCTCTCGGTTACCGAGTACCAAAAACTTGCGCGAGAAAAGGTAGAGGATATCTTTCTCCGTGGAAAACTTCCGATTATCGTCGGAGGAACCGGCTTGTATATTAACTCAATCATAAATGATATTTCATTTCCCGAAGTACCGCCTAGTCCTACGCTCCGAAAAAAGCTTGATAAGAAATCACCCGCGGAACTTTTTGAGATACTCAAAAAGCTAGACACACGCCGAGCAAAAACAATTGACCCAAATAATCCTCGGCGACTGGTGCGTGCCATTGAGATTGCGACAGCGCTCGGCAAAGTGCCTCCCTACGTGAACACACCGCGAAAAGACCTTAATCCACTTTTTATCGGACTCACGCTTCCGCCCGAAGTACTTAAAAAAAGAATAACGACTCGCCTCCTTTCGCGAATAAAAGGCGGAATGGTTGATGAAGTGAAAAAGCTCAAGAAAAATGGCCTGTCGTGGAAACGCATGGAGGAGCTCGGACTTGAGTACCGCTATCTCTCCCGTTATCTTCGCGGACTCCTTACCAAAGAGGAAATGCTGAAAGAGCTTCAGTCTGAAATTGTGCGTTACGCCAAACGTCAGATGACGTGGTTCAAACGCGACAAGCGGATAGCATGGTTTAGACCGACCGAGACGGCAAAAATGCAAAGAGCTGTTATCCACTTTCTCAAAGGAAACTAGGGTATGTTACACTTATCATATGCCCAAGAAATCTACAAATGAACTTATTGAAAGTCTTGCCCAGTCAGTTAAGAGAGGCTTTGATGAGATACACGAGCGGTTTGATGGGGTTGATGCGCGCTTTGACGCCGTTGATGAACGTTTGGACAAAGTTGAAATCCGCCTTACCAAAATTGAAAACGGCCATATCGGTCGCATAGAGCGCCTTGAAGATGATATGACTCGCGTGAAGCTCAAGGTTGGAATACGATAGCCTCTGCTATTTTCGGTAACCATTTTTCGTGTTACTATGCCCTCGTTGGGCCTATAGTTTCAATGGTAAAACATCGCTCTCCAAAAGCGAGGTTCCCCGTTCGAGTCGGGGTGGGCCCGTATCGCTAAAAAATGCAAAAAGCAATTTCAATTCTTAAAGAGTCTTTTCCGGTCATAGTGATGGTCGCTCTTATCCCCATGGTTAAGAACGACTTTCTTCTTACGGCGCTCTATATGTTTAGTATCATTATGTTACTCTGGACACGCAGAGGGGGGGGGTGATTTTCAAGTATTCATTTTTGGATGTGTAGCCTTAACCATTTCTGAATACTTTTTCGTTTTGACGGGTGTTGAAACTTTTGTGAGAAATAGTTTGCTTGGGGTGATGCCTCTTTGGCTTCCCTTTCTCTGGGGTTACGCATTTGTCGCGATAAAGCGCTCAATCAAAATACTGGAGCAGAAGTAGCACACGCAACAAAAAAACCGCCGAGTGGCGGTTTTTTGTTCTGGATCCCCGCATCCGCGGGGATGACACAAAATATACTTGTTCAGTTCTGAATCCCCGCCTGCGCGGGGATGACACAAAATATACTCCTTTCAGTCGTTATTTTGTGTCATTTTTTCGCCTCTTTGTGTTTCGTGCGCTTCATGCACCAATTACAAAACTTCTTGAGCTCAATTTTGCGCTCAACTTTTTTCTTGTTTTTTTCGCTCATGTAGTTCGTCCTCTTGCAGACGGTACAATTGAGTTTGATTAGTCGGTCTTGGGACATGGCTGATTTTCTTAATGAGCGAAGCGAATTGTTGAAAATCGCCACCCTGTAGTGAACCGACTGGAAGGAGGTTCTACTACCGGGGTTTCGCCCGTTATGCTAACAGTGTA
The DNA here is from genome assembly GCA_030649775.1 of bacterium. Taxonomy (GTDB): domain Bacteria; phylum Patescibacteriota; class Minisyncoccia; order Phycocordibacterales; family UBA10002; genus UBA10002. Next base: position 4,371 of record JAUSFR010000087.1, on the reverse strand, counting down.
TGAGAGGATACCAGAATAACACCAAAACGCAAGCATTAGCGGTAGATACGCTTAATGAGGGGGTTGAGACGAGTGGCCACTTCGTACCACGAGGCGTCAATCGCGCGAGCAAGCCCCATGGCGGAAACCGGCGAGTCTTCACTCCCTCCCATAACGACCACCTCATCTCCCACCTTCGGCTTCAAAACTCCGCTTATATCAACAATGAGCATATCCATAGATACACGACCGAGTACTCTACATTCTTTTCCGCGTACCAGTACCCTACCAATACTGGAAAGCGCTCGCGGATAGCCGTGCCAGTAGCCAATCGGCACAATACCAATGGTACTGTCTTCCCACAGTTCCTCGGTGAGGTCATAGCCAATGCGACTTCCCGCCGGCAGTCTTTTTATTTCCGTAATAAATGATTTCCACACAAGCGCGGGCTTAAGCGTTATCTTCTCTTTGAGGTACTCACGTACTTCGGGTGCGGGCCAAAGTCCATAGAGCCCAATACCGATACGCACCATATCAAAATGGGATTCGGGGAAAAGCATCGCTCCCGCCGTCGCGGACGCGTGGATAATGGGGTGTAGCCCCGCTTTTCTGAACGCGAAAATCCACTTCAGAAACTCCGCCATCTGCTCTTTCGTATCCTTGGGAAACGCAGGGTTTTTCGCGCTCGCGAAGTGTGTATAAAGTCCTTCAATCTGAAAATTGAAAATTGAAAATTGAAAATTCTTAATGACCTTCGGTAGGTCATTAAGCATAAATCCTTGCCTATGCATCCCCGTATCTACCTTGATATGAATCTTGAGCGGTTTTGTAAGTTTAGTTTTGGAAATCGCGTCAAGCGTTTCAAATGTGGAAACGGTAAGCGAAATATCATTTTCCACGGCTTCGGCAAAAAGCTCGGGCATCGTGTAGCCAAGCACCAGTATCGGGAGAACAATTCCCTCTCGGCGAAGCGCTCGCGCTTCGGTCATTGAGTCTACGCCGATAAAATCGGCACCGAGCTTCTCCATTTCTCTTGAGAAATCAATAAGACCGTGACCGTAGGCGTTACTCTTCACCACCGCCATCAGTTTTACCTTTGGGGATATAAGCTTTTTGAACACATCAACATTGTGGGAAATCGCCTTTCGGTCAATCTCTATCCATGTTCGCAGACCCATCGGTTTCGTATTTTTCGCCATCTCGGAATACTAGCTCAAAATCGCAAAAATCGCCATTCCTAAAAATTTGCATAAAAAAATCGCGCTTCAACCCGGGGGCTGAAGCGCGAAGTGATACCGACAAAGAACTACTTTAACCCATGGAGATTACTCCAATGGGACGACTGGTTGTGGGACTCCTCCCACAACCTCGACTGCCGGTGGAACCGAAACAGCCGGTGCTTCCTCCTCCACAATGAAGGAGACGACCTGGCTAATCTTTCCGTTATTGATCACGCCTACGACGTAGTTGCCGACTTTCAGGCTCGGGTCAGCCGTGAACTCCACGCTTTTCCCGTCAGCGGGAGAGTCGAGGAGTAGGGTTCGGACCCACAGCCCTCGGACATCACCGATGAAAACGGTGATTCCCTCTGGCGCGTAGAGCCCTTCCCCTGCAAGGGTGATTTCCTTCCTGCAGTTGTCGTTCGAGACCGACATGGTGTCAATCCGTGGCGCCGGGAGAACTTCCGGCTCGGGTTCTGGCGCTGGAGCAGGACCTGTGATAGTGAAGTATGAATCACTAAGGTCATACGCCGAGGGTCCATCGTCAAACGAACTCGCCACGATTCTGAAAGCACCCGAAGTGCCTGCGGGAACAATGTCACTTGGAATGGCCCATGAGTAACTACCGGTGTTGGGGATATTCGCAGCATTCAATTTTCCTCCTGGCACCGAAGTACCGTACTTATCGGCCAATGTTAACCAGACCGTTAGAGAATCGAAGTTGCTACTTTTCCAGGTGATATTTACCGAATCTCCTACCGTGTAGATCTCTCCGCCGTTTGGCGAAAGAACCGTCACGGAAGGCTTCGGTGCAAGGATTACTGAAAAGCTAATCCGCCCGGTGCTATCGCCTGACCCGTTGTTGACCCGAACTACGTAGCTCCCCGTCCCGAGCTCCGAGGGAAGCTTGAAGGACAGTTTTTTGGAGTCTAACGCTTTCACGTGCAGAAAGACGTCTCCGTCCCCTGGTTGGTCAAAGTGAATTTGGTTTTTTACGCCCACCTTGAACCCTTCCCCCGTAATTTCCACCGTCGCTCCGACAGAGGCCGAGGTGGGAGTGATTGAGGTCAGTGAGGCGGGTGGGGGAGGCGGAGGCGCCGTGACGCTGAAATCAGCGTCACTCTCATCCGAGACAATTGGGGAACCGGTGTCGTCATGGGAACGGTATACTTCAACCGCCACACGGTATTTCCCCGGAACTACATTGGCCGGAATTGACCGGTTAAAGGAACCGCCTTTTGTTACCCTGCTCCCACCAAGTACGACCCCGACAGGGTCGGTACTCGATTTGAGACGAATCTTTACCCACTGACCGGTCGTTAGCCCGCTTTCTTTCCATCGAACACCAATTGAGGCCTCCGTCTCATAGCTCTCTAACCCCGTGTTGGGCGAGAGAACCTGAATAGCGGGTTGAGCGGTTGCGAGCGTGGTGATGAGAAACAGGAACAGGGCGGAAATGAGTCCGCCGATTTTCGTATTCATTTTTTTCTTTCCGAATGTGCATTTTCAAGGTGCACGTTTTTGTTTTTGTGGCCTAGATGAAGGGTATTTCAAACATACACTTCAGCCACTCTGGCGGAAGAATATCATACTTAGAGTGATATGTCAATAGCGAGTTGACCTATTTCCTATCTTCATGTGCATACGAAAAAGTCCGGAAATTTGAGATTTCCGTGTAAAAAATTGAAAGTGCGCCGGGGTGGACTCGAACCACCGATGCCCGAAAGCCGGAGATTTACAGTCTCCTGGAATAGCCGCTATCCGACCGGCGCACAGAACGATAGTAGCAGATTTTCCACCACCCCTCAATCCCCTCCTTAGAAAAGGAGGGGGAAGAGAAATACATATTATATTTTTGCCTCTGCCGGTTCTTCGGTCATAACATCACTCTTTATCGATTTCGCGTGACCGTTGCCGTTTCGTCCACTCCTTCCCTTCCGCACTTCAAAGTGAATGTCGCCCCCCTTCATCGTGAGCAGAACTGACCCGCCTTTTTCAAGACCTTTGCCGATAATGAGCGAGGCGACGGGGTTCAGCACTTTGTTTTGAATAAGACGTTTCAGTGGCCGTGCGCCGTACTGGGGGTTGTACCCTTCTTTGGCGAGATACGCGTAGACTTCCGGCGTGATTGAAATCGCGAGCTCCTTTACTTTGAGACGAGCCTCCACTTCGCGTATCTGGATACCCACGATGTTCGCGACCGCCTCGGGCGTGAGAATGTCAAAGATGATGATGTCGTCAAGACGGTTCAAAAACTCCGGTCGGAAGTGGTCCTTCAGCGCCGTGGTGACTTTGTTCTTCGCGTCTTCGTAGTCATTCTCCTTTCCGGCAACCGAAAACCCGAGGCGTTGCATCTTGTCTATAAACTGCGCCCCGATGTTTGAGGTCAGGATAATGATGGTGTTTCGGAAGTTGACCGCGCGCCCTTTGGCGTCGGTGAGCCTGCCGTTGTCCAAAATCTGGAGCAAGATGTTAAACACTTCCGGATGCGCTTTTTCAATCTCGTCAAAGAGAATAACGGCGTAGGGGCGATGGCGGATGGTTTCGGTAAGCGTACCTCCTTCTTCATAACCGACGTACCCGGGTGGCGCGCCAATGAGCTTGGAGAGCGCGTGCTTCTCCATAAACTCGGACATATCCACGCGAATGAGCGCGCGGTCGTCATTGAACATAAACTCGGCAAGCGCTTTGGTGAGTTCGGTCTTCCCCACACCTGTGGGACCGAGGAACAGAAACGAGCCGATGGGTCGGTTGGGGTCGGAGATACCCGCGCGACTGCGCTTGATGGCGTCGGAGACGCGATTGATAGCGTTGTCCTGCCCGATAATGCGCGCCTTGAGTTCTTCTTCAATGCGCATCAGTTTGGACGTTTCTTCCTCCACCATACGCATCACCGGAATACCCGTCCACTTGGCGACAATCTCGGCGATATCGTTCGCCATAATTTCTTCTTTGAGAATTCGGCGTGAGCTTTGGAGCTTCTTGAGGCGTTTACTGTTCGTCTCCAGCGCCTTCTGCAAAAGGGGAATAGTGCCATAGCGAATTTCCGCGGCCTTGGAAAGGTCGGCGCGAGCCTCCGCGTGCTCGGCATCTATGCGGAGCGTCTCAAGCTCCTTCTTGGCCTTCTTGATTTCGGTCAGTGTTTCCTTTTCGTTTTTCCACTTGAGTTCAA
>JAUSFR010000078.1 GCA_030649775.1 bacterium | reverse complement strand
ACCTTTTCCGATGGGCGCGCTCCGTCGAAGAATGTTGAATTCATCACCGGTTTCAATCGCCCCATCGGTTACCTTTCCGCCGATCACCTGACGGTCTTTCTCGGTGGTGAAAATCTTTAAGACCTTTACGGTTGCCTTGACAGTTACCACCGTTACCTTCGGTGTTCGGGTCTTCACGAGCCCGGCGACCCACTCTCCCAATTTATAAATGATGTCAAAGGTTTCAACCGCGACACCACCACGCTCTATGATACTCCTTGCGGGCGGGTCAATTCCTACGTTAAAGCCGACAATCGCGGGGTTTCCGCTTCCCGAGGCGCTCTTGAGGTCGCTCTCGCTGATGGAGCCAATGCCTTTTGAAACAATCCGGATGGTGACTTTTTCGGTGGCCTGTTTTTGAATTTCTGCTTCAATCGCTTCCAGACTTCCGCCCGTATCCGCTTTGATGACGAGAGGAAGAGTGGCGGTTTCCACGAGCAGTGTCGTAGCGGTATTCGTGGGTCGTTGTTTCTTCTTTCCCTCCTCAACGAGGACAAGCTCTTCCGCCTCACGCTTGCTTTTGACGACCGTACAGAGCGCGCCAACCGGTGGAACGGCGCTCCACCCGACGATACGCACCGGCTGTCCAGACTCTCCTTTTTCAATAGGCTCGCCCAGAAAGTTTTCAAGACGTCGTGTTTGCGTAAAGGCATTTTCCGCGACGAGAAACCCACCTTTTTCAATCATGCCCTCTTTGATAATAAGGGTCGCTGAAATACCTTTTTGTTTGTCCACATCCGACTCGATGACTATGGCGCGCGTGGGAGCTCCCGCTTCGGAGTGGATGTCGTGAAGCTCCGCGACAAGCAAGATAAGGTCAAGAAGGTCGCCGACGCCCGCGCCGGTCTTGCTTGAAATGGCGGTAAAGGGAATGTCCCCGCCGTATCCTTCCACATAGATTTCGTGCTCCGCGAGACTCTGCTTGGTACGCTCTATGTTCGCCTCCGGCTTATCAATCTTGGTGAGGGCAACAATATAGGGAATACCCGCTTTTTTGATGGAGCCAAGTGCTTCAATGGTTTGTGGCTTCACACCTTCCTCGGCCGAGACGATAAGAATGCCGATGTCCGCGACGTTCGCGCCACGGCTTCGGATGCCTTTGAATGCCTCATGGCCGGGAGTGTCCAGAAAGGTGATTCGGTTTGTTTTACCGTCTTTGGTCGTATGCACCACTTCGTACGCTCCGAGGTGCTGGGTGATGCCACCCGCTTCTCCTTCCGTCACATTGGTCTTCCGACTATAATCAAGCCGTGTTGATTTGCCATGGTCAATATGACCCATCACCGCGACGACGGGTGGTCGCGGTGTTTGGGGAGTCGGTATTGTTTTTTCAGTTGGTTTAATCATTTTTAATTTTCAGCAGTATGTCGTGGCGGAAATTCCAATAACCAAACACCAATAACCAAACAAGTCACACTATTCAAAGTACCAATCCGCATTCAAATCTCTTTGGTTATTGTATCTTGGTTATTGGTGATTCAAACTTGCAACTTTTCCTTAGCAAGTTTGACGGCTTCTTTCTCCTCACTCGTCAGTTCATACTCCGATTTTCCGTTCGTAAGCGGTTTCGCGTACACCCCGACTCTCTCGCGCGTGTAGAGCGTTGAAAGTACCACGCCGTTTTCGTCTTCATCAATAAACGCGGTCGCGAAGCTCTGACTTCCACCTTCTCCGTTTCCCTTGAACGGATTGAAGCGGACAGTGCCCACGCCCCGGATACTTTGGTCAAGACGCTTTTCCACGGTTTCAAGATAGGTTTCAAGCTCCTTCCGAAACTCCTTAAACTTTTCAATCTCGGTTGCGTTTTTTGTGATAACATCCTCAAGCGTTTTTCCGCTTTTGCCCTTGAGTAAGCGGTTCATTCGCCATTCGGTGTGCAGTACCAAAAGCATGGCAATGACCATGAGAGACGTAAGCGCAATGAGCAATGTGTTCGTATCCAGCACCATAGTGGAACATAGTACGACATTTTTTGCGATTCTGCTAGCCCTTGTGTAGTATAGGGCGCATGAAGCGCATCTATATGGATTATGCCTCCACAACCCCGCTTGACCCGCGGGTGGGGAAGGTGATGGAGCCGTTTTTCACTAAATCGTTTGGAAATCCGAGTTCCATTCACGCCGAAGGGGTGGTCGCGAAAAAAGCGCTTGATAACGCGCGAACAAATGTTGCGCGCTGTCTTGAGGCGCACGCCGATGAAATCGTCTTTACGAGTGGAGGCACCGAAGCGAACAACCTCGCCATCTTCGGTGTGGTTAATTTTTTTACAAGGTCCGACCTTGTAAAACCCCACATCGTCACGACGAACATTGAACACTCGTCGGTGCTGGAACCGCTCAAGGAATTGGAACGAAAGGGAAGAGCGGAGGTGACCTATGTGCCTGTTGAGGAGAATGGAATCGTGAAGGCGGAGAACATACTCTCGGCAATCCACCCAAACACGGTTTTGATTTCCGTGCAGTACGCGAACAACGAAATCGGAACGATACAACCCATTCGCAAAATCGGTCAGCTTCTTTCTTCGGTCAAAGGTCAAAGGTCAAAGGTCAAAGGTCGTGAAAAAGTGTACCCACTTTTTCATGTGGACGCTTGTCAGGCTCCGCTCTACCTTCGCTGTCTCGTAAACGCTCTTGGTGTTGACCTGCTCACTCTTGACGCGCACAAAATCTATGGACCGAAAGGCGTGGGTGCACTTTATGTTCGGAGGGGGACACCACTCTCACCGATTTTACTCGGAGGTGGGCAAGAAAGAGGACTACGCTCCACCACCGAAAATATCCCCGCCATTGTCGGCTTTGCCGAAGCGCTCCGCATCGCGACCACGGAGCGGGAAAAAGAGTCACTTCGTATCGGGAAACTCCGCGACCAATTACATTCCGATATTCTGCAGAATGTTGGAATGACAAAGGTCATTTTCAATGGTGATATAAAGGAGCGACTCCCGAACAATCTCAATATTTCGTTTTTCGGAGTGGATACCGAATTTCTTACGCTTCGGCTTGATGCCGAAGGTATTGCCGTGTCCACCAAAAGTTCCTGTCTCAAAGACGAAAAAGAATCGTACGTCGTATCGGCGCTCGGGGGCACGAAGGAACGAGCTCGCTGTAGTCTTCGCTTCACGCTCGGACGCTTCACGACAAAAAAAGAAATTGAACGGTGCGCTCGTGTGCTCTCAACCCTCCTTCGGCAGGCATAAAAAAAGTACCCGACGGTGTAAGGTCGGGTGCGGTGCGCGGACTATCTCCATCGTCTCAAAATGAGAGAGGCAAGCCATGCGACAAAGAGGCCGGTAAGAATAAGTGCGATGCTTCCCAGAAGTGAGGTTCCAAACGGCGCGTACCTGAATTGCGACTCCAGTCCCGCCGTTTTATCAAGACAGAAGAGAAGAGGCACCCAGATGTACAAACCAAGCAGGAGCAACAGAAAGAGAATTGACGAATAGTAGATAATGGAGTGTTTCATTTAACACCTCCTTTCCTGCCCCCAAGCTAACAGTAATTCGGTCGGTAAGCAATACTTGATTCACACCGCGTTTTTCGTCATACTCTACACTACGTGTATGGTCCCGTTAGAAGTCGCTTCGCTACGGAGGGTGGGTAGGCTTTAGGAAAGGAGGAATTGAAGACTTACTTTCGTACTTTCGTATCGGTTTCGTAGTTCGTATTGCATGGAGCATCTCAACAAACAACAACTCATTCTTCTCGCGCTTCTCGTCTCGTTCGTCACTTCAATCGCGACGGGCATTATCACCGTCTCGCTTATGGACCAAGCTCCACAGGGGATTACGCAAACGATTAACCGCGTTGTTGAGAAGACCATTGAACGCGTCGTCACCGAACCCGCGAAGCAAACGGCATCGCTTGTGAGCGGGGAACAACAGAGAGAGGTCGTCACCAAGGAGACCATAGTGGTCAAGGTCGACGACCTTATCATCGGCGCGATTGAAAAGAATACCGGAAGTGTCATTCGCATCAGGGAGGTCAAGGGAGAAGGCGCCACAAACTTTGCCGGTCTTGGGCTGGTTGTTTCGCGTGAGGGACTCATTGCTGCGGACATCAGCGTCGCGTATCGGAAGACCGATAGCGCTGGTAACGCGATTGCCGAAAGCTATCAGGGAGTCTTTCCCGATGGTCGGATTTTTCCACTAAACATTGTCTATTCCAATCAGGGCGCGGGGCTTATCTTCTTTCAGGTGATGCTTCAGGACAAAGAGAAGGGAGTCTATCGCTTTAGAGTTCCGGAGTTTGGAGTGGGGGAGCTGAAGCTCGGCCAGGCGGTCGTGGCGCTCTCGGGCGACGATACGAACGCCGTGTCTACCGGCATTATCTCAAATCTGGTTCAGCGAAACGTGCAAAAGCCGATTGACCCCGCGACAACCACTCCACAATTCGCGAAGGAAACTGTCGCCATAAAGACGGATATTCGTTCCACCGAATTGGTGTCGGGTTCTATTCTTCTTAGTCTTATGGGCGAAGTAATCGGACTTAACGCAGGTTCACTCAGCGCAAACCGCAACACCTTTCTGCCGATTCAAAAGGTACTGGAGGCGCAGGGAAAAATTACGGCGACTGCTAACTAACGGCACGCAAAAAGAGTTTTGAGAAGACAATTTTTGTGCTATACTCTGGGCTACAACGGGAGTGAAGCCGGTACGTAGTTTAACCCCGTGTAATACATCCTTTCAGGATGTATTCCGCCGAAGGCGGAATACTACACAGGGTGGCGATTTTCAAAAACTCGCTTCGCTCGTTAAGAAAATCAGCCATGCCCCCCTTTCATCATTTCACCACCAAAGCCAAAGAAGCCATCAGGCGAGCGCACGAGCTCGCTATTGAGCGTGGGCAGAACCACGTCAATCCGCTCCACCTTCTCGCGGGGCTGATGCTTCAGGAAGAAAGTATCGTTATCTCCATTTTGGAAAAACTGGAGGTTGATACCGTGCTTCTCACCGATTCCATTCTGGAGTCCATAGAAGGTGCCGAAGGCGCGTCGGTCCTTTCGCCCTCGTACCAAATCTATCTCACGCCCGAGCTCGCCCAAATACTGGAAGGTGGAAGCAAGGTGGCGGCGGTGCTGAAGGACGAGTTTGTCTCCACTGAACATCTCTTCATCGCTATGTTTGACGTGGGCGGAACCGCGCGGGAAATGCTCGCACGATTTAAGCTTGATAAGCTCGCGGTACTGCGCGTACTTGAGGAGTTACGAAACAGCCGTGTTACCGAAACGTCCGTCTCACCGAAAAAGTTTAAGTTTCTCGCCAAGTTTACGCGAAATCTTACCGTGCTCGCTCGCGAGAACAAGCTTGACCCCGTTATCGGGCGTGACAATGAAATTTCCCGTATCGTGCAAATCCTGTCCCGTCGCACCAAAAACAATCCGATTCTTATCGGCGAGGCGGGTGTGGGGAAGACCGCCATAGTGGAAGGGCTCGCGCTTCGTATGTCCCAAGGCGACATCCCCGAGTCACTCAAAGACAAGGAGCTTGTCTCGCTTGACCTCGGATTGCTTATCGCCGGTACGAAATATCGCGGAGAGTTCGAGGAACGTCTCAAAAACATTATGAAGGAAGTAGAAAAGTCGGACGGCAAGGTCATTATGTTTATTGACGAAATCCACACCATTGTTGGGGCAGGAGCGGCCGAAGGCGCGATGGACGCGTCCAATATGCTTAAGCCCGCCCTTGCGCGCGGAGAGCTTCGCGCTATCGGAGCGACGACGCTCAAGGAATATCAGAAACATATTGAAAAGGACCCCGCGCTCACGCGTCGTTTTCAACCGGTGTTCGTTGCCGAGCCGTCGGTGGACGACGCGATTACCATTCTGCGCGGGCTCAAAGAAAAGTACGAGCTCTTTCACGGCGTACACATTACCGACGAGGCGATTATCTCGGCGGTCAATCTGTCCGCTCGCTACATCACCGACCGATATCTTCCGGATAAAGCCGTAGACCTTATAGACGAGGCTGCCTCCTCGCTCAAAATCGCGCTTGAGAATATGCCGCCGGTGCTTGAAGAGACCCGTCGCAAGGTGATGCGTCTTGAAATTGAGCGCGAGGCGCTGAAGAAAGATGCCGACACCTCCAAAATCGCGAAGTCGCGCATCAAGGAAATAGAAACCGAAATCGCCGACCTCAAGGAGAAAACCGAGGAGATTGAACTCAAGTGGAAAAACGAAAAGGAAACACTGACCGAAATCAAGAAGGCCAAGAAGGAGCTTGAGACGCTCCGCATAGATGCCGAGCACGCGGAGGCTCGCGCCGACCTTTCAAAGGCCGCGGAAATTCGGTACGGCACCATTCCTCTGTTGCAGAAGGCACTGGAGACGAACAGCAAACGCCTCAAGAAGCTCCAGAGCTCACGCCGAATTCTCAAAGAAGAAATTATGGCGAACGATATTGCCGAGATTGTCGCCAAATGGACGGGCATTCCGGTGATGCGAATGGTGGAGGAGGAAACGTCCAAACTGATGCGCATCGAGGAAGAGCTCAAGTCGCGCATTATCGGGCAGGACAACGCTATCAATCGCGTCTCCGACGCCATCAAGCGCAGTCGCGCGGGTATCTCCGACCCCAACC
>JAUSFR010000076.1 GCA_030649775.1 bacterium | reverse complement strand
CCTGCCCTCTCTCCGCTACACTCGGTGGACTTTGAGGAATTTCGCGAGTAGGTGAGGCTGATGTCTCGGAAGAACTTGAATTCTGCGCGGTTTGAATTACCTCGGAAAGAGCCTTCCTAAGTTCCGAAAGGTGAGCGCCACCCGAGCTCGGCTTTTTACCTCCCGAGTTCAAGCTTGAGAGCGACACTGGCGCGGGCGAACGTGGGGGTGTGAAGGTGTGAGCTGGTGCGGGGGAAGGTCTCGCTTCGCTACGCGAAGCGTGGAAAGCCGGGCGAACCGTCGCGGGAGTGGGGGCGAGAGTGTGTCTTTGCTCGGGGCGAGCAACCTCGCGGTGTGAGTCCACATGACGTGGTGCATCCCCTTCTCGATGTGCCTCACGCGGGAGCGGAGGTCGTGCCTGTGGAGGTCGCGTGTCTGTACGTTCGCGGTGAGGCTCTGCGGGCGCTTCCGTACGGGCCGGTAATGGCTCTTTGCGCTCCTTTGGCGGAGGAAGTATCGGCTCGTGCCAGACGCGTATTTCTTCCTCTACCTGCGCTCTCGGGCGCGCGAAGCGCGCCCGAGAGGCTTCAATCACCTGTTCATGAAAAGATACGTCACCCTTTTGTATCGGGGGCATCGTCACTGCCGAAAACGGCGGAGAGGTCACGCCGTCAATCATGAGTTTCAAATAGGTTTGATAGATGCCGAGGTTCACGAGGTCTTCGGCGGTGATGGCGGGCATAAACTCCTTTTCCAAGAACTCTGCGTCAAACGCCCCCACGCGAAATACCACCATCGTGCCCACGTTGCCGAAGACCGCCGCGCTTACCTCCTCTTCCATTTGCTCAATATATTGGTGCGCGAGCGTCAGGTTTAGTTTGTATTTGCGTGCTTCGGAGAGAATATCCGCGAAACTTTTGTTGGCAAACGATTGAAACTCGTCAACATAGAGATAGAAGTTGGGAAGTTTTTGAAGCTCCGTTTCGGTGACATCGGCGCGCGACATCGCCGCAAGATACACTTTGGTGATAAACATTGAACCTAAGAGGTTCGCGTTGCCCTCACCTACCTTCCCTTTGGAGAGGTTCACGATGATAATCTTCCGCTCGTCCATCAGCGTACGAAGGTCAAAGGTGGACTTGGACTGGCCAATGATATTTCTGATGAGCGGATTGGAGGCAAACTGACCCACTTTGTTTTGAATGGCCGGAGTCGCCTCTTGCGTGTAGCGGTCGGTATATTTCGCGAACTCATCAACCCAGAATGATTTTACCGACGGGTCGGTCACATTGTTCACCACAAGCTTCCGATATTCTTTGTCCACGAGCATTCGGTTCACGCCAAGGAGCGTTGAACCCGGATACTCCAAAAGCGCGAGGAGGGTATTTTGCAAAATGTACGCCATACGCGCGCTCCACGCGTCCACCCAAATCTTTTCAAAGGTGGCCATGAGGCCGTTCACCACAAGATGTCGTTTGTCCGCGCCCACGTCCTCCATGATGTTGAAGGATACAGGGAAGTCCATATCAAACGGCGCAAAGTATAAGACATCTTTCACGCGGTCCTCGGGAACGTAATCAAGGAGGAGGTCTGCGGTCTTGCCGTGCGGGTCTATAAAGCAGACACCGTGGCCATTTTGAATATCCTGAATGGCCATATTTTCAAGAAGCGTGGATTTACCCATGCCAGTCTTTCCAATCACGTACATATGACGTGAACGGTCTTTTTGTTTGATGCCGAACGGCGTGCGTTTTCCGCGCGAATCGGTGAGGCCAAAGTAGGTGATGGGGTCCGGCTTTCCGTGAGGATGAAGCATACCCTTTATTATATGCTTTTATGCATGACAAAAAAAGAGGCCTCGCACGTGGAATGTGCGAGACCTGGTTTGACCGATGGGCGGTCATGACTACGACGCAAACGGATATTGCTCCGTTTCGGCAGTGGTCCGGAGAAAGTACCGAGTCTTCATCTCATTGCGAAGCCTAGCTTCGCGGAATTCCTGTGTTTCCTCCTGCCGTCCTTCTTTGGGAAGAGGTACCTTTATCGTCCCATTGACGAACTCTTTGCCAAAGATACTTGCCACCGTTGCCGCCGACCGGGCGACAACCTCACAGTTGCTTTTTACCATACTCTCCATTCTTAAGGAGCTCAATTGTGGCTCCTTTATGTTGAGAACCTTACATCACGCAGACTCCCCTACCCGCTTCTGCGAGTAAATCAAAGAATCTGTCGCCCGTGATGTCCCTAGACATAAAGGCTAGCACTTAGTCTAATTACTGTCCACTCCCCTGTGGACAACCGCTGAAAGCGAGCAGTGGTCGCAGACCCACAACGGGCAAAAAAAGGCCGGACCAGCAAGCCTTAAGGGAAGTGGGGGCGATTCCACTCTTCAGGCGCGACTTGCATGGTCCGGCAAAATCAACTAAAGAAACAACGAAAATCTATTTTGATAGTAACCGAAATGAGAAGCAATGTCAATAGCGAAAATAGGACTTAGCTTTTTAGCTTACTAGCTACGAGCCGACTCCATCTCCCTAAAAAGCTAGCCAGCTAACAAGCTAGTTAGCTGGCTTCTGTTGCTCCGGCAGTAGTGCCCCTTTTGTATACCTATTACTCGGTGCCCATAACATCCACGAAGTAAGTCCCGCATCATACGTGGCCTGAATCTGCGCCTTCACTTCGGCGATATCATAATTGCCTCCATAGTCAAAATCCTGAAGCCACGGACGAAGTTTTTGAGTATCCCATACTCCTTTGCGATAGAGAAACGGTTTGGTTGTGGTGGAAATAGGTTCCGCTCCGAGAAGCGCGACAACGGTCGTGGTCGCAAGAAAACGCTTCACGGCGCTATCCATTGAGAGCTTGATGACGCCATAGACATGCTCGTTCGGATTGGCCCAACCGTTAAAGTTGCGCGGGTAGTGCGAGGGGTACACCATTGGCGCAATGAAATCAAAATACGGCGTAGCCTTTTCAAGCACCTGTCCGATATTGAGGTCGTCGGTGTTGGTCGTCGTCATCCCAAAGAGGTCCGCGGAAATGACCACCCCGATTGGCTTCAATTGTTCAGAGAGATATTTAAAGAAACTCTCAAGTACATCCGCCTTTTTGCGATTTCCACTCCACGTAAACGCGATGTCACTCATCGGACCGTCGGAGGGAAAACGAATGTAATCAAAATTGAGCTCGTCAAAACCGATAGCGTACGATTCTTTCGCGATAGCCACCGTGTGGTCCCATACCTCTTTCGAACCAGGGTCGGTAAAACTGATGCCTTTGTAATCTTTCCACGTACTGCCGTCACTCGCCTTCTTCACGGCAAGGTCGGGGTGCTTTTTTGTGAACAGCGGGTCCTGAAATACCGTGATGCGCCCGATGACATAGATGTCTTTGTCGTGAAGTTTTTCTATAAACTCCTTCATATCCGGCGCCATACATTTTGTGGAAACAAACTCTTTCAATTCACTTGCGGTCGGATTGAACGAGAGCGCGCCGGTATAATCTTTGATGTCTATAATGACACTGTTGAGCTCCGTCTCGTCAATAAGTTTGACGAGGTCGTTTCTAAAGGACGGCGTGCCCACGACACAGCTGGTCATATAGATGACTTTCTGCGGTGTGGGGGTTTGAAGATGCTTGACGGCAGGGGGCGCTTCCACCGCCACAATAGCTTCCGCTCCAATGGCGGGCAGAGGCGCCTCATAACTTGTCTTGAACCAAAAAGGCAACCCAAAATAGAGTGTGCCCACAAGCGCGCACAAGAGCACGGCAATAAACGGCTTTTTTCTAAAGAAGCCTATATACTCTTTCCTATTGCGACGCTGAAATACGGGCATAACGATGGTGCGTCAATGAGTTCACTCTGTTTCCGTGGTAACGGGAGGCGTGTGTTGCTCCTTTGCCTCTGTCGTCGGTTCACCCGCTCGGGGCAACCGATACCGCCTGTATCCGACAAGCGAGTGCACAATGATGAAGACTGCTGTCAGCACAAGAAGCGAGTCCTTCCAGCTTCCGGGAAATCCGAGGAACGGCAAGATGAGTAGCCACCCCCCTATCCACAGATATAACGCATAGTCACGCATAGTCCAAAAAGTATAGTATAAAAGACCCAAAAATGCTAAGCTACCAGACAGAAATGGAGGTAGCTCATGCACAGACACTATGCTAAAGCCACAGAGCTCACGAAACTGCTCCTGCAATTTGAGAACGGCGAATTCATCCTAAAACAAGGTCGGGGACGGGATACCCCCGTGTTTACGGGAAAGATTGAACGGCTAGAAATACCGAATATTTCGGAGACAAAAGTACAAGTCCATCCGCACTCCTTATATGAACGATGGCTCGGACGCGACAACTTCTCTGAACGACGATGGAGGTCTATTGAGCTTCACATCATTGAGTTCAACTACACGTGGTTCTACCCACAACCGAGACATTCACGACTCAAGCTTCAGGCCTGGCGGGAAAGGAAGGACGTGGATGGGACTATCGTAAAAGACACCAAGGGAAATGCCGTGATAGAGATTGACGAGCGACTGTGGCTCTGTTCATACACCGACCCTATTTACCTGGACGTGTTTAGAGCCCAACTCCTGAAGAAGTTCTATGAGGAAAGCGTAAGTAAGCCGAAGACTTTTCTCCAGAGAATTCGAGACAAAATTGTCCGTGGGTGACAATGGCCCGCCACGGTGACGGGCCTCTTTTTTTCTAAAATTATGAACGATTTACTACACAAAAAATGTATTCCCTGCGAGGGTGGGATGCCACACCTTATGGCCGGCGAAATGGAGGAGCTGCACAAACAAGTACCGCTCTGGGACATCGTGGACTTTCACGAACTAAAACGCCGTTTTAAGTTCAAAAACTTTGCCGAGGCGCTCGCCTTTGTAAACAAAGTTGGCGCTCTCGCGGAGAGTGAGTCGCATCATCCCACGATTACCTTCGGCTGGGGCTATGCCGAAATCACCCTCTTCACCCACGCCGTAGACGGCCTTTCCGAAAACGATTTCATTCTTGCGGCAAAAATAGATAGGTTATAAAAACGCGCCTTCTTGGTTGGCGCGTGAAAAGCCTAGTGTCAGAAGTCAGTAGTGATAATCGTCAACATGGCCAATGGTAGTCGCCACTATCATCGTAATAACGACCACTTTGAGCTCTCCGTTTCATTTGTGCAACGTCTTCTTCTATTTCTTCTCTTGTCAGTTCTCCGCGTTCCTTTCTGCAGTCATAACATTGACAGGGAAAGAAAAGACGAGCTAAAAATTCAAACATACATCCTCCAAGGTTCAGACGACTACTTCGTGTAGTCTCTAAAAACAATCTAACAGTATTAGAGCTTCTCGTCAATGTCTTTCGTGGTGATACTTAGTATGTAATCACCACAAACTCCCCCCGCACTTTATCGGGATTGGTTTCAAAATATGTCAAAAGTTCTTCTGCAGAGTCGGAAATAATCTGCTCGTGGATTTTCGTCAGCTCACGCGCAATCGTGACTTTTTTATTTGGGGCGAATTTCTGGAGCGATTCCAATGCCTTCAAAATCCGATGCGGAGATTCGTAAAACACCATCGTCCGCTCCGACCCCGCAATTTCCTTGAAAAGTGTTTCTCTTCCCTTCTTGTGCGGTAAAAATCCTAGGAAAACGAAGTCGTGCACCGGAACACCCGCGATTGAAAGTGCTGTCGTAAGCGCAGATGGCCCCGGCACCGCCTCTATCTTACAAGGTCCGACCTTGTCATTTTCTGATTTGAAATGCTCTCGCACTTTCTCTACCAAAAGTGACCCGGGGTCCGAAATCCCCGGCGTTCCCGCGTCCGAAACAAGCGCCACACTCTTCCCTTCCTCAAGCCACCCGATTATTTTACTCGCGGTGACTCCGCTCTCCTGCTCGTTGTAGGTTGCAAGCTGTTTCGCTTCAATCTCATACTTCGCCAAGAGTTTCTGCGCCACGCGTGTGTCCTCGCACAAAATCACGTCCACCTCTTTAAGCACGCGAAGCGCCCGAAGCGTCACGTCTTCCAAATTCCCTATCGGAGTTCCAACGATGAAGAGCGTACTCATATTAGTTTAAAATGTTTTTAGCTATTTTATAGACATCTCCCGCGCCCACCGTCACAACCACATCTCCTTTTTTGACGTTCTCTTTCAGATAGTGCTCTGCTTCCTCAAATGAATGCAGGGAGGTAACACCGCTATCCTTACCACGCGCTTTCTCTACCGCAAGCGCAAGCATATCGGAAGAAATACTGGGGTCAAGCGCTTCTCGCGCCGGAAAAATGGGAATAAAGATAACTTCATCGGCACCACCAAAGGCGTTTACAAAACCGTCAAATAGCGTTTTGGTACGGGAGTAGAGATGCGGTTGAAAGACCGCTCGTATTTTCTGTGTGGGAAATTTCTCACGAAGTCCCGAGAGGAGCGCTTTCACCTTCTGCGGGTTATGCGCGTAATCATCGTACACAAGTGCACCGGATGATGTCTCCCCTAAAAATTCAAACCGACGCCAGGTTCCCTGAAACCCAGTAAGTGCCGAGACCATTCTTTCGCGAGGAACTCCGAGGAATCGTCCCACAGCAAGCGCGACCTGTGCGTTCAGAATGTTATGCGCTCCCGGAAGTGGGAGCTTCAGGCCATCTACCGACTCCGAGCGATAATCAAGAATGGGGGCGTGTGCCCCCGCAAGCACCGGTGCGATGTGCGGATGCGACGGGTCGGTGATAATCACCCCGTCCTTCGGCACCTTGGCGACGAGTGACGCATAGGCCGACTGGATGTCCGCCATATCTTTGAAGTAGTCCAGGTGGTCAAGGTCTAGATTGTTAATCACCAAAATCTTTGGGCGGAGCGAGAGAAAAGACCTGCGATACTCGTCAGCCTCTACCACAAAGAGGTCGCCTGTTCCCGCCACAAAATTTGAGTGCTCACGGGTAAGCACACTCCCCACAATCACGGTGGGCTGTAGGCCCACATCAATAAGAACGGTCGCCACCATTCCTGTCGTCGTGGTCTTTCCGTGCGTCCCCGCAATTGCAATCGTTGTTTTATCTCTCGAAATCTCCCCGAGAGCTTCGGAGTATGAACATGACGGAATAGAAAGTTTTTTAATCTCCTCCAAAAACGCCGGTTCCGCCACTTCAATCGCCGCGGTGTAAATAATGAGGTCCGTCCTTTCCGGAATTTCCCCAACCGTCTGCTCGCCAAACACAATCTCTGCCCCAAGCTTCATAAGCTCATCCGTGATTTCCGACGGTGCGCGATCTGACCCACTCACCTTTTTGCTCTCGCTCAAAAACATCCGCGCGATGGCGGAAGTGCCTATCCCTCCCACGCCAATAAAGTGTACCGAGCGAATTTTTGCAAAATCAATCATACAAAGCCTAGGAAACGCTGTAGAGCACGAGGAGCGCGGTAGCGACTCCGACCAAGAGACCTCCGATAACTTCCGCCATCGTGTGTCCTTCAAACTCGGCGATTTTCTGTTCCGTAACCAAAAGCTGTATCGCTTTATCGCTACTTTGCATATAGTACTCGGCAAACAGCTCATAGCGTTTTTTGTTCTCAAACAGCGTATACATCACGAAAACGGCCACGATGATACTGAACGCCACGAGCGAGGTAAATCCTTCGGTGTACCACAGGCTGGCGACCGCGGACCCAAACGCAGCGGAGTGGCTACTGGGGAATTTCCCGGTCCAAAGATAGTGCCAAAAGAAAGAGCTACGCGAAAGCGTACCTCCACTTCGAAGAAATAGAATGAACTTTATAGTGTTACTGACGAGAATGGCGAGAACGGCAACAATGATGATTATCATAATTTTTGTACCAGATTAACAAACTGTTCTCCCCTATCATACTCGTTTTTGAACCATTTTCCGAATGAGGCGAACGCCGGACTGAAGAGAATGATGTCACCTTTCTCGGCAAGCTTCATAGCTTCAGCAACACACTCTTTCAGTGTTTCCGCCTTTAAGACTTGAAAGTTCTTAGAGCTTAGTGCTTCGAGCTTCGAGCTTATCTTGTCCGTTCCTGTTTCCTTCAGCAAAATCACTCCCTTACAATACTTCGGAATCTCTTCAACCAGTTTGCTCATATCAAGTCCCTTATCCGTTCCACCGACAATAAGAATTATCTTCCTAGGGCCTTCTTGCCTAGAGCCTAGAGCCTGGATTCCCGCAATCGTCGCATCCGGCGTCGTCGCATTGGTGTCGTTGTAAATCTTCACGCCACGAACCTCGTGGATAAACTCAAGTCGGCCGGGGACGCCTTTGAAACCTTCAACCGCTTTCTTGACGGCGTGTAGCGGAATTTTGAAGTGTCCGGCGACCTGAAGCGCGCAGGCAATGTTTTCCAGGTTGTGTTCACCCGGGATAGCGATGTTCCAGTCTTTCGGTACATCTTCCTTTGTCGCGACGACTACATCACCCGTGACCGGTATGTCCAATTTGCCGATGAGCTGTGCGACCGGTTCACCCACAACAAGGAGGTTGCCTGGTTTTTGATATTTAAAGATGGCCACTTTGTCCTCGAGATAACGGTCGGTATCGCCTTTGTAGTAAACCAGGTGGTCATCCAAAAAAGTCGTGAACACCGCAATCTGTGGAGAGATTTTTGCGTCGTGAAAACCTTGCAGTTGCCACGAGTCCAGCTCAAGCACGACAATGTCGCCTCCGCCAGCTGGCGGATTCACTTTCTCCAGTAACGGCAGTGTTGCCTCCGGCACCAAATTTCCGCCTTTGTATATGTTTCGTTTCTTATTCCCTATTCCCAATTCCCTATTCTCTATTCCTTCCCTCAAAATTTCATAAATCAAAGCGGTAGTGGTAGACTTGCCACGCGTGCCGGTAACTCCCACCAGCACAACGCCCTTCGGCATGAGCTTTGCAAACAGCGACGCATCCATTTCTATCGGAATCTTTTGTTTCTGCGCTTCCGCGATGTAGGGAGAATCAAGCGGGACTCCCGCAGCTTTGAGAATAAAGTCCCTGTCTCTGAAATCTTCGAGTTTGTGCTGACCGAGGGTGTAATGTATATCCTTGAACTTCTTGAGCTTCGCTAGAGAAGGAGCAAGTGTTTTTTCATCTCTTAAATCGGTGACAATGAGTTCTGTTCCGTGTTCGGCTAAAAAAATCGCATCCCCCCGCCCACGACCAAGAAGCCCTAAGCCCATGAGGGTGACCCGCTTACCTTTAAAAAATTCCTTCCAATTACTCATGTGGGCACGGAGAGACTCGAACTCTCAACCCTTACGGGATACGGTTCTGAGCCGTACGCGTATACCAATTCCGCCACGTGCCCGAAATCAGCTATTAGCTTATAGCTTCTAGCTGTTAGACATGCAAGAAAGAAACTAAGAGCTAACGGTGCGCGCGCCAGGATTCGAACCTGGGACCCCACGAGTATCAGTCGAGTGCTCTACCAACTGAGCTACGCGCGCAAATATGCGTTAAACGCCTCACGAATATAGCAAAAAGAGCGCTTAGTAGCAACAAAAAAGCCGCGGGGCATACTACCACCTGCGGCAAGATTGACTACCAACGATTACGCTTCACCGAAGAAGCATAAACCCAAACGCGACGACGACGGGGACGAGAAGCCAAAGAAATCGATGACTCCCCGCTTTAGAAACCACGGGGCGTCGTTGTCTGCTCTTTGCGCACTTCCATTCCCTCTTCCGGGCAGACTTCTGCGCTCGTGTAAGAGGAAAACCATCCAGTGTCGTGACTTTGATTGAACACTGCGTGGGTGATTTCACCCCACTCGGTGTTGGGATTCTTATTCCCGGTCCGTATCTAGATTGATGCCCAATATTACTCTTCATATCGTGAGTACAGGGGTTTCCTTGATTAGTTGCTCCATGCAGTTGTATACAGATATACAGAAGCGAAACGTAACAAGGGCTAAGAATAGCTTAGCACTACTACAGAAAAATACTATCCGCAGTGGTGTGAAAAAAATGGCGCCGAGAGTTGAGCTCGACGCCTAAAAAAGTCCCATCCTACAACGGCCACAGGGCCGAGAAAAGTGCCCAGAAAAGGTGGCCCGCCAAAAGGGCGGCCAGCACCCATTTTCCCAACTCGGGAAAAGTGCCCCACCCCTGCTTGAGATGGAGCGGGAAGGCGGAACGCCTCCGCTTTGGGATGGAGAGCCCCATTCCCTCCGGGGCTTCCAAAAGGTCAATTTCAAAGGATTCTTCCCCAGCTTGCTGGGGAAACTCAATCAAGAGTTGCATGGGACGCCTTTCGTAAAGGCCAGCTTACCGACGGCAGGTTTTCTTTCAAACCAGACGCGGGCTTCATCGAGGAAGCTTTACAGTAAGTTCTGTATTATATATATCATATAATATACTCTATGTCAATGGCTCTTTTACAACAGCAAAAAACCGCCATTTACGGCGGTTTTTTGCTTTCTTCTCTTTTTCTACCTTCTACTGTCTAACGTCTACTGTCTTCTTCAATACCATTCTCTATTCTGTTCCGTTCGCACGGCTCCCCAACCGAAGTTAAGGGCCTTCTACTACGTCTTCCCGTAGTGACAGTCTGTTTAAGGTACCAGACAAACCTGTTATGTACGCAATTGCTGTACACAACAATCGACTCGTTCACCTCCGACATAACATCGGAGAGAATAATTTTGAAATGTTCCACGAGCAGCTTCCGCTACCCGTGCCTTGTTACGACTTAGCCCCTGTCACCGAATTTACCTTAGGTCCGCATAAAGCGAAATTTCGGGTATCCCCGGCTCCCTTGGCTTGACGGGCGGTGAGTACAAGACTTGAGAACGTATTCACCGCGGTTTGCTGACCCGCGATTACTAGCGATTCCAACTTCATGAGGTCGAGTTGCAGACCTCAATCTGAACTGGGGCTACTTTTATAACGATTAGCTCAGGGTTACCCCGTCGCAGACGTGTTGTAGTAGCCATTGTATTGCGTGTGTAGCCCAGGGTATCAGAGGGCCATGCTGATCTGGCGTCATCCTCGCCTTCCTCCCCCCACTCTGCGCGCAAGCGCACAAGAAAGAATTATGAATGCTGAATCAAGAATTATGGTAACCATACTTCAG
>JAUSFR010000075.1 GCA_030649775.1 bacterium | reverse complement strand
CTTTTCCGTCGCTCCGACCGCCCCGAGGAGTTCTCCTGCCTGCGCAGGCAGGGAGCTTGAGGCGAGCACCGTGGCCGTTCCTTTCTCTTCCTCCACCTTTTCCGAAGCAGAAACCAAAACAGTTTTTTGTGGCGAACCCGTGTCAGAAGCCGAAACCACAGGCACGAACTCTTCCCTTTTTACCGGTGTCGGTACGGATACCACTTCCGGAAGTACCTCCTGCTTCACGGTGTAGGTGACCACCGTATTTCCATTGGGATACAGGAGTGTGGTGCCTTCTGCATCCGCCAAAAGCTTCGTGATTTCCGAGGGAAACGGTATCGTCTTTTTCGCTCCGATAAGCGTCCCGCGGGGGATGAGAAACGCACCAGAGGAACTGCGCAAAATCCAAAGCGAGAGGTCCACCTCGCTCGTCCCGTTGTTTTGAAGTGCAATAAATCCATCCGCCCCTTCCTTGACGTCCGCGATGAAAAGCTCGGGCGCGACAATCGTAATCTCCTTTCGGTCCAGAGCGCTCCATTCCCCAGACGAGGCATCCACTAGAACCGTATAGACGGCCGGGTAGTGATAGATGTGCGTAACCTGCTTCCCTTCGCCCACCCCTCCATCGCCAAAGCTCCACAGATAGTGGGCGTTGAGGAGAGGCTCTTTTTTAACGCCAACCGCCACGGCACTGACCGATACGGGAGCTCCGGCAACCCCACGCGCGGGCGCAAGGGCACTCACAAAAATTTGTGGTTTGTAGGTCCATGTCGCAGAACTACCAGAAGGTGCAGAAGTCGCGGGTGGCGGAGTGCTCGCAACCTCCTCGGTTGTGGTCGTTGTTGTACTTGATGTAGTGGACGCTGTTTCCGTAGATGCGGAAGGAGTACTTGTGCTTCCCACGGTAATACTTTGCGTAGCACTCCAGCCGGACGGCCACTCGGCAACCGGAAAATCCGCGCAAGAACGCTTTTCCGCTTCGGGTTTCAGAGCCACTTTTGCGGTAAGGGTATACGTACCCGCGGTGCGGTCTTTGTAATAAAAATTGCGATTGGCGGAATTTTTCGCGATGGTGAGTACCGACACCGATACGAAGCTCGTGGCGCTTGAAGAAAACTCTCCTTGCGTTGACGTAGAGCGAAGCTCCACGCACGTGGTGCTAGGGACCTTGCTTTCGCTCCCGCTGCCGTCCTGTGACTGCAGGGTAATTTGCTCGGAGATTTTCGCGGGCTCTATCGTTTGCACTTCGGATACAAACACAAACTTTTGCGCGTCGGCAAGGAGCACCGCAGTGCCAAGAATCGTTGCGCCGATTCCGAAGAAAAAAGAGAGAGTAAGATACGTGTGAAGTCTCACGTCGCGAAATTAACTCTTAAGCTTGCGAAGATGGAGTGGACTTGACATTTTGTTCCACCACAACCGGAGGCTCTACCGTAAGAAGTTTGCGAAGCATATCCTCGGGGATTTCGCGTAGATGTGTGGGTGCTCGCGGAGGCTCCTGCCCGCCACCTCTCTC
>JAUSFR010000085.1 GCA_030649775.1 bacterium | reverse complement strand
TGCTGCATTCGACCGCTCTGCCAACCCTCCAACGACTATGAACTATAGCCTATTCTCGCCACCGCTTCAAGAATTTCGGATTATGCGTCCCAACCCGCTTAAAGTAGCGCCTCATATCTTCCTTGCTATCCAACCGAACTTCCCGAATTTCTCCGTCCTTTCGCGCGAGGCGTGGATGGAGTCCAAGCCGAGAAAATGTCTCGTAGACAAAATACACAAGTGGGAGTGAGGCGCTCGTAAAGTGAAGTTTTGTGTAGGTGTACTTCTTCCCTTTTGCTGTATAGGTGTGGTGGAACACACAACCATCGGTGTCCATAAGACCACGTACACACGCGACACTGAACGAAAGTTTGTCTTTAATCCACACGGGTACCTCCACCTGCTGTCTGACTTTGTTACCGACTTTCAGCCCCTGCGCGCCCATAAGCCACTCCACAAGTCCCGAGCGTGAGATATAGATGCTTATTGCGCGCGCAGTTTTGTGAGCAAACGTCCCTGGCTCAACTGCAAAAAGCTTTTTGATGCTAGCTCGTACATAACGGGCGTATAATTCGTCATCTACACTGTGCAAGGTAATCACGACTTGAGTTTTGCTGATACTTCCATCTCCGAGAATGATTCCGATAAACTCCGCAAGCTCAGCGCTTCGCTTTGGTTTAGAAAATGTTTTTGCCCTGCCAACTGGAGAGGCGCCGAGCAGACGACCTTTTTCTTCCCACCATTTGGACCACTTTCTTCGCCACGCATCTGCGTCACCGCCGAGTCTGCCGTATTTCTTCAAGACAGCTTGAGCTCCAACAGCTCCCGCTTTTTTCGTGTGCCAGTGAGGACGAAGAATATTCACTCCTTTTGGTAGAGGGATGTTGCTTTTGCGGGAAAGTGACTGAGCCGTTTTGAGCGGAAGCGTATTCTTCTCCCGTTTCCAGTCGGTAAAGGTGCGCAAAGATATGCCTGCAATTCCTGCGAGCTCAATTTGAGTAACGCACAGTACTCTCTGAACTGAATCAAGAAAGTCCTTTTGCGTACCTTTTGGAAACTTTACCCTTTTATCTCTAACAAGCTCCGGCATACCTCTATATTACCATACTGCAAACTCCGCTTTCTAGTGGAAAACTTTGCACGTTTCAGAAATGCGCAAAATGCGGTAGCATAGGATTTCACTATGCAAAAACCGATAGCTAAAAAACCAAAATCTTCAAATCTTACAAGGTCCGACCTTGTAAAAAAGGTGTCAACTTCGTGGGGAGGCGTGGCCAAATGGTACGACGAGACGGTTGAGGAGAAAGGTTCCTATCAGCAGGACCTTATCTTGCCGAACCTGCTTCGGCTGATGGAGATTAAAAAGGGAGAGACGGTGCTTGACCTTGCCTGTGGACAGGGGCTTTTCGCGCGCGAGTTTGCAAAAGCGGGCGCACAGGTGGTGGCGTCCGATATTTCCAAAGAGCTGGTGGAGATTGCGAAAAAGAAATCTCCTGCAGAAATCGCCTACCACATCGCTCAGGCCGACTCGCTTCCCTTTCTCAAAGATGGAGTAGTGGAAAAAGTGGCCATCGTCCTCGCGCTCCAGAACATTGAAAATATGAACGATACACTCGCCGAGTGCGCGCGCGTACTTGCTCCAAATGGAAAATTGTATCTTGTGCTGAACCACCCCGCCTTCCGCATTCCAAAGGAAAGCGCGTGGGAGTACGATGAAAAAAACAACGTGCAGTACCGCCGAGTGGACCGTTATATCTCAAGTCTCAAAACCGAGATAGATATGAGCCCGGGGAGCGCTTCGCGTGTAATGACCATCTCTTTCCATCGGCCACTACAGGCATATGTGAAAGCACTCGGCAAGGCGGGGTTTGCTATTACTCGTCTTGAAGAATGGAATTCGCATAAAAAAAGCCAGAAAGGCCCCCGCGCCGAGGCGGAAGACCGAGCGCGCGCCGAAATCCCACTTTTCTTGACACTGGAGGCCGAGAAGGTGCGGATTGTGAAATAATTGTGTTGCTTTTCGGAATAAATTGCTACACTGAAGTGTATTAAAGGCGAGAGGTTACTCTATATTTTTACTAATTACTAACCCAATACGAAAACCTATGCGTATCAATACCCAGCAAGGCATCGCCCCTATTTTGGCGATTATCATCGCGCT
Organism: bacterium; assembly: GCA_030649775.1. GTDB lineage: Bacteria > Patescibacteriota > Minisyncoccia > Phycocordibacterales > UBA10002 > UBA10002. The sequence goes on along the minus strand of JAUSFR010000085.1, from coordinate 1,024 downwards.
TCTCGTCGTCGGAGGAGGAGCGTACGGCGTTAAAAAAGTTTCTGACGGCAAGAAAGAAAAGAAAGTGAAGGAGGAGCAGGTGGCAAAGGAAGAAAAACAAAAGGAGGAGAAGGAAAAGGAAGAACGTAGCAAGCCCACCACGCTCCAGATTAAACTTCTTGAACTGGGCGCGTCGGGACAAGGTGGCCAAGCCGTGATTGTCGCCACAGGTACGAGTACCGTACGAATCATCGTTAATCTGGCGGGAAAACCATCGGGGGTCTCACAGCCCGCCCATATTCACCTCGGTTCCTGCCCCACCCCTGGCGCGGTTAAATATCCGCTCACCAGTGTAGACAAAGGTGCCTCACAAACCGATATTCCGAACCTTACGATTGAACAGTTGCTCTCCGAGCTCCCGCTCGCCATCAATGTGCACAAATCGGCAACCGACCTCAAAAACTATATCGCCTGCGGAGATATTACTGCCGTCAAGGACAACGAGGGAGGCGACGACAAAGAAGTGAACGCCACGATGCCGGTACCGGGTTCTTCCGTTCCGGAAATGGTGGTGTCGGGAGAATCAAAGAAAGAGGCAAAAGTGAACTATACGTCCACGGGTTTCGCTCCGAAGACCATTACCGTAAAGAAAGGAGAAACCGTGGTATTTGAGAACAAGACGGGAAAATCGGCTTCGGTCGCGTCCAATGACCACCCGACTCACCTCATCTACCCCGAGTTTGACCAATACAAGACGGACCAGCGAGGAAAAAATGAATTTAAGTTTACCTTTACGAAAGTGGGTTCGTGGAGTTACCATGACCACCTCAACTCCAACATGACTGGGACAGTCATCGTTGAGTAAATTACACAAAACACAAACTGCACAAAGACCAAACAAAACACAAAACTACCCAAACCACTCAAACCTATCTTCGTTTATGTTTTGACTGATTGTGTTTTGTTTGGATTTTTGGATACTGTGTTTTGTGCTTTAGACGAAAAGGATTGCAAACCATATGCTATGAGTAAATCTTCCTCTCTT
>JAUSFR010000084.1 GCA_030649775.1 bacterium | reverse complement strand
AAGATAAAGAGGTGTTTGATTACAAGATTTTTCTGCGTTAAATATGTTAATCAAAGACCTCAAAGATTGTGAAGAATTTTTAGCGGGAGATAAGACGATTCTCCGCGAGTTTTTGCATCCCGATAAAATGTCGGATGCGGGATTTCGCTACAGCTTGGCTCACGCGACAGTGAAGGCGGGGGAAAGTTCAACTCCGCACGCGCTCAAAACCTCGGAAGTGTATTACATTCTGGAAGGAGAAGGCGAGATGCATATTGGTGACGAAGTGGCGAATGTGTACGCGGGACAGGCGATTGTCATTCCTCCAGACGCGAAGCAATATATTAAAAATATCGGCGCCGGTGATTTGAAATTTCTGTGCATCGTTGACCCCGCGTGGCGGAAGGAGGATGAAATAGTGTTTTAGAAATCATTCACAAAACCGTCTTATATCCCACCCCCTCTCAATCTCCCCCTTGGAAAGGGGGAGAGGGAAGAGAAAGAAAATATGAAACCGATACTCGTAACGTCATATATCACCCCCGACCTTGACGGGACGGCGTGCGCCATTGCGTACGCGGAATTTATGAACAAGAACGGTATAGAAGCGGTTGCGGGGATTATCGGCGGGCTCCACAGCGAAGCGGCGTTTGTGCTGGAGCGGTCGGGAGCGCCACGTCCGCTTTCGCTCGCCGACGCGCACGGGTACGAACGTATTGTTCTCGTAGACACCAGCAATCTCTCAATGTTTGAGGGAAGTATTGTGCCGGAGCGTGTTACAGAAATCATTGACCATCGTGACGTGCATCAGGCGGAGCAATTTCCAAACGCAAAGGTGCAGATAGAAAAAGTTGGCGCCGCGGCGACACTTGTCGCGGAGCGGTTTATAGAGTCGGGTACGCCGATAACAAAACCTTCGGCGATACTTCTCTATGGCGCAATCGCTTCAAATACGCTCAATTTCAAGAGTAGCCGGACCACAAAGCGCGATACGGATACGTTCGCTTGGCTAGGCAAGCAATCGGGTTTGGACGTGCACTTTATTCATGAAATGTTTGTGGCGAAATCCGACCTTTCGGGTGAGCGGCTTTCTGAAGGTCTCTGGAGCGACTTTTGTTGGTCTACTTTCGGTGGGAAGACGGTAGTCATCGCTCAACTTGAAATAATCGGCGCGAAGAAGCTCGCAAAGGAACGCGAACAGGAGATTCTTGAGGAACTTCGGAAAATACAGAAAGCGAAGAACGCGGACTTTGCGTTTCTGAATATGATAGACCTTGAGGAAGACGGAAACATATGTATGACCGAAGAGAAAACATTTCAGACGTTCCTTTCCCGTTTGCTCGGACTCACTTTTTTCGGCGCCACTGCGTGGCACGAAGGGCTTCTGCTTCGCAAAGATATTTCGGTGAAATTAAAAGAAGAAATGGAAAAAGCGGGGACCTCGCTATGACCTCCCGTCTGGAAAAAGTGGAAAAGGCGCTTCGCCGTGAAAAAGCTGACGCGCTTTTGGTGTGGAACAGCGAGGGAAGCGGACAGCCGGTGACAAGGTGGCTCACGGGATTTACGGGGAGTTCGTCGGTGTTACTCATCATCAAGGAAAAAATCCTCCGGCCGACGACGGCCACCTCCTTTAGGAAAGGAGGAATAAGAAGCTATCTCATAACCGATGGGCGATATACAGCACAGTCGAAGGAGGAGACAAAAGGGTGTACGGTTTTTATTTCGTCGGCGAAAAAGCCGACACTTAAGATTCTGGCCGAAATTATCGCTGAAAATAAAGTCAGCAAAATACTTTTTGACGGGAGCGTGACGTCGCATAGTGTGGTGGAGGAGGTGGAGCAGATTCTAGAAAACACAACCCCCGTCGCCGGATCTCCCTTAACAAAGGGAGCACTCCGATGCGACGTCGGAGGAGGGTTGTCACAACCCCCCAAGGCAGCCCCCTTTTCTAAGGGGGATACACCCCTCTCATCAATTGAGCTAATTTCACGAAAACATATCTTACAGGCGCTTAGGGTGGTGAAGGAAAAAGAGGAGATACAACTGCTTAAAAAAGCCGCGGAGATTGCTTGCCGTGCCTTTACACGGCTACTTCCTGAAATACACGAAGGAATGACGGAAAAAGAAATCGCAAAACGGCTGGAAGATTTGATGATAGATGAAGGCGCGGAGGGGATTGCGTTTCCGACCATTGTCGCATCGGGGAAGAATGGCGCGTTTCCTCACGCAAAGGCCAGCGACAAGAAAATTAAAAGTGGGGAACTGGTGACGATTGATTTTGGGGCGCGTTACAAAGGATATGTGTCCGATATGACGAGGACGTTTGCCGTGGGGAAGATATCGCCTCGACTCAAAGAAATATATGAAGCGGTCCGAGAAGCGCAAGAGCTCGGGTGTCAAAAAGCGAAAGCGGGTATGACTGGAGCGGAGATTGACGCAACTTGCCGGAACTATTTGAAAAAGAAAGGATTCGGGACATACTTTACACATAGCACTGGGCACGGGATTGGGATAGAGGTGCACGAGTTACCACACGTGTCGCCCACCCCTTCGCCCCACCCCTTTCCCTCGGAAGCCCGAGGGACTTCCCCTCTGAAGAGGGGCAGAGGAAGAGAAGACGCTCTCCCTGCTGGATCGGTCATCACCTGCGAGCCGGGTGTGTATATTCCGAATGTCGGGGGAGTTCGGATAGAAGATGCACTGGTCCTGACAAAAAATGGAAATGTGAATCTGACGAGCGCGGTACCGAAGGAGCTTATTGTTGTATAATACATACTCCGAACTTTTACGAAAGTACGAGCGGGATACCCCACCCAACCTCCCCTCTAAAGAGGGGAGGGGAAGAAGAAAATGAAACTCACCAGAGAACAGCGATTCTTGTATACCCGCATCACGATACTCATCGCGAACGTCTTATGGCTTGCGTTCGCGTTCGCGGGACTCAAAGGGTTTTCATTCTGGTACGGCGGGTTCGTACTTTTCTTTTGGCTCGCGTTCGGGTTGCTCAACTATACGTATAAGAGTTCAGTCTGGCTTATACATAAAAAAGTGTGGCTATTCCTCATTCTGTATCTGGCGCTCGCGGGGATTTCGTATGTTGCGGACCAGTTTGGCGTGAATAACCATCTGTGGTTTTACCCACTCTACCGTGGCGCGGGAATGCTATGGGTCTGGCTCGTGTTGTACCCCTTTGCCGGACTTGCCGTGCTGGAGTTGCTATATTTTCTTGGCGGATATCTCGGCGAGCCGCTCTCGTTTCGTGAGCGTCCGATGACGAAATGGCACGGATTTTTTGACGTGTTTGAACAGGTGTTGTTTCTTGTGGTAACAGGAGTCATCGTAACCGGCGCGCTCCGGTTAGGATTTGAAGTGGCTCTGCCGATAACTACCACTCTCGTTATCTTGTGGCTTGGTGTGGCACTGATTAAACTACATTTCCATATCCGCCATTTGGGGCACTATTCGCTCGTCATCCTTTCCACGGTGCTTTTGGCGCTGTTGTCACACGAACTCCCGAATACCGTCGCTCGCGAATGGGTGTATCTTGAAGCCCCGCTCTCGTCCTTCTTTAACGTAATGTTACTCGGTTTACCGGTATGGGTTTGGATTGGGTGGTTTTGGCTCGTCCTTCTTCCTCTTCGCCTGTGGATATTTTTGGTCTTACATCCGCGAGTTAGATAATTCAGATGCATCTCTTCTTGTATGACGGGCACCGTCCAACACGCGGCGTGTTGGACGGTGCCCGTCACGGGTCCCATTTCTGAAGTAATCCACAGCCACTTATTTTAAGAGACCGTGTTATGCTAGCGGCGGTTATGGGAGCGAAAAAGAGTTCTGGAAGAAAACTGTGGTTGGACAACCTGCATGCTGCGGGTGGCGACGGGCGAGGGGATTCCGCCTCGCGTGAGAAGGAAGGGTTCATATCCGCTCTTGATTTGCTTCAGGCAAAGCGGGAACGGGCCGAACCTAAAGCCGAGAAGCCGAAAAATCAACGCCCGCTTTGATTAAGGTCGGGTCGTGGTGCGCGCCGGAGGGTTCCGGCGCTTTTCTTTTTCGGCTTTTATCTAAACAAATTTACAGATATACTTTAACGATGGGAATTAAGATTCGTATTGTCGCTATTTTGTTCCTCCTCATCTTTCTTGGAGCATTTTTGGCGATATTGAAACATACGGGTACGGTACAGAGCCCCGGTATGATATTCCGGATGGAAAACGGGTAAGAACTCTTTCTTTCGGTAGCTACCTCGGACGCGAAGCGGGCGCGAGGTCTTAGTGGACGCGAATCGTTGAAAGAAAATGAAGGAATGCTTTTTGAATTTCCGAAACAGGACTTTCAGGGAATGTGGATGAAAGAAATGCGTTTTCCCTTGGATATCCTCTGGCTCAATACGGAAGAGGCGAATCGTTTTATTGTCGTGGATATTAGGGAAAACGCGACACCCGAAACCTATCCGGAGATTTTTCTTCCCAAAACTCGGGCTTTATATGTACTTGAGTTACACGGAGGGGCGGCGAGTAGGAACGGCATCGGGATTGGTTCGGTCTTCACCGTAGAATAGTTATCAGTATTTTCCAATCGGTAAAGTACACCGAAATCATATCACATCTTTTTGAATAATTTCGACTTTTCTTTCTGCATTTCCTGCGCTGCTTTGAGGTGCGACTGCCTCCACATTTCATCTTCCAGCGTTTTGCGGGTCGTGCCTGGTTTCAAGTAGACCTCTACGTTCAAGATAAAGAGAAGTTTTTGGCATGGAGTGAGGTAGATGTCGTACTTTTTTCTGCTCTTGCCTCGTCTGTCCATCTCCTCCGTGGCAAACGCGCAGTGCCGGTGGTAGTTGATGAAGGGGTTCAGAAAGTCCCTGTAAAAGCAATTGATCGTTTCCGCATGCTTTTTGGGTATGTGCTGGTACCCCATGAACTTACGCACCACAGCAGCATTCTTTCCCTCCACGAGTGCGTTGTCATTGGTCCTGCGCGACCGTGACTTGGTTTGCGACACGAGTAGTGTGTTCAGAAGTTTTGCCACGATCTTGTTGATATACTCGCTGCCATTGTCGGAATGGAAGTTCACGATGCGGAAAGGAAACTCCGCAAGGAGCGCTTCAAGCAGTGGCGAGAGAAACTGCTCACTGATTCCTTCCACGCAACCGACAATCTCCCATTGTGTCACCTCATCTACGAGATTGATGTGATAGACCCCCTTTTCCTTGTCCAAATCTCCCTGATGTACCGAATCTACCCGCAAAAAGCCTGGTTTTCCGTCTGGACAGGGCTTTCGTCGCACGCCGATGGCAACGGTGGTAGGACGTGTTTTCGTGTAGTCGAGCGTCTTGCTCTTGTAGAGATTCGTTCTCTTGAGGTTATACAGGTGCGAAACAGAGATGTTTGCCAAGCGTTTGAACCGACTATCTGTGTACCGATGGAACATATCATGGAACATGTGCTTCGCCGCCTTGCCGTTTGGGTATCCAAGCGCTTCCATTGTTTCCGCGAGAAGTCCGATATCTTCTACCGTATACTTCTTCGGGAACGTGTGCTGGGTGCGCTCCATGAGGGAAACCCTGCCTGTCTTCCTTTTCCGTTTGATCAACTTGTCAATGTTCCCCTCCGAGTATCCCGTCATGACGATGAGGTATTGCTTGATGATGCTCCGATGCTTCTTCGACTCCGAGGCATACCGGAACTTTCCGAGGGCTCGACCGACCCACTCGTACGTTTTCTGCTTCTCCTTACTGTTAAACTGGACACATTTCCCGAACTTTACCAGTTCGGCGAGCTGTGCCACACTCTCTAAGTGGCTGTCGTCCATATCCATACACAACATGTGGACATGATACGATTTGCCCCGTACAAAGGAGCCTTTGGCTCCTTTGTGTGCTAGAACGGGGTGCTATTTGGGTGTACTTGTGTATTGGAGAAGACTTTATCTTGTCAAATCCTTCTTTTTTCGGTATGCTACTCTTTGGCGTATACCGGATAATCGCTTCGGCTCACAAAGCCGGAGAGGAAAGTCCGAACACTGCTCCGATGCAAATCGGAGAGAATGGTAGCGGGTAACACCCGTCCGTCGCAAGGCGTGAGGTGCGAACAGCAACGCCCGATTCCGAAAGGATAGAGATTCCATGAAAGTGGAATGTCTCCATAGTAATGTGGAGCTGAAACGGTCCCGACGTAAAGTCGGGATCCCGACCCCGAAAGGGCGTCGG
>JAUSFR010000074.1 GCA_030649775.1 bacterium | reverse complement strand
CTGCCCGAATACTTGGAGGGCAGAACCCCGAAAGAAAAACACCCTTTCCTTTTTCAGAAAAAATCGGGCGCGCGCAAAATCAGAAATGCAAGGAGTGTTTTTTCTTTCGGGGTTGCTGGCGTACTCGCCAGTGCGTGGGGCATTCTCCGAGCGGACGATTCAGTTTTGCTTCACCACGCACGCCGAGCGTGCGAAGTCATTACCTCACTTTGTTTTGGAAATAGGTGCGAGTTTGGTACAATAGAGACACCAGTAAACAAAAAACATGATGTCTATACATCATGTTTTTTGTTTGGTTTAAATCCATTTAATCGGCGCTACACCCTGCTTTTCAAGATACCTATTCGTTTGGCTGAAATGTTTATTTCCGAAAAAGCCATTGTAGGCCGAAAATGGGGAAGGATGTGCCGATTCAAGAACGAGATGTTTCTCAAAATCAATAAGCTCACTTTTCTTTTTGGCGTAGTTGCCCCACAGCAAAAATACCAAATGCTCTTTTTTGTCGGACAAGGTCTGTATGACCGCGTCCGTAAACTGCTCCCACCCTTTCTCCTGATGCGAGCCGGCCGTGTGCGCTCGCACGGTGAGCGTTGCATTAAGAAGTAGAACACCCTGCTTGGCCAAGTGTTCCAAGTTCCCATGGGCTGGCAGTGCTCCTCCTACGTCACTTACGATTTCCTTGTAGATATTTTTAAGCGAGGGGGGTATACCGACCTTCTCGGGTACGGAAAATGAAAGTCCGTGCGCTTGTCCGTCGCCGTGGTACGGGTCCTGTCCGAGTATCACCACCTTTACCTTATCGAATGGACAGAGCTCAAATGCGTGGAAGATAAACTTCGGGGGAGGGAACACCTGTGCGGAAAGATACTCGCTCCGCACAAACTTGGACAGTTCCTTAAAGTATGGCTTCCCGAATTCTTCTTCAAGTGCCACTTTCCATGAGGCTTCTATCTTTATCATGCTCTCTAGGATAGCACATGCTTCAAGGGGTGATTAGGCACATTCGTTTGTTATCCACAGTCTATCGTCTTTACTTTTGCAGTCACCCGTTGTATTCTGTACCGATGCCACATGTTGCCTGTCGCTTGTGTAAAAAAGAGTTCTATACCAAGCCTAACTGGTTAAAATTAGGATACGGTAAGTACTGCTCGAGAGTTTGCAGTAGTTTATCCCGAAGAAAAGGAAAACAAATAACGTGTGCAATCTGTTCAAAGGAAGTCTACAAATCGCTCAAAAGCATAAAGGGCTCGCAAAGTGGCAAATTATTTTGCTCAAAGAAGTGTAGCCTTATCTGGCACAATAGTTATTTCATTCAGGAAAAAAGTGGTAACTGGAAGACTGGTGAGTTTTCCTACAAAAGGCATGTTTTAAGGAGTGGGGTAAAGGCTTTTTGTCGGTTATGCGAGAAAAATGATAAACGCATTTTACTTGTTCACCATCTGGATAAAAATCGAGAGAACAACAGGCTAAACAACTTGACGTGGTTGTGTCACAACTGTCATTTTTTGGTCCACCACTATCAGGAAAGAGAGAACATACTTTATACGATTCATAAAAAAGAGTATGCCTGAAGTGAACTGCAGACAGTGCGGAAGAAGCTTTCATACAAAGCTTTTTTACCTAAGGAAGGGCTATGGTCTTTTTTGTTCACGCTCGTGTTACTACGCTTCAGTACAGAAAGGAAAGATCGTAAACTGTGAAATATGCCAGGCTCAAATATACCGAGGGCTTAAGCAACTCGCCCACTCTAAAAGCAGAAAATTCTTTTGTTCCAAGTCCTGCCAGACAGTGTGGAGAAATCAACAGTATACAGGCACAAGGCATAAGCTGTGGAAGGGTGGGTGGAATGTGCAGTACAGAAAAATTATGCTAGGTAGTGGTAAAGATCCCATATGTCTTCTGTGTTGTGAGAAAGATGAAAGAATAATTGTCGTGCATCATATAGATGAGAATAGGTCTAATAATTTCGTCAATAATCTCGCGTGGCTCTGTAGAAATTGTCATCACCTAGTGCATTATGATAGTGTAGAGAAATTACGTTTAGCCCGTATCTTAAGAACGTAAGGATGGCGACTATAGTTTAGTGGAAAAACATTTGCTTGTGGAGCAAAATTCGAGAGTTCGATTCTCTCTAGTCGCCCAAAATGAAAATCATAATCACACACGCGAGTAGTTTTGATTACGAAAAGGAGTTCTATGAACCGCTCAAAAAAGCGGTGGAGGGAACAGGACACGAGCTTGTCTTTCCGCATGTGTGGCACGAACAGAACAAATCCACCAAGGAGTTCTTGAAAGACGCCGGCGCTGTCATCGGCGAAGTCTCCTATCCATCCACGGGGCAGGGAATCGAGTTCGGTTGGGCGGATACGATGAATATCCCCATTCTCTTTGTCCGAAAGGAGGGGGCGAAATCATCTTCGGGGCTGCGCTATTTGAAGGGAGAGTATCTCGACTATGCGGATTTGGATGACCTCGTCCGAAAGCTTCGCTCGTGGTTTACCGCTTTGAAATAGTGTACGATATCTTTATGAACGAACAAGAACTCGCGCAAAAGTTAGCTACGCTGGAGCAGAAGGTAGATGCTATCTATGTTTCTACGGAGAAGACGCGGAAATATTTTCTCGCCGTGCTCATCGTCTCGGTGGTCGCATTTGTCTTACCGCTTATCGGCCTCGTCTTTGCGGTACCTTCATTTCTGGACACCTATAGTTCTCTCGGAAATCTCTAGCTATTCTACGCGTGATATACTTTTGACGTGAATAATCCCTATTTTCTCGTTCTCATACTCCTCGCCGTCGTCTTTGAAGCGGTCGCCGATATTTCATTTAAATACGCCCATCTCGCAAACAAGCAGATGTGGTTGTGGCTCGGGGTCGGACTCTACACCGTCGGTACCGTTATCTGGGCTTTTTCGCTTCGCTACGAATATCTATCCAAAGCGATTTCAATCTTTACGGTGCTGAATCTCATTGCCGTCATCTTGGTCGGGGTCTTGTTTTTCCACGAAAATCTTTCCTTGCTTAATAAATTTGGCATAGGACTCGGCATCCTAGCGGTGATTTTGATGCAAGTGTAATCTCTCGCACTAACTTTTACACCAACGTTGGTATGAGGGTATACCCCCACACCAACTTTTACACCAAAGTTGGTGTGGGGGTATACTTAACGGTATGCTCTCGCGCGCGCATGCAAGAAAGAATTTAAAAGAAGACCTTATGAGCGTTGGGGTGAGCGTGCTTATCGCATGGTTCCTGATTTCATCGGGAGCCCTCTCTGATTTTCTCGCGTCTACCGATACCGGGATGGTATTTGAAAGTTTTGTGGTCGGGATTTTTTTCACTTCTGCTTTTACGCTTGCGCCTGCCGTTATCTTCCTCGCGGAGCTTTCGCAAAACATCTCGCCGTGGACGGTCGCGCTCTTTGGCGCCCTCGGCGCGATGTGCGGAGACCTCATACTGTTTCTTTTCATCCGAGACCGACTCGCGGACGATATTAAGGCACTGTTCCCCAAACGCGCGGTTCGCCATTTTCTGAATTCCTTTCACCTCGGTTTCTGGAAATGGCTCGCTCCGCTACTCGGCGCACTCATCATTGCCTCTCCGCTTCCCGATGAATTTGGACTTTCACTCCTCGGTCTTTCGCGCACGCGTCTTGCCGTACTGCTTCCTGTCGCGTTTGTGATGAACTTTCTCGGCATCTTGCTGGTTGCGGGAGTGGCCAGTGTTCTATAACATAGCGGTATGTCTAGCCCAACAAACATAGCTCAAAAGGCAATACTTATTCGCGAAGACGGAAACATCCTCGCGCTTCGCCGTTCAAACACCGACCCGTCGAGACCGCTTACCTGGGACTTGCCCGGCGGGGAAGTGGAGTTTGGAGAAGACCTTCTCAACAGTATCAAACGTGAAATACGCGAGGAAGTGGGATTTAACGTGGAGACTCTCTCGCTTCTTGATTGTTTGGCCTGGGTCAATCCACGAGGAGAGTATTGGGTGGCCGTGGGCTACTTCGCGAAAGTTCCCTCGGGTACGAAGGTAACCCTTAGTTTTGAACACTCCGAGTTTGAGTGGATTTCCAAAGAGGAATTTCTGACGCGGGAGTCGACGTTCCGCATCAAACGTTTTCTGGAGAAACTCCCTCCGATGACCACATAACATGCCGTGCGGAAAAACCGTTCTATAGCAAACAGAGTATGAAAAAATACGCCGATAAAAAACTGTTTGTGTTTGATTTGGATAAAACGCTTGCGGAGAGCAAACAGCCCATTGATGATGAAATGGCCGAGCTCCTTCGTCAGTTGCTGAGGAGCACGAAGGTCGCGATTATTTCGGGTGGTTCGTTTGCCCAGTTTCAAAAACAGTTTGTGCCAAAGCTCACCACGGGGAACTTGGAACATTTATCGCTCTTTTCCACCTGTGGTACGGCTTTTTACCGCTATCACAACAACGGGTGGCAGAATGTGTATGCCGAGATGCTTTCGCGGGACGAGCGCACCCGAATTTTGAAGGCATTTGAACAGATGTTCATTACCGTTGGTTTCAAAGTACCCGAACCCGTGTATGGCGAACTCATTGAAGACCGCGGTACGCAGATTACCTTCGGGGCGTACGGGTCTTCAGCACCGCTCCCGCTGAAATCCGCGTGGGACCCCGACCGAAAAAAACGCCTCGCGATGATAGCGGTTCTGGAGAAACTCATTCCCGAGTTTGAGATTCGCACCGGTGGTACAAGCTCCATTGACGTGACGCGAAAGGGAATAGACAAGGCGTATGGGATTATGCAGATGGAAAAGTACCTGAACATTCCCCGAAAACAGATGGTTTTTTTTGGTGATGACCTCGGTCCCGGGGGGAACGACCACCCCGTCATCGCGACGGGCGTAACCACGGTTTCGGTAACCGGTCCCGAACAGACCAAGGAAATTATTCGTAGTAGTATTGAGGTATGATTCAAAAAATTACCAAAGCAATTATCCCGGTGGCGGGACTCGGGACCCGCTTCTTGCCCGCGACCAAGGCACAACCGAAGGAAATGCTCCCCATCGTGGATAAACCCACGGTGCAGTATCTCGTGGAGGAGGCGGTGGCGTCGGGTATTACCGATATTATCTTCGTGACCGGAAGGGAGAAGCGTAGCATTGAAGACCATTTTGACGTGGCTCCCGGTCTTGAACGCACTCTTGAAGAAAAAGGGAAACCCGAATCCGCAAAACTGGTGCGCGATATCGCAAACCTCGCCCGTTTCGCCTATATCCGCCAGAAGTATCCCAAGGGAGACGGAGACGCGCTTCTCACCGCGGCGCATTTGATGGAGAACGAGGCAGTCGCGGTGCTCTTCGGCGACGACCTTATCTTGGGAAAGACGCCCGCGCTCCGGCAACTCATTACCGCGTATGAAAAATACGGCACCTCAATCGTCGCTCTCGCCGAGGTACCGCCTGAAGTTGTATCTTCAAAAGGTATTGTGCGTGCCGACCACGTAGAAGGGAATATACACAAAATACGAGAAATCGTGGAGAAACCGTCACTCAAAACGGCACCCTCAAACCTCGCACTCGTCGGGAAGTACATCATCACCCCCGAAGTAATGTCCGCTCTTAAAAAGGTAAAGGCAGCGGATGGCGAAGAACTCCGTCTCGCGCACGCGCTTGATGTTGTGGCTCGTTCGGGAAATATTTTTGGGGCACAGCTGGAAGGCGAATGGCTGGACTGCGGTTCCAAAGTCGGCTTTCTCAAGGCAACCGTGCGGTTCGGCCTGCTCCACTCCGAAGCCAAGGAGGAGTTTAAAGTTTTCTTAAAGGGGCTTACACTATAAGTAAGAATTATTCACTCATTTTACTCATATGGGTATGGAACGTATGCCGTCGTTTGAACAGGTTCCCGAAGAGAAAAAGGCGGAGCCTAAAAAGGAAAAGTCAGGTTTTTCCAAGTTTACCGAAAAAATTAAGACGGGAACTGCTCTTGCGGCCGCAATAGCGGGCATCGGCATGTCCGAGATGAGTGAGGCACAGGGAGCGGATAGGCTTCAGGCTAACCGAACGACCGAGAGGGTGATTCATTCGGGCAGACAAGGTTTAGATAAGGCCATACAAACGCCACTCGGAGAAATTAGATATACCAACCCACTAAAGGCACTCACGGCTGATGTGGGGTACCGACCAAGAGTCGTCAAGAATACCACTGCTTTTTCCGCCAGCATTTCAGGATATGATTCACAGGTAGGCATTAGAGCCAAGGCGACACACTCCTCGCGTGTCGTTAACCAAGGTTCACAATCCCGAAAAATCAGACACAAGTAAGCCAAAGAACATCATGAAAATTACCAAATTCGGACATTGCTGTTTGCTCGTTGAGGTTAACGGAGTCCGGATTTTGACCGACCCTGGGATGTTTTCTGTCACGCAGAATGAGGTTACGGATATTGATGTCGTGCTCATTACGCACGAGCATCAGGACCATTTGCATATTGATTCACTGAAGGCGGTTTTGCAAAACAATCCCAAGGCTAAGGTGGTTACGAATCGCGGAGTAGGGAAGCTTCTTGAACAAGAGGGGATTTCGTATGTATTGCTTGAGGATACGCAACACAAAACGGTTGCGGGGGTGTTACTTGAAGGCTTTGGCCAAAAGCACGGAGTTATCTACGAGGAGTGGGGTCAAGTGGTGAACACGGGATACTTTATTGCGAACCGCTTTTTCTATCCAGGAGACGCGCTTTACGACCCTAAAAAACCGATTGAAATTCTTGCACTTCCTGTGGTGGGACCATGGATGAAGACATCCGAAGCAATGGAGTATGCAAAGAGGTTAAAACCCAAAGTGGTCTTTCCGGTCCATGACGCACTTCTCGCTCACAGCAAGGCATTTATTGTGCCGTATGAGAAATTTCTCCCACCCGAGGGTATCTCCTTCACCGTTTTCACCGACGGCGAAACCAAAGAGTTTTAATTGACACTGACCCTCCAATAGCTACACTTTACTTAAGTAAAGTGTAGCTATTGACACCGAAAGGGCTATTTGTTACTCTTTACTTGGGTAAAGAGTAGCCCTAGGATGATTCCACATCGTATATGCTTAATAAGCCCAGAAAACAGAATAAGCGGAGGCTCAAGGACGGCGATGCCGAGGCACTGGTCGGCGCATTTCTTGCTATGCAGACAAGCGGGGAAATGAAGGCGTTTTTACGCGACCTCCTCACCGAGTCGGAGCTTGTGGAGTTCGCCAAGCGGTTTCGCGCGGCCCGTTCCATTGCCAAGAGTATTCACTATGACGTCATAGAGGAGGAAACCGGCCTCTCCTCACGAACCATTGCACGGGTAAAGCAGTGGTACAAGCACGGTAAAGGGGGCTATCAGCTCGCCATTAGTCGCCGAAAGTAGTCGCCGAAAGTAGTAGACGTTCAAGGTTCTGTCATCCTCGCGGATGCGGGGATCCAGAAGAGACTTTTGTTAAAGACTAGATTCCCGCATCCGCGGGAATGACAAACAAATGAAAAACACACAATCACAATTTTATACCGTTCACCATCACGGAGCCGAAACTCAAGAGTCGGTCTGTGTTTGTCGTAGATACGCTTAACGAATGGCGCATACGAATACGGTGCACACAGACGGGCTCTTGAAAAAGAGCCCGTTTTTCGTTACCGCTTCGCGGATGAACGAGAAATTGTTCTTTGTACAATGGTACATTGACAACTGAATACCAAACAGAAAAAGAAGAAAGGAAGGATGAATATGAAAGGAAGTTATGAAGAAGCGATGGGAACACTGTCTGGTGTGCTCCCGAATGGAAGCCTTGAAGAAGGCACCGTCAAACTCTTTGAAGACGCCTATATGCCGATACTACGCAGTCCGCGTCAGCACGACGCACTTGTGGAAAGCCCGCTCGTGTCGGAGGTTACCTTCGCACGACCGCAACACGCGCCAAGACTTGTAGAGAAAGGGAGCTATGACTTTGGCATCTGTGGCACCGATTGTGTCGCAGAGTCCGGGGCGGATGTCGTCATCCTCGCTGAGCTTCTCTACGGGCGAGGCACCAGCACGGGAAGGACAAAGATAGTCCTTCTTTCGGCAGATGATGCCAGCTGTACGTCTCTGGAGTCAATACCGAACAATACTCGCATTTTAAGCGAGTATCCAAACATCACTCGGAGCGCATTCGAAAAAGCGGGTACTTCGGTTGCGGTAGACTTCTCGTACGGGGGAACCGAAGCACACATTCCGAGGGATTACCCGTTCGGGGTTTGCGTAAGCGACTCCGGGAAAAGCCTGCGGGTGAATCACAAGAAAGTCGTCGCGGTGCTGTTTGAGTCATGTACCGCGCTCATCGCCAACCGGCGAGCATGGGAGACTAAGCGTGAAGCGTTGACGCTCCTCAAGCACACTCTTGTGGGGACGATTGACGCACGGAATTCGGTTTTTGTGCTCATGAACGTTTCCGCCAAGAAAAAAACCTGGGTACTACGGCAACTCCCAGCGATGAAGAAGCCTACGGTCGCGAAACTCTCTGACCGGAACTACTTCTCCGTTGGCGCCGTAGTGAGAAAATCGGAACTAAGCACACTCGCTCCACGACTCCTTCAAAACGGAGCGGAGGACTTGGTTGAGATGCCGATTTCCAAAGTCATACAGAGTTGGTAGTACACAACAAAACAAAAAGATAGTTATGAAGAAAAAAGCTAAATATAAAAGAAAAAAGTCAAAACCAACACCCAAGGGGAAGATTACTGCAGGTATGCTTATACGCCTACCCGACTTCTCTAAAGGGCTCGTTCCTGTAATCATAGTTGATTACGTCACAAAGCAAGTGCTTATGCTCGCATTCACGCGGGAACAGGAGTTCTGGGAGACATTTCACTCTCACGAAGTGGTATTCTGGTCGCGTTCACGTAAAAAACGTTGGAAGAAAGGAGAGGAGAAAAGTGGAAATATTCTGCAGGTGCATGAAATACACCTCGATTGTGACGGAGATACGCTTATCTATTACGTGAGCCAGAAAAATCCAGGAGCTGGTGTCTGCCACACAGGTGCCCCTACGTGTTTCTCGCCCGTGATACTCGCAGTGTTTGAGAAAAAAGGAAACACAACCGCAAAGATTATTCCTCTATAGGAATATCTTTATACCGACCCCAGGCTTTCCGTGAAAGGAAGCCCGAGGATTACACAGCCCCGCGTCTTAGACACGGGGCTTTTTGTTGCAAACACTAACCGCTACCCTTTACTTGGGTAAAGAGTAGCGGTTGGAGAGGGGAAGTGGGTGGAATGGTTGGAAGTGGAGGAATGTACCGTGTTATTTCGCGGAGGGGATAAACACGGTGTCGCCGGAGGAGAGGCCGGAGAGAATTTCCACATCACCCGAGCCATTGCGGACCCCGAGGGTAACCGTTGTCTTTTCAGCAGGTCCTTGTGACGATACTTTGAGCACCGAGGACGCGCCTTTCTCGGTGATGATGGCACGAGAAGGGAGGGTGAGCGCATTTTCCTTGAGTACGCGCTTTATCGTGACGTTTGCGGTCATACCGGAGCGGATGTTTGTCGCGGTGTCGTCCAGGGCGAAGGTGGTCTTGTAGGTAGAGACACCATCTATCTCGGTAGACGCGGGTTCAATGGAAGTGACTCGCGCGAGAAAGGTACGGCTGTCCCCGTAGGCGTCCAAAGTCACCTCGGCCTTGTCATCCTCTGTAATTTTGGTGATATCCGATTCCGAAACACTCGCTTCAATGACGAACCCTTCGGTGCCCAGAAGTTCCATAACAACTTTTCCGCTTGCAACCGTTTCGCCTATCTCGGCGCTCTTTGACGCAATCTTGCCATTAAACGGCGCACGAATGCGTGTTTTTTCCAGCGAAGCTACGACACTTCGCAGTTTGGCTCGTGCCTGAAGTACTTCCTGCTCGGCTTCCTGTACGGTTTCTGTGGTAGCAGGAGCCTTCGCGAGTTCCAGTGCGCGAGTGGTACGGTCAAACTCTGCAGAGGTATCGCGCAGACTACTCATTTGTGTCTGGAGGGAAGTGATGGCGGTCGTAAGCGCGCTTCGCGCGGAATTGACGCGCGAGCGGTAGTCGGCGAGTGTCGTTGTGTCAATGGTGCCGTTATCGCGGAGGGTGAGCCCGAGAGTGAGAAAGAGGTCCTGTACTGTGCGAACATCGGTAAGAGCTTTTTCAATGGTTGACGCATCAGGAGATTTCTCCAAAAGAAGTTGTCGCAGATGCTTAATAGTGTTTCCCGCACTGACGCGCTTCTGTTCCGCGTCAAAACTTTCCTGCGTACCCGAGGTGTAGGAAAGTCGTGGTGTGAGCGTGTCGTCGTTTAAATAGAGTGGGTCGGCGTAACGGACAACCGCTTCTTCCATCGCGTTATAGGCGTCGGAGAGCACCGTGTTTATTTTGCTCTGCGCATTCTGGAAAGCGACTTCCGCTTTGCGTGCTTCCGATTCCTTAAGCCGTATCTCTTCACTTCGGGTACCCTGATTGATTTTCGCAAGCTTGGTTTCCTCAATAGCAACGAGTGCTTTCTGTTCCTCTACATCCGCTTGTTCGGACTCGTTCTGCAGGGAGGCGATTATCGCGCCTGCCCGGACGGCGGTTCCCACGGAGTAGGGAAGGGAGATTATGGAGCCCGCACGGTCAAACGAGAGGGATACTTTTTGCGCCGACTTTACCATGCCGGTAACGCGCACCTCTTCGGAAAGGTTTTGCGCTGTCACCGTTGCCTTTTCCGCTTCGCCCTGTTTTCCTCGTAGCGTGATGAAATAGAGTGCTAAAAGCACCATAATGACCGAGAGACCGATGTATACTGAACGGCGTTGTAAGAGGGTTTTCATGGGGTGCTACTCTAGCACACTCGGGTGGAGCGGAAAAGTCCGTGTTCCCAGCGGTTAACCTTGGCGGTAACCGCTTCATTTTTGATTTTTACCGACTGTGCTATTATGATACACGCTATGTCAAAAACAGCTTGGAGTATCGTCGGTATAGTCACGATTGGGGTCGCGGGAGCGGGGGTTTTCTACGCGGTGAAGAGTACCACTCCGCTCGGTCCCGATTACAGCACTTTTTCCCCCGCCCAGAGCCGGGAGCATATTGAAGTTGGGTCGGAGCATCCGATTTATAATTCCAATCCGCCATCGAGTGGATGGCATTATTCGCTCACGGCGAAAAAGCAATTCTACACCGAACCGATTCCTGACGAGAACGCGCTTCACAATCTTGAGCATGGAGATGTGTGGATTACCTATCACCCGCGCATTTCACAGGAAGCCAAGGACGAGCTCAAACAATTTGCCTTTTCAAAAATACTCATTAGTCCGCGGGAAGCCAATACCACCGACATTGCCGTACTGGCATGGGAGCGAATGGACGCGTTTAATTTGACCGAAAAGGAGTTTCCCGAGACGCGCATCAGAGAGTTCATTAAGCGATATAGAAATAAAGGGCCGGAAAAAATTCCCGCGGGAGCGATGGAGTCAACCTTCAACTAATACAGGGGTTAGGTTTTAGGCACTAGGCGCTAGGAAGAGATTCTTCTCTTCGGCTCTCCTAGAGCCTAGAGCCTAGTTTTCTAGAGCCTATGCTTTTATTGGATGGAAAAAAGGTACGAGACGAAATCGCGAAAACGCTTCAATCAAAAATTGAAGCATTTTCCACGAAGCCCAAACTCTGCATTATTCAAATAGGTGAGAACGAAGAGAGTTCGACCTACATCAGGCAGAAAAAAATGTTCGGCGAGAGCATCGGCGCCGAGGTTTTGCATATGAAGCTCTCTTCCGATGTAGCGGAAGATGAAATTATCGGAGTTATCGGAAAGCTGAACGCCGACAGTTCGGTACACGGCATTATCGTGCAACTACCGATTTCCGAGCATCTGTCGCAGGAACGAGTGCTTGACGCGGTCAGTCCCGACAAAGACATAGACGGTCTCTGCAGTGTGAACGTGAAAATGCTCTGGGAAAATAGGAAGGGTGGCTTTACGCCGGCAACCACCAAAGGGATTATGTCACTCCTTTCCTACTATCGGATTCCGATTTCGGGAAAACACGCGGTAGTGGTGGGGAGGTCTGCGCTCGTGGGTAAACCAACCGCGCTCGCGCTTCTCAACGCCGACGCGACCGTGACGGTCGCTCACCAGCAGACCCAGAACCTTTCCGCAGTCACGAGGTCCGCGGATATTTTGGTGGTAGCGGCGGGAAAACCCCACTTTATCCAACGTGATGATGTGCGCGAAGGGCAGGTGGTTATTGATGTCGGTATTACCGCGGTAACCGGTGAAAAACTTGAGGAAGAAATACAGGGAAAAACGATTGCCGGAGACGTGGACTTTGATGATGTGAAGGATATTGTGTCCGCGATTTCTCCCGTTCCCGGAGGTGTGGGGCCAATGACAGTCGCGTCACTTTTTGAAAACTTAGTATCCGCCTACGAAATTCAGATGCGAGTCTTAATTTCGTAGTTGCGGATACTAACCCCGCACCAATCCCAAGGCGAGTGCGCGTCCGAACCCCAGTAGTACAGAAGACTGACTACGGGGCACAGTAGGACAAAACTAACGTTAGTTTGAAGCGACCTGTCCCGTAGTGAAGTGAGTCTGCGAACTTCTACTATGGGGAGCGCGAGCCTGTATGTCCTCTGGTGCTGGGGTGGTTGAAGCCTATAAAAAACAATTGTAAGATAGTTGGTGTCGGTACGGCTCTGTTAGTAGCTATGGTAGTCGTCATTATTCAATAACCGTAAAGCGGGTGACCCCGGTAGTAGAACCTCCTTCCAGTCGGTTCACTACGGGGTGGCGATTTTTACAGTCGCTCCACTCCTTAAAAATCAGCCATGTTTGAAGACAACAAAATTAAGAAAAGTATCGTTATTACCCTCGCGCTCCTCTCGCTCTTTTTGCTGGCGAAGTTTGTCGCCGAAGTGAAGGGTTTTCGCTTTATCGGCTCGTACCCCTCGGGACAAAGCGTTATTTCGGTCTCTGGTAAAGGCGAGGTTGTCGGTATTCCGGACGTCGCAACCTTTAGTTTTGGCGTGACCGAGGAGTCGCTTATCGTGAGTGAAGTGCAGAATGAAGCCGCCAAGAATATCAATGCGATTGTCGCGTATCTCAAAGCAAACGGTGTTGCCGAAAAGGATATCACCACGTCGGGCTACAATATCTACCCACGCTATGAGACTGACACGAAAGTAATGACCTCGGGGATGTACCCGTATCCCACCGGAAAGCAAAGGCTCGCCGCGTATGTCGTTACGGAATCGATTACGGTAAAGGTGCGGAAACTTGCGGACGCGGGTAAACTCCTTGCCGGTATTGGAGAGCAGGGAGCGACCGACATCTCGGGCCTTTCGTTTGATTTTGACAAACGCGACGAACTCGCCAAGGAGGCTCGCGACAAGGCTATCACCGAGGCTCGCCGTGAGGCGGATAAGCTCGCGAAGTCACTCGGAGTGGATTTGGTGCGCATCATCAGCTACAACGATAACGGCAATTATTATCCCATGTACGCGAAGACGATGATGGCGGAAGCCTACGGACGTGGCGGAGATGCAACGGTTGCTCCCGCGATTCCGGTCGGCGAGGACAAGATTATCTCAAATGTGACGATTACGTATGAAGTGAAATAATTTTGGATTCCAAAATTATTTCATCTCGCACGTGATGCGGTGTCCAGAACTGAATAACCGATAACGGGTAACTGAATCACTGAATAACAACCCCGCCCCGATGTACATCGGGACGGGGTTTGACTTTTGTACGGCCTGTTCTACTATGGTGAGCGGGTAATGCTCGGAAGCATTACACTGTGTGACTCGGGGTACTTTAGGTACTTTCCGGCTCACTTTCAATCGTTCACATCTAACGGAGAGGTGTCGGTAGGTAAACAGTGTGGGGTAGCTCCATACCCACGACGAGGAGTAATCCTTGATGGCAAAAACACACTCTTGTCATCCTATTTGACCACATGGCGGGAGCGTAAGCCCCCGCCGTTTTTTGTTTGACTTTTTCAGCCCATGGTAGTACTATATCGGTATGCACCCCCGCGAGGGGTTTTTTGATAGAAAACTAGGAAGCGAAGCGACCATAGTTTTCATCACCCTGTAGTGAACCGTCTTCGGTTCTACTACTGGGGTCGATAGAATAATATGAATTATATGCAACGACTCATTACCTATTTCAAAGAGACTCGGGCGGAGCTCAAGCACGTAACGTGGCCAACGAGAAAGCAGGCTATTCTGTACACGTTGGTGGTTATTGTCATTTCGCTTGGAACGGCGGCGTACCTCGGCTTCTTTGATTATGTGTTTTCGACGTTACTTAAATTGGTTATTTAGGAAATTAAGAAGCGAAGCGACCATAATTTGCTTAACCCCGTGCAGTAACATCCTTTCAGGATGTATTCCGCCAAAGGCGGAATACTGCACAGGGTGGCGATTTTCAAAAACTCGCTACGCTCGTTAAGAAAATCAGCCATGTCCAAACAAAAAATACAAGAAGGACGAAATTGGTACGCCATTCATACCTACGCCGGGTATGAGAATGCCGTGTCGCGCAATTTGAAACAGCGCATTGAAAGTCTCGGCATGGAGGACAAGATTTTTGCCGTGGTGGTTCCGACCGAAAAGAAGATTAAGATAAAAGGGGGAAAGCGTATTGAAGAAGAGGAAAAGATCTACCCTGGGTATGTGCTCGTGGACATGACGGTAACCGACGATTCGTGGTATGTGGTGAGAAACACTCCACGCGTAACGGGTTTCGTGGGTTCAGGGGTCTTTCCGGTGCCTCTTGATAAGACGGAGGTAGAAGGTTTGTTCAAACGCATGAGTTCTGATAAGGTAATGCACAATATAGAGCTTGACGTTGATGATGCGGTCGTTATTGTTGACGGTCCATTCAAAGACCTTGAAGGCAAGGTTGGGGAAGTGGATGCGGAACGCGGAAAGGTTAAGGTGCTCGTCTCAATGTTCGGTCGCGAAACACCCGTCGAATTAGATTTTCTTCAGGTGAAGAAAACCTAATTCAACGAAGAGCACAAAGCACAGTTCACAAAAATCCAAACAAAGCACAAAGGGGAAGACAGAAAGACAGGAAACACAAACGAAGAAAGAAGATTCCATTTTTGTGATTTGATAAGTTTGTGTTTTGTTTGGCCTTTGTGTAGTCTGTGTTTTGTAGAGTTTAAGAAAAAATACGTTATTTAGATAAATAAAACGACCATGGCTAAAAAGGCTGTCAGAAAATTAAAATTAACTATTATGGGTGGTGCCGCAAATCCGGCTCCGCCGATTGGTCCCGCGCTCGGTCAGGCCAAGGTAAACATTGGCGAGTTCGTCACTCGTTTCAACGCTGGTACGCAGGCGATGAAAGGGGAGCTTGTGCCAGTGGTCGTTTCCATCTATGAAGACCGCACGTTTGATATGATTTTCAAGGCTCCACCGGCCACCAATCTCCTCCTCAAGGCTGCGGGTAAAGACAAGGGCTCGGGCAAGACCCCCGCACAGAAGGCGGGCACCATCACGAAAGCGAAGCTCCGTGAGATAGCCGAGAAAAAGCTCAAAGACCTCAACGCGAACTCGGTGGAATCGGCGATGGCCATACTTTCCGGAAGCGCCCGTTCAATGGGGATTGAGATTAAATAGATTCGAGAAACAAGAAGCAAGAAAAAACCGCCCCGACCAGAGTCGGGGCGGTTTTGCGTGTGGAAATAGTTCCATTTGAAAAATGGTATACTTTTACCGTATGGAAACACGCTCCTCTCTCACCTCGAGGCATAGTCGTACGGTCGCGAAACGCGCACTCCTGTATGCGCTTGTCGTGGGAGCGGTGGGCGCACTTTTTCTCTGTGTTGAGTTCTCAAACCAACGACTGGTGAGTGCGATTCCGGGAGTGCCCGTTTGGCTTTTCCCACTCTTTTTGTCCGGTGTCTTGGTCTCAATCGGCGCGTTCGTTTGGCGTGAACACAAGAAAAAGGACGCGCTTAAGTATTCCTTTATTCCCATTATCACGCACAAGTTTCGAACGCCAATGACTCATATCAAGTGGGCGACCGAGGGACTCATTCCCTCGGTTACCGAGACGGAACCGAAACGGGAACTTTTGGAAATCAGAACGTCGGTGGACGCCATGATTAACCTTACCAATCTCCTGCTCGCGCTGTCCGATTCGGAGTCCGCCTTCGCGCAGTATAACGACAAGCGAGTTTCATTCGGCTCGTTTGTGGAAGAAATTGTCCTTAGAAACGCGCCCAGCGCAACGCATAAAAACAAAACACTGCGGTTCTCGGGGGAGCGGGAGGT
Organism: bacterium; assembly: GCA_030649775.1. Lineage (GTDB taxonomy): Bacteria > Patescibacteriota > Minisyncoccia > Phycocordibacterales > UBA10002 > UBA10002. The sequence continues at coordinate 8,979 of JAUSFR010000074.1, read as the reverse complement.
CGGCGACGCACTCATAGACACGGAAAAGGTTTCCTTCGTGGTTCAGGCTCTCATCAAAAACGCGCTGACCTATACTCTTGTGGGCGGGGTCATCAAGGTCGCGGTGAGGCGGGAAGGGGTATCGGTTCTCTGCGAAGTTTCCGACAACGGGATTGGTATTCCACGCGATGATATTCCACGGGTGTTCGGCAAATTCTTTCGGGCAAAGAATGCGAAAGAGACGGAGACCGACGGACTCGGCATTGACCTTTATATGGCGAGCCTTGTGATTGCGAGGTATGGAGGCACCCTCTCGGCGGTTTCCGCTGGTGTGGGCAAGGGGAGTACGTTCACGCTGTCACTCCCGCGCGTGGCATAGCCGTTACACTCGTTCCAAATCTACCCATGTATACTTCAGACCCGTTTTTTCATCAAGCCGTTCTTCGCGAAAGGTCTCCTTCGTAAAATTCTTGCGCCAGTCAGGGAAGAACACATCGCCCTCCGCGTCGCTTTCCACAATCGTAAGGTAGAGTTTATGCACGTAGGGAAGCGCCTCTTTGTAAATCTCACCTCCGCCTCCGATAAAGATTTCCGAATCAAGCTCCCCAGCCTTTTTGATGGCGTCTTCAAGCGAGGGGACCACGATGCACCCTTCGGCTTTAAACTCGGGATTACGGGTAATAACGATATTGGTGCGCTCGGGGAGGGGGCGGCCGATACTCTCGTAGGTTTTCCTGCCCCAGATGATGGGGTGACCCCGCGTGATGGCCTTAAACCGCTTCAGGTCGTCCGAAATATGCACCAGGAGCTTCCCGCCATTTCCAATGGCGTGGTTGTTCCCCGTGACGGCTACTACGATACTTATGGTAGGTTTACTCATCGCGTTTTTGTGATAGCCAACCTTTCTTTGTGAGTTCCCCTGCAAGTAGTTCCGGAGAGACAATTTTTACTCCCTGAATGGTTTTGCCCCACAAAACTCCAAAGTCTTGTTTGTCGCCAGTAAGTAAATGAGTTGCCTTGCCGGCAATCGCGCCACCGATAATGGGGATGTCTTTAGGAGCCAGTGCTATGTCTAAAGAAGTAATGGCTACCGCGATTATCTCAATATGTTTGAGCAGTCGCTCAAAATCTGGCAAAGCATCAGGTTTCTTTCCGTGTAGGTTTCGTCGTGCTTCTTCTATTGCGTAGGGACTCGTAAGAAGATGAGCATACTCATTTAGCGTAAGCACCAAAAGGCGCATCCGACTTTTTGGTATAGATGCGGAAAATAAAATATTCGCATCAAGAAACACCCGCATTATTTTTTGAATGAGAACTTTTTTAGCGCATCCTCGTTATTTCTTTGAAACTCCGCAATACGCTCGTCGGTGTACATTTCAATAGGGAAGGCCACTCCAGCTTTAAGGACAATCCCCTCGGCTGTTTCCTCGGCAATAATCTGCCCCTCTCCTTTGATACCGAGCCTCGTGCGCATCTCCTTCGGGAGGGTGAGGGTCCCACGCTCATTGATGTTGATGACATTTTTCATACATTCAGTATTTCACACTTTCAGCATTAGGTAAGCTTGACGGATAGGCATTGTCTATGGTAAGGTATTTTCGGCAGAAAGTGGCGCATTTAAGCTCTACTCCGACTGCCATTTGGTACATTCAAAAAAAGAAAGACATCCTCTGTTATGAACGAGGCAACCTTGCAAAAAGAACAAGTAAATCTGCTTGCATTAACTATCCCATACTTCAGTGTTATTGGCGCGAAAGAAGCAAAACACTATCTCCGAACCGAAAATCGGGGTCAGATTCCGCGCGTCCTCAAACGGTGTTTTGCGATCCCGAGTGCAATCCCACCTTCGGCGGTTCCCGTCGAAATGACCGGCTATCCCATTGAAGAGACCGACTGCTTGGAGTGGATCGGTCACGCGGAGAAGTTTACCGAAGACCACTTCGGCACAAAGGTAAATCTGCGGGAACTCTTTCCGCTTCCGGCTCGGTTTCCCTGGAAGCACATCCTGCCTATCTTTGACCCGGTGGGACTGACCAACCGACAAATGGTAAGCAAGGGGCTGAAAGCCCAAGGGCTTAGGGTCTGGGAAAGCATGAATGTGCAATGTTTAGTCAGGTCGACAGCCGAAGTCTCGAGACTCTATCTTATTGAGCGCTCTCAAGGACCGACACTGGCGACTATGGGACTTCCGCCGAAATACGCAAGTCACTGGTTCAGAGGTCGTCAGACAGTACCGCTTCACCTACGGGGGTATGGCCTCGGCACGGGATTGCTGTACCGTGTGAAGAAGACATTTCTTGACTCAACGGGTACAACGGGTTCGTTTTTTCCCGAGGACACGTCCCGGGGTTCTCGCGTCGTTGCGGTCGGCAACTATTTTCCGTCCGCTGTTGGCGAGGTTCGCTTCGGCCGGAAAAAGGCATACTCCGCGGATGTGCGCCTTGGCTTTCGTGAGGCAATTGTCCTTAATCTCAAAACTCAAACCTAATTCCACTAACCTACCAAGCCCCGATTTTGTCTACGCTTTAGCGAGACATTATCGGGGCTTTTTTGTTGTCAGAATTAGAAAACTGATTTCAAAAATGGCAGTAGGATATACAAAGATAAAAGATACCAATATACTAATGAGCACGATTGCTACCAATGGCTACCAATCCCGCTTTCTGATTTCTTATTCGTATTCATTCGTTTCATTAGTACCATTCGTATATTGGTATCTTATATTTATGTTTGAGATAGAGATAAAAAGTTTGTTGGGAAGCAAGGAACGGGCGGATGAGCTTCGCACGCGCCTTTTCAAGCTTTTTCCCGACCTCAAAACTCTTCCTTCCCACAGACAGAAGAATCATTACTTTACCTCTATCGGCGAACTCGGAAAGGTAGAAAAAGCTATCGCTCCGTTTCTCTCCGCCGAAAAGCAACAGGAACTCTCCCGAATTATTCTCTCGACGCGTGGTGAGGTTTCCATTCGTACACGCGATGCCGACGGGAAAGTGCTGTTTATTTTGAAGACGTCCATCGGAAGTGATACGAGCTCAAACGGAGTGTCGCGGATTGAGTTTGAGGAAGCGGTTCCGCTTACCCTCGCGGAACTTGACCAGAAACTGCTTGATGCGGGGCTCGCCTATCAGGCAAAGTGGTCGCGTGAGCGGGAAGAGTATGTGGAAGGGGAGACGCACGTAACCATAGACAAGAATGCCGGATATGGATACCTCGCGGAGTTTGAGCGCATTGTGGAGGACGGGAAGGATGCGGGGAAAGCCAAGGAGGAGCTTCAGTCGTTTATGGAGCAGGTTGGGTGCGAAGAGCTTTTGCAGGACCGACTTGAACGAATGTTCGCGCATTACAACAAGCACTGGCAGGAGTACTACGGGACTGATAAAGTATTTATTGTTGAATAACCATTTAGGTATTAGGTATTAGGTATTAGGTTTTAGGCGCTAGGCACTAGGGAAGAAAACTTCTTAACGTCCTAGAGCCTAGGGCCTAGTTTCCTAGAGCCTAGAATATGTTTTTATCTGACACCGACATCAAAAAAGAAGTGAAGCGAAAGACGATTACCCTTGAGCCGTTTGAGGAGTCGCGTCTTCAGCCTGCCAGTTACGATATTATTCTCGGTAATAAGTTTATCGTAAACGAGTCGCATACCTCTACCTTTATTGACCCCGCGAACAAGATTTTTCCCAAGACACATGATGTCCACGTTGCTGACGGGGAAGCGTTTGTGCTCCATCCCGGGGTGAGTATTTTGGGTTACTCAAAAGACTTTTTCGGTTCCGACCATTTTCTTATTGAGGTAAACGGCAAAAGTTCGCTCGCTCGCATCGGACTTCTTGTGCACAATAGCGCCGCTCTTATCAATCCTGGACATTTCCTTAATGTCGCTCTTGAGCTCTGCAACCTCAACAATGTGCCGATTATCCTTCGCCCGGGTATGGCCATTGCCCAGCTTACTTTTTCTCCGCTCTCAAGTCCCCCGCGACAGAATTACAAGGAAACAGGACGGTATTCCAAAAACAATTTCGTAGGGTACATTCCTCCGAAGATTATTGCTAAGAAAAAAAAGTAATGAGGCGCTAGGCTTTAGGCACTAGGGAAGAAAACTTCTCAACGTCCTAGCGCCTAGTTTCCTAGAGCCTATGAACAAACATCCCGAATATCAATACCTGGACCTGATGCGTGAAATTCTTGAAAAAGGGGTTATTCAGACTGACAAAGGAACAGGCGTAAAGACCTATAGTGTGTTCGGCAAACAAATCCGTTTTGACCTCGGGAAAGGGTTTCCGCTCCTCACCACCAAGAAGGTGTACTGGAAAGGCGTCCTTCACGAGCTGTATTGGTTCCTCTCGGGACAGTCCAACATTGATTATCTCGTAAAAAACAACGTGCATATCTGGGACGACTATCCGTACAAACTGTACAAAGCAAAGGCGGATAAGGGAGAAGCTCCCACGCTTACGAAGGACGAGTTTATCGGCAAAATCGGTACCGACAGCGCCTTCGCGCAGAAGTACGGCGAGCTGAAGTACATCTATGGAGAGCTCTGGCGCCGGTGGCCAACCAAAGACCCGAAACGGACTGTGGACCAACTGCAGTGGGCACTTAACGAAGTGATGGAGGACCCCGACTGTCACAACGCCATTGTGAACTCCTGGAACCCCGAATTTCTTTATCGTATGGCGAAAGAAGAAGAGGCGTGTCGGTTTCCCATTTGCCACAATATGTATCAGCTCAACGTGAAGGACGGCAAGCTGTGCCTCCAGCTTTACCAGCGTAGCGCCGATATCTTTCTTGGCGTGCCATTCAACATTGGAAGCTACGCGCTCCTGACGCACGTTCTCGCGAAGCTCGCGGGTTATGGGGTGGGGGAGTATGTGCACACCTTCGGCGATGTGCATATGTACGAAAATCATATCGAGGCGGTGAAAGAGCAACTGGCACGGGAACCGAAGCCGTTTCCCACGGTGCGCATTGACGATGGCGCTACCACGCTTCTAAACTTCCGTCCCGAACACGTCATTCTGGAGAACTACGATTCTCATCCCCCGATTAAGGCGGAGCTTACCGTCGCCGGAGGATATATTGAGAAAAAGAGCACTGAAGGAAAGAACTAGAGCCCGCATTCTCCCTTTCTTAAAGGGAGCACTCCGTCTCCTGCCTGCGTCAAGGCTTCGGCAGGCAGGTCGGAGGAGGGATTTGATTAATTTTCCCCTGTGCTAGAATGCGAATACAATTAGGCTCTAGGAAACTAGGCGCTAGGCTTTAGGAAATTCATGGTGTAACTCTCTCACATCTCTTCATATTCGTAGTCATTCGCATATTAGAAGCATTCGCATACTAATTTGTAGCATTCGTATCATGCACGACACACAAATAAAAAAACTGATAGAAACCGAGAAAAAGCGTCAAAAAAGCGTCATCAACCTTATCGCCTCTGAAAACTATGTGTCCAAGGACGTACTTGAGGCACTTGGCTCAATACTTACCGATAAATACGGGGAAGGGTATCCGGGAAGGCGGTACTACCGCGGAACGAAAGTCGTGGACGATGTTGAGTCGCTCGCCCAAAAACGAGCGCTGGAACTGTTTGACCTTGACCCGCAAAAGTGGAGCGTCAATGTCCAACCGCTTTCCGGTTCTCCAGCAAACTTTGCCGTCTACTCCGCGCTTGTTCCGCAAGGAGCCAAGATTATGGGAATGACGCTTTCGCATGGTGGACACCTCACCCACGGGCAGTCGGTCTCTATGACCGGACGATTTTGGACGCAGGTTCCGTACGGCGTTTCCAAAGAAACCGAGCTTTTGGACTACGAGACAATCAAAAAGATTGCAGTAGAAGGGAAGCCAAACATTATTGTCGCAGGGTTTACCGCCTACGCGCACATTGTGGACTTCAAAAAGTTTCGGGAAATCGCGGACGCCTGCGGAGCGCTCCTAATGGTGGATATGTCGCACTTCGCGGGACTGGTGGCGGGGAAGGTGTACCCATCGCCGTTTCTCTTTGCCGATATTGTCACCACGACCACGCACAAAACACTTCGCGGTCCTCGCTCGGCGATGATTTTCTCACGCATTGATGAGCGTGAGCTCAATAAAAAGATAGACAAGATAATTATTCCCGGGCTTCAGGGCGGTCCGCACTTCAACCAGATTGCTGGGGTTGCGGTGGCGCTCAAGGAGGCGAACACTCCCGCATTTAGAAAATACGCCTCGCAAATACTTAAAAACACAAAGGCACTCGGGGACGAACTCGCAAGACTCGGTTGGCGCGTCGTTGAAGGTGGCACCGAAACGCATCTCCTTCGTATTGATACGTGGCGAGACGGCGCGGGGTTAGGAGGGAGGGAAGCTGCCGACAGACTTGAGGCGGAGGGTATTATCGTCAACGAGAACACCATTCCGTTTGATACAAGGAAACCCATGGACCCTTCCGGCATTCGCCTCGGCACTCCTGCCGAAACCACCCGTGGTCTCAAAGAGAAGGATTTTCGGGAGATTGCCCGGAAAATTGACACAACCCTGCGGAAGTGATTAAATCCAAGCAGAAGGAGGTGATCAGATTGAAACGTTCCGACATTGAGGAATTGGGAGAGAAATACTCGAAAGCGCTCAAGAAAGTTATGAAGCGGAAGACATTTGCGCAGGAGGTGAGTGATTCACTCAAGGACTTCAAAAAACTCCCACCATGGGAAAAAGAGAAGTTGGCCCGAGTCGTCCCGCCGAAAGAAAAATCATATAAAAGACGAGGTGTAAAATGAAGGTTCTTCTACATTCTTTGCTTCTTCGGTTCTTTAGAAAAAAATCACCCGTTGTACCAGTTCGACAACCTGTAGAAGTTCATCTTTCCGAGTTTAATAACTTGTGGAATCAAATGGCTCTGGAGGAGTCACGACCCGACCGCTGTCCCGGTTATCTGGTTGATAAAGAAAAAATTAGGTTGTTACAGGAACAGATGAATAAGTTGCGGAAGTAGTCGAAGTCCATCTTTCTTGTCTGGTATGACATTTCAACATCTTTTTCAGCGCGAGCACTTCACTCGCGCTTTTTCTTTTTTATGAGTACACTACCCAGTATGAATCGAGGGAAGTTTATCGTGCTAGAAGGAGGCGAAGGGGCGGGGAAGACGACCATTGCGAAAGCGGTTGCGTCGGCTTTTCCTGCTGACAGACTTCTCGTAACCAAGGCGGGAGAAACGGCCTTTGGCGAAGAGCTGAAAAAGATGCTGGTATCGGAAGAAGGAAGTAATGTTTCGGCCGAGGCGCAGTTCTTGCTCGCGTGGTCGGCGCAGACCGACCATTTTCAGAGAGTGGTTTCACCCGCGCTTTCGCGAGGAGTCTCGGTGTTCTCCGACCGATTTGATTCCAGCATTTTCGCGTATCAGGTAACCGCCTCGGGGGCCACCTATCTTTCCGACTTGTTTTGGAATGTTCGTGATGAAGCATTCAAAGGTGCTACTCCCGACCTGTATATCTTTCTTGACGTTCCTCCCGAGGTAGGGCTCGCTCGAGTTAAAAAGTCGGGACGAGTGATGGACCACTTTGAGAAACGCTCGCTTGATTTTCACCGCACGGTTCGCGAAGGATATCTGGAGTTCTTTAAATCAGTTCCGCACAAGATTATTGACGCCACCCGTCCACTTGCGGAGGTGGAAGCCGACGTTCTCGCTCTCATCCGCACACACATACGCACACAGGTCTAATTCATAAATAGTATGCTATAGCATACTATTTATGAATGGACAGGGGAGGGAGGGGTGGTAGGATACGGGAATGTCAAAAGGCGACCTAAAGGCTAATAACGGTACAACCAAGAGCAGTGTCAAACGGGACATTGAATTTCTCTACGAAATCGGCACGCTCAAAAACACCGAGCGGAGCTGGGAGCAGTTTATGGGAAGCGGGTGCGCGTCGGTTCCGGAGCACACCTTTCGCGTTGTTTTTCTCGCGCTTCTCATTGCTCGTGGGGAAGGGTTCAAAGATGAAGAGAAGATTTTGAAAATGGCGCTCGTACATGACGTCGCCGAGGCGCGCACCGGTGACGCGAATTATCTTACTGCTGTCTATGTCACTCGCGATGAAAAAAGGGCATCTGCCGACAGCTTTCTCGGTACCGCGTTTGCCGACCTGTACCATGAAACCTTGGAAGAGTATGAAGCCCGAAAGACCGTTGCGTCAAAGATTGTGAAGGATGCCGATAATTTGGATGTGGACATTGAACTCAAGGAAATGGAGGAGCGAGGGTCCGTACTCGCAAAGAAGTTTGACGCTATGCGAAAACTCGTTCGCACCAAAAAACTCTACACCAAAACCGCAAAAAAGATTTGGGACGAACTTCAGAAGTCCGACCCAGCAAGCTGGCACCTCAAGGCGAATAAGTGGGTGAAGATGAAGAATGCCGGCAAGTGAATGCGAAATTAACGCAGATAAACGCGGACACCATGCGGATTGGGGAAATAGTGCCTTTTTTATTACGTCTAAAATGCTAGAATGAGCGCACCTCCTCATTGAGGAAGGCTTACGACGTGGCTGAAATGCCCGAACACATAGGGTCAGGGTGCGATTGCCCTGGCCTTTTTTCTTGTCTGTAAAATGCTAGAATGACCTCTATGATTGCAGACGACCTAAAAAAGGCGATAGGAGAAACCCTTAAAGAAATGGGTATAGAAAACAGAGTGGTGGATCTGGAACACCCCGCCGAGCTTTCGCATGGAGATTATTCTACGAATGTCGCTCTTGCATACTCGAAGGAGCTCAAAATGAAGCCAAGAGAACTGGCAGAAAAGATTGTGGAGAAGCTCGAAGCTCTAAGTCCGAAGCTCGAAGAAATAGAGAAAATAGAGATTGCAGGGCCGGGGTTTATTAATTTCCATCTCACGAAAAAGTTTTTCGTGGAGGAGGTTGCCGGTATTGGGGAAGGATACGGAAAGAACAAGAAGCTTTCGGGGAAAAAAGTAATGGTGGAGTATACCGACCCGAATCCGTTTAAGGCGATGCATATCGG
>JAUSFR010000072.1 GCA_030649775.1 bacterium | reverse complement strand
GCGAGAAGACTTGGAAGCCGCCCGAGTCGGTAATAGTGGGACCGCTCCAACCCATAAATTTACCCAGCCCACCGGCGTCCTGCACAATCTTTTCTCCAGGCTGGAGGTACAGGTGATATGTGTTCGCGAGCACAACTTCAGCACCGAATGTCTTCAATTGTTCCGGCAAAATACCCTTAACGCTAGCCTTCGTCCCTACAGGCGCGAAGGCCGGTGTGCGTATATCGCCGTGTGGAGTGTGCAATAAACCAGCACGCGCCCCGTCTTTTTTTGGCGAGGAACGTGTAGCACGTTCCTCTACCTTGAAACTGAAGTCGGGCTTCACTTTTGAACTTTCAAAAGTTCCACTTCAAAAATGAGCGTTGAATTCGCGGGAATAACACCTCCCCCTACTGCTTGGTCGCCGTATGCAAGTGATGCAGGTATTACGAGTATGCGCTTCCCTCCCACTTTCATACCGACAACTCCTTGATCCCAACCCTTAATCACTTGTCCTGCTCCAAGATTGAATGTGAAGCCGTCAGTTCCGTGATTGGCGGAGGCGTCAAAGATTGTTCCGTTAGTAAGCGCTCCGATATAGTTGACCGTCACGCTGTTACCTGCTTCGGCGACAACACCGGTGCCAACCACCTCATCCTTCACTAGAAGTTCTGTTACGGATTCAATAGGCATAGTTGATGCAGTTTGAGTATTGGTAATATCTTGAGCTTGCGAATTATCTGACGGTGCAGACGATTTAAAAGGGAAAAGCCCCGGGAAGATGAAAAACGTCGCCACAACTACGAGCGCGAGCGTTATTGCAATTCCTGTCGGTGTTATTTTCATATGTTAATTAATTATAAGACGATTATACTACGGCTTTTGAAAATCTTTAAACTTCTTCACCTCTTCGGCGACCGCTGTCTTGGCCATATCTTCATGCCCAGGTACCTCGCGGTCAAGGAACGCCTTCAGTGCCGCCGGGTCGCCAGTCTCTGCAAGCTTCATGAACTCTTCTTTTTTATCATCGG
>JAUSFR010000069.1 GCA_030649775.1 bacterium | reverse complement strand
CGGACAGCGAGTTAAATACATCACAGGAGGCACGACTACCTACTACCCCTCCAAGTCCTACAAAGTAGACTCAAAAGGCAAGGCCGTGAAGCACCTCTTCGCGGGTGGGTTAATGGGGACAGCCACCATTGGACGAGAATTGCTTGTTTCGATAGTCCCTCTGGCTCGTCCAGAGGGACGATATTCTACTTTTCTATAAAACTTTTTGGCCCTTAATAATCCTCACGAGTATCATAATAACCGCAACGACAAGAAGTACATGTATGAATCCACCTAGTGCGACAGAGCCGACCATACCAAGGAGCCATAAAACAATGAGAACTACCGCTATTGTTGTTAACATAAGATTTTTTAATTAGATGCATCCGAACTTTCTAGTAAGCTGATTTGCCTGTAGCACCCGTAGCTCCCGTAGCACCCGTAGAACCTGTAGCACCCGTAGCTCCAGTAGCACCCGGTACGGGTATGGTTATGATGTTTGTAGTACTAGGCTCATTGTTGCTCTGACGTATAGCTGGCAAGCCATAGATAAAGAAAAGCACAACTAACACGATTGCGATGAGTACTCCGAGAACTATACCTAAACCTGAGTCGCTACTTTCTCCACTAGGTGGTGTATTGATTATTGTTGTCATAAAATTTTACGGTTAACTAGTAACTATCGTTACGTTAAAGACTTGATAATTTTAGGGAATTTTTGATAATCTTAATTTCTTCTGATTAGAATTAGTGTAAGCGACCTTTATCACAAATTATAGAGAAGAAGTGCTAGGTGCATGCGAAATGCCAAGACCTCGCTGTCGCATGACTCTATCTAATAGTATACACTTTAATGTAGATTTAATATATCTTGTTGGGGATAACTAGTCTTAGTTTCTTTTTAACGCTTATCTTGCTATATTTTCTTCATGTCACTATCTATCGGCATTGTCGGGCTTCCGAACGTGGGGAAATCCACGTTGTTTAACGCGCTTACGAAAAAGAGCGTGCTCGCGGCGAACTACCCGTTCGCCACGATTGACCCGTCGGTCGGAGTGGTGGTCGTGCCGGATGAACGACTAAACAAGCTGACTACTTTTAGTCACTCAAAGAAAACCGTTCCCGCCTCGGTGGAATTTGTGGATATCGCGGGGCTCGTAAAAGGCGCTTCGGAAGGCGAGGGGCTCGGCAACCAATTTTTGACCAACATCCGCGAAGCGGACGCGATTGCCGAGGTGGTGCGTATCTTTGACGACCCCGATATTATTCACGTGGAGAATAAGGTAGACCCGATTAAGGATATTGAGGTCATTAACCTTGAGCTCATTTTGGCCGACCTTCAGACCGTCACCAAGCGAATTTTAAATATAAAGTCGGATATTAAAAAAGGAAGCAAAAGCGCCGTCATTGAAAACGAAGCACTCGGCAAACTGGATAAAGCCCTTCAGGAGGGAAGGCTCGCCCGCACCGTGGAGCTAAACGAGTTTGAAAAACCGCTCATCAAACAGCTCAATCTCCTGACCGTAAAACCGATTTTGTATGTGCTGAACAAAAAAGCGGGCGGAAAAAACCTAGATGAGCACAATGCGAATCTACAAATGGAAGATTCGAATGATGCGAATAAAATAGGGGAGCGGTGGGAGAAACTAATGAAGTTTCTGAAGGATACAAAATCAAGCTACGTTATCGTGGACGCGAAAATTGAAGAAGATTTGAAGGAAATGGTGGGAGATGAGAAGGAACTCTTTCGGAAGGAGCTAGGAGGGAAGGACGACGGTGTGAACAACCTTATCCGAGCGGGCTACGACATGCTCGGCCTTATCACCTATTTCACCACCGGAGAGGACGAAACACGCGGGTGGGTCATTCAGAGAGGATGGACCGCTCCACTCGCGGGAACGGCGATACACACCGATTTTAAGGATAAATTCGTGCGGGCTGAAGTAATTGAATGGAATAAACTCCTTGAGGCCGGCTCATACGGCTCCGCTCGCGAAAAAGGATGGGTGCGGACCGAGGGGAAGGAATACGTCGTCAAAGACGGGGATGTGATTGAGTTTAAAATTTAAATAGAATACGAACGAGTACGAATTTCAGACGAAATGGAAGAACTTAAAAAAAACGCTTCGCGAAGGACTCACGAAGCGCTACGAAACAGTGCCGCTACTTAGCCTTCCGACTTCCGATAGGCTTTTTTGAATACTTCGCAAGAAGCGAGCACAATTTGACCCGATTGGCTTCACGTTCCTCCGGAGTCAACCGCTTCAGCCGTCGTTCGAATGCTTCAAAGGCGGCATCTACTGCTACTTCCCTTGCTTCACCGTACAATTGGTTTGAGTCGTGCTGGTACAGCGCGTTTGGGTGCAACTTCCTTTGCAACAACGTGTGAATCCGCGTGTATCTTGAATCTTTTGGTGAGGTTGGTTTCGGACCAGCTTTGCCAGTCCCCGATAAAGAGGTTTGAGGTTCTTTCATACTCTCACCAAAGTATAACGCAGTCGCCCTCACTCACGCTAATCAAAAAGGACCCGGCAGACAAATTGCCCGCTGGGTCCACTCTCCTAGAATCATTTTTCTTCCTCCGTCAAGATGATGGAGCGAACTAGTCTTTGTCCGCGATGTCCAGAAGATAGTCAAATGTCTCAAGTTCCACGAACGATGAGGCCAGAGAGTACACAACTCGCAGCTTTTCAAGAAATTGCTCCGGAATGTCTCTCCAGTCGGTAGCAACGGCAGCAAAGAGAAGTGGAGGAAGTGTCTCCTCTACTTCGGAGAGAAAAACTTCTCGAACATGATAGGGGAGGTCAAAGCCCTCCCTTCCGTAGTACTGAATAAACATTCTCTGCGCTTCCTCAAACGCGAGAAGCTCCACCCTAAGGGTAATGCTCTTAGCCCTTTTTCGTCTAAGCATCTGATAGCGTATAACAAGAACCGCACCAATGATAAGACAAAAAATGAAGGAAACACTAACCAGGGTGAGTACCTGTGCGACCAAGAGTAGAAGGTACAGAAGAATCCCAATTTGGATTCTCCGTACATCGTACGCGTACCCGAGAACGTAGGACTGAAGGTTAAGTGACGCGTTTTTGCGCTTCAAGAAGCGCTCCAATAGCTTAATTTCCTTAGTGCTCATATTTTCTTACGGTACTCTGTATCAGATTTATGAACTTGTCAATGGGGGCTCACTTTTTTTTCCGCACGAAAGCAGTGCTTCTCGCTTTGTGAAAATTTGCTATACTGCACACTATTAGCAGTTGCTTTTTCTACCACTATGGACCCACGACCAAAAACCACACCGAAGGACTTTTTCTTTTATTTCGGCGCGATGATAACGCTGTACTGGAGCGCGATAAGTTTGCTCACGCTCTTGTTTCAAATTGTTGATACGGTTTTCCGTGACGACCTCAATTCGTATGTTGACCCGTATTCCGGTGGCATCCGCTTCGCCATAGCCTCGCTCATTGTTCTGTTTCCCGTTTCGGTCTTGCTTTTTCGTACCATAAAAATGGGGGCTCTTCGGGAACCGATAAAGTTTTCGCTTCCGCTTCGCCGTTGGCTCTACGCGCTCACCATTTTTGTTACCGCCATCGCGCTCATTGGTGACGTTATTGCGCTTCTCAACAGTTTTCTCGGTGGGGAACTCACCGCGCGGTTTGTGTTCAAGGTGATTTCCGTGCTCGTCGTGGCGGGCGTTGTCTTCTGGTACTGTTTGCTTGAAATTCGCATCCATCCCGATACTCCCGCGAAACCCCAAAACGGCTTTCTGTTCGGAACACCGCTTCTCGTCCTTGGCGCGATTGTGTACGGCTTCATCGTGATGGGCTCACCCTCCGCGCAGAGGAGCTTACGTTTTGACGACCAACGTCTTTCGGAACTCCAAAGCATTCAATGGCAGGTCGTGAACTTCTGGCAACAAAAAGGGAGAATGCCAGTAACGCTTACCGAGATGGAAGATTCTATTTCTGGATGGCGGGTCTCGGTTGACCCGGCGACAAAGGCACCTTACGAATTTATTCCGGGGGAGAAAAACACGTTTAAGCTCTGCGCGGTATTTGAGCGTCAGAGTACCTCATTTTCACCTTCGTCAACAAAACCGTATCCATCGGTGATTGCGGGGGAAAATTGGCAGCATGGTGTGGGACGAACCTGCTTTGACCGAACGATTGACCCGGAATTCTATCCGCCCGTAAAACGGCCGATATAGCCCCACACGGAATCTTTTCCGTACATTAATTTAAAAATGGCGCGGGGAGTTTCCTCTCCGCGCCTAACCTCTCCTCCGTCTTCCGTTCTACTCGCTATTCGTCGCACAGCGACACAGCCAGCAAGGGCGAATCAAGAAGAGGAAAAAAGGTTGTTGGATTGCGACCTTCAATACATGCCCTTGCATACCTAGTGTAGCGTACGTAACAAACAGTGCAAGTTTGAAAAACTCCTCGCGAGTTGTATGATGTTCGGTATGCACGCCTACGACCACAAACGAATAGAAAAGAAGTGGCAGAGGGTTTGGAGTACAACCAAACTTTATCGGACAAAGGATGGAAGGGGCGAAAAGGCATACGTTCTGGACATGTTTCCGTACCCCTCGGGCGATGGGCTTCACGTGGGTCACCCAAAGGGATATATCGCAACCGACGTCTATTCGCGTTTGATGCGAATGCAGGGAAAAAATATTCTTCATCCGATGGGGTGGGATGCTTTCGGACTTCCCGCGGAAAACTACGCGATAAAAAACAAAATACACCCGGAGGTGGCGGTAAAGAAAAATATCAAGCG
>JAUSFR010000058.1 GCA_030649775.1 bacterium | reverse complement strand
CCGAGTGCCAAACGCGTCTTCGATCACCTTCCGTTGCGTGGTGTTGAATGATTCACCGTAGGAGATGAGGTAGCGCGGGGTCGGTAGTTTTCCGCATTGAAGCTGCTCGGCAGACCGCGCGAGTTCAACCAGCACTGTTGGACCGGCCTTAAGAACGTCTGGTTGAAAATCTCGAAGCGCGGTAATGACCTCTTTCGGATCTTCACGAATGCTTGCGGTGGAGCGATAGAGGTACCACTCCGAAAGTCTTCTTTCGGGTTTCGTCATTATATGCGCTACGCGGAACTTATTTTTGATATCTTCATAGGTGACTCCGCGGCGCAATAAAGCGTGATACCAATAAAAAGCATTGTAGCGGTTATCCTGAAAGAATCGCGCGGGAGAAGTTCTGGGAATTCGAAACGGTTCTCCCGTTGAACCGGAAGTTTCAGTCCACCGCACATAACGATCATGAAACGACCGGTCGATCAACGGTTCAAGATCCTGACTGCGGAAGAGCGACTTGGACGTGAGCGGCAAACGCCGGAGATCACGGGACGTGCGGATATCTTCAGGCCGGACACGGTACGCGTCCCACAGCTCACGATAAAAAGGAACGTTGTGGTATGCGTGCCGGAGTGTCTTTTTTAATTCACCTAATTGCCAGCGTGTGACAAAAAAACGTGGCAGAAGGCCGATGCGACTCCAAAGGGCAAAGTGGAGGGTGCGTGTTAAGGGTGACATGGTGTTTGATAAATGCGAATGAGGATGGTAGGTGCTCAGTGCTATTTCATTTCATCAACAATGACCACCGACTTCCCCCGTTCAGTAAAGGGGAGCGTGTCGACCACCTTAATTTCAGGATCAAAGGAGAACTTCTGGAAAAATTCGGTCTGTATGTTTTTTGTGGTGCCGCCGGTGAAGTTCTTCGTGGGAATGATGCGTAGTGCGAGCAGTCCTCTGCCGGTTTTTGCAATCTGGTAGCGAAGGATGGCATGACTAAATTGCCGGAGAATGGCGG
>JAUSFR010000055.1 GCA_030649775.1 bacterium | reverse complement strand
ACAGCTCATAAACATTTGAAAAGGGTAATTTCGTAATGATATACGTCTAGACTGTTGTTGACAAGCTCTAGGATAAACGGTAGTCTTATAGGGCAATGACAAATAAGCAATTCACGGCCTACTTTTACGGTTTTTGGTTTACCGACACAACTCGCCGGGGTTAATTGTTTTGCCTAATCAAGTCCTGCTAAACGAACAAAGAACCTCCGGAATGGGAGGTGTTTTTTGTGGTAAAAATGGAATAAGAAAATAGCAAAATAATGAAAATAGTGAGAGAGAAGACTGGATTCCCTTTTTCAAGGGAATGACAGAGGGGAAGAGAAGAAACACCACCACCTCGGCCTACGGCCACTCCTCCTCAACTGAGGAGGAGATGAAGACAAAGACATGAAAATTATTGCACATACAACTACAGAGATAAAAGGGGAGGTGACACCACCTTCGTCAAAGTCCCAGACCATACGGGGGCTGATTTTCGCGACGCTTGCGAAAGGAACGTCGGCGCTGAAGAATCCGCTTCACAGTCAGGATACGGCGGACGCGATTCGCGCGTGCCGAGCACTCGGCGCGGAAATCTTTGTGAAGGCGGACAGAATCGTGATTGAAAGCGAGGGCGTACCGCTCCAGAGCAACACGACACTGAACACGGGGAATTCGGGTGTGACGACGCATTTTTTGATGCCAGTTACGGGACTGCGAGGTTCAAAGGGTGGACCGATTACCTTTGACTGCGGAGAGCAGATGAAACAGCGTCCGGTAGAATCGCTCGTTACGGCGCTTCAGAGGCTTGGGTTGAAATTACATACACAGTCGCAACACCCCCGCAAATCTCTTAAAGGAGATTTGAAGGGGCAAGGGGGCAAGGGTAAGCAAGCTTTTCCACTTCAGATTTCAGGTGAACTATTTGGGGGTAAAGCTACGGTGAGTGGCGCGAGTTCACAGTACCTCTCGGCACTGCTGATTTCGCTTCCGTGCGCGCAAAACGATTCGGTGATTACCGTAAATGATTTACAGGAACGTCCGTATGTGGAGATGACGGAGCAGTGGCTGAAGGAGCAAGGGATTGTCTACAGTCATCAGAGAGAAGATTTAGGATTTAAGATTAAAGATGTAAGTAAGACAAACACCACCACCTCGGCCTCGCCCCGCCTTACAGGCGCTGTACACTTTTCGCATCCCGAAGACGAGACGCTCAAAGTCTTGCGAAGCTCCACGTCTTCGCTTCTCACCTCCTCAACTGAGGAGGAGATGAAGAATCAAGCCACAAGAGATGTGTACACGATTAAGGGAGGGCATGTGTACAAACCGTTTATCAAGACAATTCCTGCCGATTTTTCTTCCG
>JAUSFR010000048.1 GCA_030649775.1 bacterium | reverse complement strand
AGGATGATGCCGATACTAATTTTTGTGCGGGGAATCATGATGGTAAGTATAACATCCCGTGAATCTGCAAATAGGGCAGTATAAACTGCACAAAACACAGTTTCCAAAAAACCAAACGAAGGGAGAGTTTGTGCTTTGTTTGGATACTGTGCGTCTGTGCTTTGGAATGTTTGTTTGGCCTTTGTGTACTGTGTTTTGTGTTCTTTCGGCTATCGCGGAAACGAGAAAATACTTCCCGGTTCAGTTTGGCTAAAGCTCACACCTTCGCTGTACAAGAAGTCGGAAACGGCAACAAACGCCTTAGCGAGGGCAAGGGCACTTTCACTGTATTCGGTTAGAGCAGTACCGGAAAGATAGGCTCCTGCTTTTGTGCCCGAAATAGTCTGAATACTTCTCGCGTAATTTTGATAGGCACGAACAATGGCCGAATGTACCGGAGAAGCCTTTTCTGGCGGCACCACAGCCGCAATATCCAGAGCAATCTGGTCGTACTTTTTCGCGAGCTTTCCGAAGCCTTGAAGCAAAGACTCGGTCATTTTCGTATTTCCCGCCGCGCTGTTCCAAAAAGCAAGCTCGGCGTCCGAATCAACCGCGGCCTTTTGTATGGGGGTACCTATTGCATTTCCGAAGGTATGCAAAGGGTTTTCTTCCTCCCTCGTTTTTGGAGAGTCAGAAACTAAAGTAGGGTCTTTTCCCCCCCCTGCCTGAGGAGGGGTGGTGGAATAGTCGTAGGCTGCGAGTCCGCGAGGCGGGGTGGTGGGAGCAAAAGTCTCAGGTGGTGCGGTCTTCTTTTCCTGAGGAGACGCTAAAACCGACAGCGGTGTTTCAAGAGAATCATTCGGCCCAACCTTTCTTGGGTTTCTATGCGCCGCGACTTCCGCTCCGTCCGGCGTTCCGTCACTATCGGTGTCGGGTTTTTTGGGGTCCGTACCCCAAAGGGCCTCTTCCCAATCCGGAAGCTCGTCTCCATCAGCATCAAAAACCACTGGGGCCGGTTTAGCCGCCTCGGTAGGTTGCTTTTGTGACACTCCTTGCACGGGATTCGTCTCCGGTTTTCGCGACAAAAACAAAATACCAAGAACGACAAGAAAAAGGATTCCAATGAGAAGTGTAACCTCGGCTATGAGAGTACCGATAGATTTTTTCATGTGCTACCATTGTAGTATATGCGCACCCCTTTCGGAAAGAAATTACTTGTGGTTGTCATTTCTGTCGGTTTCATAGCCCCGCTCTTCGCGCACGCACTTTTTGATTTCGGCGGTCGGGTCACCAATATACCGGGCTTACCCGGGGGTATTATGAGTGCCGGGGCGCTTCCCGTATTCCCACCCCCGGGAGTGTTCAGCTTCTGGTATCCGGTGGGGCCGGGCTGTCTCAACGGCGTACAAGAAGTAAATCAACTACAGGCGGCAGGAGTGCCGCAACCCCCCATACTTTTGCAATTTATCGGCCAGTACACCTTTATGATGGGTCCCGCTCTGCATCCCGGCCAGCAGATTCTCGGAAAATACTCACCCGTGCCGATGGTCTGTATGGCGAATTTTGTTTCGTGGATATACGTAGGGTTTT
>JAUSFR010000036.1 GCA_030649775.1 bacterium | reverse complement strand
ACGCGCCAAAAAAGTAATCGGCATAGAATTGAATTCGGTAACCGATAACCCTATCGTTGATTACGAAGACAAAAGGTTTTTGCATGGAGGGAATTTTCATGGCGAGGCGATTGCGACCGTGATAGACCAGCTGAAGATTGTTCTCGTCAAACTGACGATGCTCTCGGAACGGCGCATCGCGTTCTTCCTCAACCACCGCACCAATCGCCGATTTCCTCCATTTTTAAACTTGAACACTCCGGGTCTCACGCTCGCGCTTCAAGGTCTCCAGTTTGTCGCAACCTCAACGACGGCGCGAAGTCAGACGCTCGCGTTTCCACAATCCATCCATTCAATTTCCACCAACGCCGACAACCAGGACGTGGTCAGTATGGGAACCGATGCGGCGCTGGTCGCCGCTATGGTGATAGAACACGCGTACATCGTACTCGCGATTGAGATGGTGACGCTCTCCCAAGCGGTGGACTGCGCGGAGATTGAAAACAAACTGTCCAAGGATACGCGCGGCCTGTACCGAGAAACCCGCAAACATGTCCCCGCTATCGTGGAGGACATATCCATCGCGGGCAATCTTGAACAGCTCTTGCAATCTTTAAAGCGAGAGACAGCAGTCTAGACCAATGTCGCATCACAAAAAACTCATTTTGCCGTTTTCTCAGCCGGTATTCGAATCTCCCTTTAAAGAGAGTGGCAATGCGTTTGAGCGAGCACTTCGGCGAGAAGATTCTTCTTTCTGGCAAAAAAAAGGGCAAGAACGGGCACTCAAACTCTTCCATCTGGCGGCAAAGCGAGTCCCCGCGTACAAAGAGTTTCTTCGGGCGCACCACATCACGCATGAAAAAATCCGGACGATAAAGGATTTTTCGCAGGTTCCGAGCACCGACAAACAAAATTATATTCAGGCATACAGCGCAAAGGACCGCTCGATTGACGGTACTCTTTCGGCATCAAATATTATCGCCATAAGTTCCGGTACGTCTGGAACACCGACGTTTTGGCCACGCGGATACAAGCAGGAGCTTGAAGCGGTGTTGCTTCACGATATCATCTATCGACACCTCCTTTCCGTTACGAAACAGAAGACCCTTATTATCATTTGCTTCCCGATGGGAGTATACGTTTCCGGCGTAGCCACACTCCTTCCCACATGGCTCCTCACGGTGGGCTACCAAAATGTTTCCTGCGTCAGCGCGGGTAATAACAAAAAGGAAGTGCTCCACGCGCTTCGCTCGCTCGCGCCCGATTTTGAGCAGGTCCTTCTTGTGGGACATCCTTTCTTTGTCAAAGACATTCTTGAGGTCTCCTCGCGAGAAAAACTGGCCTTTTTGAAAAGAGAGGTCAAGGCACTTTTTTGCAGTGAGGGCTTCAGTGAAGCGTGGCGCGAACATCTGATGTCGGTTATCGGGATAAAAAATCCTTTCGCGCTCTTAAACGCGTACGGCTCATCCGAGATGCTTCTTATGGCGCAGGAGACGCCGATGAGCGTTTTGGCACGGAAGGTTTTTGATGAAGCAGTGGAGCTACGGCAGAAAATCACCGGCGCACAGCTAACCCCGTCTCTCTTTCAATACCATCCGCTTATGCGGTTTATAGAGGTCTCCGAAAAGCGCGAACTCCTGTTTACCTCGGAAAGTGGCATTCCGCTTATCCGTTTTAATCTGAAGGACAGTGGTCAGGTTATTCCGTTTGATGAAATGGAGCGTATGCTCTCCGAGAAACGTCCGGAGTGGAAAAAAGAAATAAAGGAAGCGGGATACCCCATTTGGAAATTACCGTTTGTATCTCTCGACGGGCGAAGTGACCAGACGATAATCTTTTACGCGGCGAATATCTATCCCGAAAACATCGCGTCCGCCCTTCAGCACCGCTCCTATTTTAATTTGCTGACGGGAAAATTCACCCTGCGAAAGACAAGTACCGGTACGCACGAACAGGTTCTGGAGGTGCATATTGAGCTTACGCCCCACGCCAGCGCGAAACAGGTTGACCTGAGGAAACTTTCAACGGTTATCTTTGAAAAACTGAAAGAGGTAAACCGAGAATACGCGGATGCCGTTTCCCATTCTTCAAAGAACCTTCGCCCGCGCGTTTACGTTTGGCCGTATCAGCACGAAAAATATTTTAGGCCGGGGCTTAAACCGCGTTACATTGAGAAATGATATGAGTTTGGAAAATCATTTAAGCGAAAAAGACGGAAAAACGCCACAGAAGCCCCGTTTTTTCAGGCTGGAAAGCCCGAAGGAGGCCGAGGCCTTGGAAGCGCTTTTAAAAGGCGGACGAATATCGGGAGTCGTGGACGACTTTGCCGAACAGCTTTCCGAACTGTACGCGGTAACGCATCCCCAAGAAATTTTCTCCCCCGATTTTACCGGAAAGGTTGCAGAGCATCTGGAGAAACTTTCGGCCGAAACCCCACTATTTCGGCGCGGGGTTTGGGTTTATTACCCGTGGCTTTCAACCGTGGTGCATATACTTTCGAAGGCGAATTTTTTGACACTGCGAACCGCTCGGAACAGAAATCTCATCACTAAGGAAGAGCAGGAGAAATATGCTTCGGCGGTTATCGGTATCGGCGGACTTAGCGTGGGAAGTAACGTGGCGCTCGCCCTCGCGCTCTCCGGTGGAGGTGCGTACTTCAGGCTTGCCGACCCCGACATGCTGGCACTCTCAAACACCAACCGGATTTTAGGAGGCATACAGAATTTAGGCCTCCCAAAAGTTGAGATGACCGCGCGGATGCTCTACGAAATCAATCCGTACCTTGAAATAGAGCTTTTTTCCGAAGGGTTGAACAAAGAAAATATCTCGGGCTTTTTCGCGGGAAGAGAAGGGAAGCCTTCGCTTGATATTGTGGTAGACGAACTTGATAACCTCGCGGTCAAATATCTCATTCGCGAGCAGGCAAAGAAGCACCGTTTGGCGGTCGTGATGGCGGCGGATAACGGTGACGGAAGCGTGGTGGATATTGAGCGGTATGACCTTGATGCAGAGACGCCATTTTTTCACGGACGAATGGGGAATGTTTCGTATGAAGAGCTCGCGAAACTAGATAAGCAGGGAATTGGCAGAATGATTACCAAACATATTGGACAGGAAAATGTGACCGAGCGAATGCAGGAGTCACTACGGGAAATAGGGAAGACTATCGTATCATGGCCACAACTTGGCGGAGCAGCGATGCTAAGTGGTGCCTCGGTGGCGTACTCGGTCAGGAAAATCCTCCTCGGCCAACCTATTGAATCAAACCGCGCCGTTGTTTCTCTGGAAAAATTACTTTCGGGAAAAAAGTAGAAAATATGAATCAGATAGGGAAAAATACAGTGGCTTTCT
>JAUSFR010000033.1 GCA_030649775.1 bacterium | reverse complement strand
CGAGATAGACCGAGGCGATACCGAGCAGTGCCGAGGGGAGGCGTATCGCGAAATTATTCTCACCAAAGACCTTGATAAAGAGGTGCTCTACCCAAAAAACACGCGGAGGGTGGTCGTGAAAAGAAAGACCGGTCCACGCGGGAGGCGCGGGGTCAAACCATTCAAGCGGGGTGGTTTGCTTTCCCGCCTCGTCAAAATCAAGGAGGCCGACGGCGCGGAAGCCATAGAATACTTCATCGTTCACGGTATCCCCGCGCGAAATCCACCCTACCCGAAGCAGTGCGGAAACAAGGAGAATGGCGATAAGTATTTTCTTTGTAGTGGAGGAGGGCACAGTGAAAAAATACCACCGAACTCTTTAGCGTACAAGAGACTGGTTTGTCAGCCGAAAAATGTTGTACACTTGAAGGATGTTTCGAAAACTATCCGATAGACAGGTTCTCTGGGGAGGTATCGCTCTCTACACGGTGGTGTTTGGCACGCTTACCGCTCTGCGTCATTACCATTTCGCGACACAGGCGTGGGACCTTGGCATCTTCACGCAATCCTTCTGGAACGCCTCGCACGGCCGTGGACTTATAAATACAATAGAGCAGGTATCCAATCATCTGGGAGTACACTTCAGCCCGATACTCTTTCTGCTCGTTCCGGGCTACGCTTTTTTCCAGGCGCTGTTTCAGGAAGGGGGTCAGTACTATTTGCTTATCGTGCAAACCCTTGCACTTGCGCTTGGCGCATGGCCACTGTTCCTCCTTGCGAAAAAAATCCTCTCGGAGAGGGGAATTGTGTCTTCGTTTTGGCCGCGCTGGGTAGTGGTCGCGTACCTCCTCTATCCCCCGCTTCACGCGCTCCAGATGTATGATTTTCATGAGGTCGCTTTTTTTGTTTCACTTTTCCTTTTCGCGCTCTACTTTCTGGAGAAACGGAATTGGTTGTGGTCCGCGGTATTCCTGACACTCTCGGCACTGGTAAAGGAAGATGCTATTTTGGTCGTTCTTTTCGCGGGGCTGTTTTTGCTCGCGAACAGGACAGCCTCTTCGTTGCCCCCGCCCTCCGTCAGCCCACACAGGAAAAACATTATCGCGGGCAGTATCGTTGTTTTGGCGCTTATCTATTTCTTTTTGGTGATAAAGGTGTTTATGCCCGCGGAAGGAGGAGGACTGTTCCGTATTGATAGGTACGCGAATCTCGGCAATACGGGAACCGAGATAGCGGGGAGTATCGCCCTGAACCCTCTACTCCTGATACAAACAGTAGCGACACCCCAAAAAGCAACGTATGTTTTTTGGCTTTTGCTCCCCCTTTTGTTTTTGCCTCTTCTCTCGTGGCGGGCGCTTATACTTCTTATTCCCGGCCTCGCGGAAAATCTGCTTACGAACTATTCCCCCCAATTCGGAAGCGAATATCATTACGACGCGCTTCTTATCCCCGGACTGTTTCTCGGGGCTATCTACGGCGCGGGGTTCTTCCTCTCTCGTTTCCCGAACAGAGAAAAACAGCTCCGCGTCTTGTTCCTCTGCGCGATACTCCTCGGATTCCTTGTTCGCTCGCCCCTTCGTCCGACCGCCTTCCCCACCGACTATTTTAGAACAACCCCTCGAGAGGAAGCGTATAGAAATCTTGTGCGATTGGTCCCGCCCGAAGTCAGTGTCTCGGCACACACCAACCTTGTTCCGCATCTCGCGAATCGTGCGAAAATATATTTCGCGGGTTTTGAACCGGAGTTATCCGACATCGCCCTGCTGAATACCGAAGACCTATTTGGTTTCGCGAGCGCGGAAGCTATGAACATATATATTACCCGTTATGAAAAATCAGGACAGTACAACCTGTATGTTTTTGACGACCGCTACGTCGTTCTCGTCAACAAAAAATTGAAAGTGGTCGGGTTACCCGCGGAGGCGAAGCAGTAACACCTTCCAAAAACTCTCCGAGATAATCGTCCAGTTGAACTTTGACGTGCCGATTTTGCGCTCGGTAAAGGTGATGGGAACCTCGCAAATCCGAAATCCTTTTTTGTGCGTAAGAAATGTGGTTTCAATCTGAAAGTTGTAGCCAACCGAGCTTAGCAAGCTGAAATCTATCGCTTCAAGCGTTTTCTGGCGGAAACATTTAAACCCGCCGGTGAGGTCGTGGTATGGCAAGCTAAGGATTATGCGCGCGTATATATTCCCAAACTTGCTGATAAGCCTTCGGGAAGCCCCCCATCTCTCTATCTTTCCCCCCGCAATATATCGAGAACCGAGGACAAGGTCGCAATTTTCGGAAGCGTGGAGAAGCGTGGGGATTGCCGAAGGGTCATGCGAAAGGTCGGCATCCATTTGTATAATACGAGAATCTGTCGGAGCGCGGGAGAGTACTTCCCTAAATCCCGTGATATACGCAGTTCCGAGTCCCTGCTTGCCATCCCGATGCAAAACTTTCATCGGATATTTTTTCGCGAGCTCGTCCGCGACGGTGCCAGTCCCGTCTGGAGAGTGGTCATCCACCACCACGAGTTCAAGTTCGGGGATATTCAAGGCGAAAATTCTCTCCACCAGAATGGGGAGATTTTCACGCTCGTTATAGGTCGGGATAACGACAAAGGTTTTTGACACAGCTTGATTCTAGCAGAAAAAAGAAGGAAATGGTCGGCCTGTAAACGGAGAACATGGCTTGTGATATAGTATCGGGTACATATAATTGACGTATGTGTACTAGTCATAACTAAATACCTTTATGCAACTCAAAAAGTATCGCTACATTTTCTTGCTGGTTGCCTTACTAGTAAACGTCACCATAAGTTACGTGTTTTATACAGCATCACCGAAATCATCAATACCCCAAAATCAGTATCAATTCCTTGCATTCCCTACCAAAGAAATTGATGTATACAAAACATCGGCACTCCAAGAAAAAATAGACACCCTCTATCGAGCGGTGCTTGTTTCGTATGACGAAAAAAACGCACCCTCTATACTTGTAAACCTTCCCGAGGTAGACGGCTTTATTTCAAACGATGAGTTACGATATGTTCCTCTTACGGACAAAGACCTGCTTCTCTCCAAATGGAACGAAGCGCTTACTTTCGGTGGCCGCTACACCAAAGGCTTGTGGGAAAGCTCAGGGGAAAGAGCCGGCTCAAAAATTCGTCTTGAACTCATTGACTCCGACCACGCCCGTTCGCAAATTTACGAATATACGACCGACGGAAATCAGATCACGGGCTTTGGTTCCGCAAAAACGCGAAGCGGAATTACTGAAGGGTTTATCGCTTTACAGTTTATTTTCTTCTCATGCCTCATCATAGGTATAGCTTTTACGGTTTTTAGGGATTTCGGCAAAAGCGCGTGATGCCTATAGTATCTATCGTTGTCGTAGAAGTGGCGTGTTTGCCGTTATAAAAAACTTCTCGCTTGCCTAAAAATCTGTTCAACGCTGTTAAAAAGGGAGGCGAAAGAAAAAATCAAATATATGAACAACCTTAAAGGAACCGTTATAAGCCGTCTTTTTCGCACCATCAAACTCCCCTACCACTACTCCCTAGCCCTGCTTGGAGCGATTGTCTATGGCTTTCCTTCGCGGAAACTAAACGTGATTGCCGTAACCGGAACGAAAGGTAAAAGCTCGGTGGTAGAATTGGTGAACGCGCTTCTGGAAGAAGCGGGGTACACAACCGCTTCTGCCTCAACGATTCATTTCAAAATTGGCGACAAAAAAGAACGCAATCTCCACAAGATGACGATGCCTGGGCGTTTTTTCTTGCAGAGCTTTTTACGGAAAGCGGTAAATGCGGGCTGTACCCATGCCGTGATTGAAATGACCTCGGAAGGCGCGCGACAGTTCAGGCACAAGTTCATCGCACTTGATGCGCTTATCTTCACCAACCTCGCGCCGGAACATATTGAATCGCATGGCTCATATGAAAACTACGTGCGGGCGAAGGTGTCCATCGCGCGAGCGCTTGAGTTGTCACCGAAGAAAGATAAGGTGCTCGTGGTAAACGGAGATGACAAAGAGGCACACCGATTCATGGAGGTGTTTACCGGCACAAAACAGACTTACGGCGAAAAGGATGCGGGAGGGCCGGTAGTGACATCAGAGGGAGTGTCGTTCAACTGGAACGGCGTCCGCATCGAATCCTCACTTCCGGGAGAATTCAACAAGTACAACATTCTTGCCGCCACCACCTACGCGAAGGCGGTAGGGACGCCACTGGAGAAAATCCAAGCGGGTATTAAAAAGGTAAAAGGCATTTTAGGAAGAGCGCAAAAAATTGAGGGGGCTGATTTTTCGGTTATCGTGGATTACGCGCATACTCCCGATTCGCTTGAAAAGTTTTATCAAACATACGCGGGGAAATACAAACGGTGCATTTTGGGAAATACGGGGGGCGGGAGAGATACCTGGAAGCGACCCGTGATGGCCGGTATCGCGGAGAAATACTGTGACGAGGTTATCCTCACCAACGAAGACCCGTATGACGAAGACCCCGAGAAAATCATCCGCGAAATGGCTGTCGGAATGAAACACAAAGAACCGCTCCTCATTCTAGACCGCAGAGCGGCTATCCGCACGGCACTCCAAAAATCAAGCAAAGGCGACTATGTGCTCATCACCGGCAAAGGTACCGACCCGTATATTATGGGGCCGAAGGGAGCGAAGGAGGTGTGGGATGACGCAACGGTAGTAAAAGAAGAATTAAGCAAAATTCTCGCGGATCGGAAGTTCTAAGTTCGAAGCTCTAAGCTCGAAGAAATCGTCTCTTTCGCTTTTCTTAGAACTTAGAGCTTGTACCTTGCTTCGAGCTTCCGCTTCTTAGTGGCTATATTTTTCATTGAGTTTCTGCATCGTAAGCTCCCCTACTGTTCCCGAAGGAGGGAGCCCGTACTTTTCCTGAAAATATTTTACGGCGAGTGCAGTGCACGGACCGAAACTTCCGGTGAGCGGACAGTCGCGCTTACTTTTTCCGAAGGGGGGATACAACTCTTCAAAGAGAAGTGCGGCCTGAAGTGAAAGTACGCTCGTACTCCCTTCGTTTCCCTGCGCGAGCGTCTCTTGCCATTCGTGAGGGAGCAATGTCGTTGGGTATTTTTGAAAGATTTCGCCGTACTTGCCAAAAAAACGATTGAGTCCTTGATAGGTCTGGAACGCGAGCTCCTTCAGTATACGAGCGCGGACGGACGACTCCAAAAACTTTTGCTCGTAGATGTACCCGTACTCAATCAGCACCGAGGCGGGGTCAAGCGTGTTGTACGCCCCTATCGCGATAAGTTTTTGGTCTTCCACGATACCGCTGTTCTCAACGGGTAAATTGCTTCCCGCGTAAAAACGGAGGAACTGCTCAAGAAGCGAGAACGCGAGGGCGCGGCTCGCGCGCGCATTTGAGAATTGCGAGTCGGGTACGTAGAGCGAAAACCCACTGTACCGTCCGGGTCGTCCGTACCCCCTCCCCGGATAGTCGTTGAAGTGCAGGTGGAGTACGATATCAACGCGATGTTCGTTTGCCCATTTATTGAAAGAGTAGAGTCTGGTCGCGACTTCATTTTGAGCCATGTTGTGAATAATACCTTCGGTCATATGCACACTACCCGAACGCACGAGGTCGCTCATGATTTTCTTCTTATCGGCGAGAAGTACACGAATATTCTCCTGCTCCCGTTCAAAATAATCCTGAAACGAGGGAGTATACCCTTTTGCGGTGCGCACCAGCACCGGGTCGTACGCGGAATCGGACGCGAGAAGTCTGGCGAGTTCCTCCCCCACCGCGACCGTCATGTCTGCTTCGTGAACTCCCTTAAATTCGGTACCCCACGCGCCGTCGTCATGTCCTGGTACGATAAGCACGCGCACTTTACGCTCTCCGTGCGTCGCGCGTGTATAGATTTCTTTGAGCTGTTCGGGAGTAATGCTTTCGGTAAAAAACGCGCTGGCAAGAAATGTACTCACGTCACGGAACGAGAGGAGTGGAGAACGGGACACCATTAAAGCGACCACAACCGTGGCTCCGCAGACCGAATACAAAGTAAGTGCCAAAAATCGTCTCACGTGAATAGTATAACAAAAAAAGAGACGGGGAACGGGAGAGATTGGGAAAGTCGCGGTATTTGTTCTACAATTAACTTGCTATGGTCCCGTTAGAAGTAGCGGACGCATAATCAGGGATAACGGGATAGAGTATGTCAGACGACTTAACAACTAACACGGTGGGGATCGCGGAACTCTTTTTGTCCGCGTCCTACTTCTAACGGGATGGACGACACAAAATGGTTTATCGGCTTTCTCCTGATTTTCGGGATTATTTGGCTTAGTGGAAAAAGCACCGCGACGAGACGAGCCTCCGAGCACGCGTCCTCTACTCCACAGGCACAAGTCGTACCCGCAAAACCAAGCTCGCAGGCGAAGCCGAAAAAAGCAGAGTCACTCAGAGTCCCCGCGAGTACCGTCATCTCCGAAAGTGAGCTCCCGGGCGGAGTACTGCCGGAAGTTTCTCCTCTTAGGGGAAAACTTACCATCTCCACCGTAAATCGCGGTGTCGTGGAAAAAGAATATGTCATCATTCGGGCATCCACCAAGAATACGAGTGATATAAATATCACGGGCCTTACCCTGCGAAGCGGGGTGAGCCTGAATGGGCAAACTATCGGGAAAGGATGGAGTATGTTCTACCCGACCAACGAAGGAACGGGAGACCCTATACTGCTTCGCCCGGGAGGGAGGGTATACCTTCTCTCCGGACACTCTCCGCTTGGTCAGGCGGTTCCTCTCCGAGGAGGCTTCCAGCTTAACCTATGCACCGGCTATATGGAGCAAGGACGTACCTTCTATCCGAGCCTCCCGCGGGAGTGTCCCCGCCCGAAAGATGGTCCTCTTCCCCTTCCTCCCAATCAGCTTAGTGACGACTGTTACGACTACCTTGGGAAAGTCCCGCGATGCGTCGTCCTTTCGAGCGTCCCGAAGAATCTTGAATCGGACGGAAGTTGTCGCGCGTACCTCTTTAACCGTATCAACTACAATCAGTGCGTGACGGACTACAAAAATGCGCCGAATTTTTTCAAAGGAGAATGGCGCGTCTATTTTGGACGAAGCACACGGCTCTGGCGGGACAAGCGGGAAATCGTTGAACTCGTGGACGTGGACGGCAAACTTATTGACTCCCGCAGATACGGCTACTAGCACTCATACAAGCTCAAACAGTACAATTCCGGCGACCACCGAAACATTGAGCGACTCCTTCTTCCCGCGCATCGGAATCTCAACGATGGCATCACAGAGCGCGAGCACTTTTTTAGGAATACCCGTCACTTCATTTCCCAGTATAAGCGCCACCGGTTTTTTCGTTTTGAATGTTTTGTAATTGACCGAACGCTCGTCTTGCTCTACGGCGACAACACCCACTCCCTCCTTCCGAAGTTTTCGAATAAGTGGCGAGATGGTTTTGTGGTACTCCCACGAGACACTTACCTCCGCGCCGAGCGCAACCTTCGCTAAATCTTTCCTCGCGCGGCCAAATCGGTCTATCGGTGTCGGCGTGTGTCCGACGAGGTACAGTTTCTCAACACCAGCTCCGTCTGCGGTTCGAAAAATGGAACCTACGTTGTGGACACTGCGAATGTTGTGGAGGATGAGAAGGATATCTTTTTTCCCGTGCGACATACTGAAAATGGTTACGCTCGTTATAAAAGCACAAAGCACAGCATCCAAAATACCAAACAAGCGCTCCAAAACACAGCGCACAAAAACCAAAATGTAGATGACTGTGGATTCGTTTGTGGTTTGAGTAGTTGTGTTTTGTCTGGATTTTTGTTCTGTCTGTGCTTTGTGTTTTTTTCTTTATGGTATCATACAGACATGCTCAACGTTTTCCCCGATTTACTCAACCTAGGCTTCTTCGCCCCCCTGCTCCTTCGACTCGCTCTCGGAGTGGTCTTTCTGGATTTCGGCAGGCACACGCTCGGTGTCGGACGGGAACAGCATGGCGCGCTTTTTGAAGCGCTTGGACTCAAGCAAGGAACGCGTTACGTTACCCTGCTGGGCCTTCTTGAAATCGGTCTCGCGGTAATGCTTATTATAGGTCTCTACACGCAGATTGCAGCTTTGGTCGCGTTCATCCTCTCACTTGAAGCCTACTACCTCAAGGGAAAACACGGCGCGCACATTGAACACCGTCGCCATCTTTTCTTTCTTATCGCCGTCATTTCGTTCTCACTCCTACTCACCGGCGCAGGCGCTCTCGCGTTTGACCTTCCGCTCTAGAGCTTCAAAACACGCGGAGAGTATGGTATAACACGTGGGTTCCGCCCATAGCTCAGTTGGTAGAGCAGGTCCCTTTTAAGGACAAGGTCGTAGGTTCGATCCCTACTGGGCGGATAATTGTAAAACAAAACGCAAGCTTGCGTTTTGTTTTGTCTTGGCTAAGATGGCGACAGAAATACCGACAATGGGTATGAACCAGAAAAACTGAAAGGATACATACTATGTATAAACTACTTGGCCGTCCACTATTGTTTGCTCTCTCAAAAAACGACCCGGAAAACGCCCATGACTTCGCCACCCGCCTGCTGGAACGGGTGGGCCGTCACTATGTACTGAAAGGGATTCTGCGAGATATCTTGACGGTTCGGGGCACAGGCTCTTCCCTTGCGCAGAACTTCTGGGGAACGCACTTCCCCAATCCTGTGGGTCTTGCCGCCGGCATGGACAAACACGGTACCGCCATCCAAGGATGGGATGCCTTGGGACTCGGCTTCATTGAAATAGGCGGGGTTGTTCCTCTCCCACAGCCGGGCAACGCACGTCCGCGAATGTTCCGATTAAGAAACGACAAAGCTCTTATCAATCGAATGGGGTTCAACAGTCCGGGAGTTGCCGCAGTCAAGGCTAATCTTAGAAAGTATCGACCCGGCCTATCGGTACCTCTTGGGATAAACCTCGGCAAAAATAAAGATACGACACTCTCTAACGCCGTTAAAGACTATCTTGCGGTTGCCGAGGAACTGATGTCTTTCGCTGACTTTCTCGTGGTGAATGTGAGCTCGCCAAACACGCCGGGGTTGCGACAGTTGCAAGATAAAGGGCTTCTTCTGGAAATCCTTACGGCGCTTCAGGAGTTGAACCGGAGATTGTATAACAAAGGAAGCACCCGACCTATTTTGGTAAAGGTCGCCCCTGACCTTACCCACAGCCAGTTTGTAGACGTCGCGGAGGTAGTGCTACAGACGGGGATTAAAGGGGTGGTCGCGGTGAATACGACCATTTCGCGAGACGGCCTGCGCGAAGACCCGAAGGAGACCGGGGGGTTAAGTGGCCCGCCTCTGCGTAGGCGAGCGATTGAAGTGATGCGCCTGCTCCGAGAACTTCTCCCCACACATGTGCTTATCGGCGTCGGTGGAATATCGTCGGGTTCGCACGCGGCCGATATAATCGTAGCGGGAGCAAATCTAGTCCAGGTGCTCACCGGCTTTGTGTATGAGGGGCCGCTCCTCGCCCACCGAATAAACTGTGAACTCGCTACTATTATGCAACGGGAGGGCTGGGATATGAATTCAATTCACCCTAACACCAACAGAGGCTAACGCTTCCCTTGTTTCATTTGTTTATAACACGCCGTCCGTTTTCGGATGGCGTTTTTTCTTTGCTTGCTTTTTTAGGTGACTTGCATAGGATGAGGACAGAAACCTATATATATGCCAGCACAAAAGTTCCTCACCCCCTACTGTCGAGACGGAGAATGCACACGCTGTCCAGAGCGAGACCCTGTGAACCGCCAAAGCCAATCGGAAAAATATAAATGTAGGTGTCCCTGTCATCGCAGGAAACCGAAACTCAAAGTGCCCGAGACTGCGCAGGACACTTCGCCAGTTCCGCCCCCACTTCCGTACGACCTGCGCAAACAACGTAAGTTGCGAAGGGGAGGTTGGGGGTGGCTCTCCAGACAGATGCAGGACCCGCCCCGAGAGTGACCCCTGTCTCGCGCACCCCCTCAAACAGCAAGCCCTCCCCGGCTTGCCTTTTTGTTTGCCTCGGTTAGGATGGTGGCAGTATTGACAACCGAAACGACCGAAACGACCGTAAAAACTATGGATTCTATTACGATACCGAAACCGAACAACGGACACGGGCACCCACGACAAGACGAGGTCTTTGAATATCTCATCCGGATTATGATGCACATCTTTCACCACTATCTCGGGATGGGAAATACCAAACCTCCCATTCTTACCGCGGAAGACGCAGTCCGGTATAAAGAGCGGGCGCATGCGGTACAACAAGCAAAAGACCCCAGCGTGGAGTTTGAACTTCACCCGGTGATTAAATTGCGTGAGGATACGACTCCCGACATGGTCAAGAAAGCAATTCTTTGGGGTTTTAGATTCTTCAAGCTTTACCCAAAGAGCAAGACGACTCACGCCGACGACGGCATCAGCAACTATATGCACCCAAATCTGCGTGGTTGCTACGAGGTTATCGCGACGGAAAAGACCTATGACGGGAAAAAGGCTCACTCGCTTTGGCACAATGAACACCCGAGAAAATTGTGGGATGATTCGGAGTGTGAATACGCCGCGCTGGGAGCGTTTGAACAGGTGTACAACCTCGTTCCCGGACTCAATATGACCTGGTGTCATTTGAGTGACACTCGTGTCGTACCTACACTGATGGACATGGAAGACCGTGTCGTCTTTGAACTCGCGGTTCACTATGGGTATCTTCGTGAAAATGACACGCACGGAAAGAACCACCATGTGTGTCGCCCGCCCGCAAAACTGCTCCGCGATATGCATGAGATACGACGCCTCATGGTGAGCGGACACCCCAAAGCAATCAACGGGCTTGACGATGCCATCTGGCCGAAGGGATTAAAGGAGTGCGCTGACGCAATGTGCGGTATATGGAACCTTATTGAGGCACTTCCACGCATCATCCAAATCTTTGAGGAAGAAAACGCACTCGGGCCAGAGGGAACACCGCAATATAAGAACCTGGTGAACTTTCTCTCCGGGAATGCCCGTCGCCACTACGAACTCTCCAAAACCAAAAGCACTCTGACACTTGTACGGCAACCGCACACGGTGCCACACGAGTACATCCTCGGTTCAACGGTCGCGGTTCCTTTCGGAGCTGGAAAACCATCATCGTGGAGTTTCAAAGACTTCCCTGATTTTCAGGTTCTGGCGGAACCCTAACAGGGTTAACTTGTCAGCAGGCGCACCTCACGGGAGGTGCGTTTTTTTATAAGGTCAAAATAAAACGTTCAAGCGCGATTTCAAAATCGTGAATGCCTCGGTGGGCATCGTGATACATACGCACGAAGATGGAAGAAAACTTCTGCAGTTCCTCCACCGAATAGTTTTTGAGAAAGCTTTTTGCTTTGGTGAAGACGAACGGGGCGACACCGGCTTCCCCTGCCGTTCTTGCGGTAGAAGCAACGAGCATTGATTTAAGTTGCCAAAACAAAATGCCGTGAATTTCTTCGGGAACGGCTCCACTTGCAACCGCCTTTTGATAGAGTACCCACAAACTTTTTTTGTCCCGCTTCCCGAACGCGTCCGTGAGCGAAAAAATATTGAAAGCGGGCTTCCTTTTTTCTTCTTTACCCTCAAAGAGTTGTACCTTTTCCGCCACGTCGGTTATCGCGAGAAGCGTCTTCTTGTCCACCTCACCTTCAAGCATAATAAAAACGTTTGGCGACTCCCCTATTTCCCCCAATCGCTCCAGAAAAATTTCCTTCACCTCTTTGTCCTCCAAGACATTGGTGAGGTACACAAGGTAGCTGTTGTTAAAAAGCCCCTGTGACCCCGCAAGTTCGGTAAGTTTTGCGTGAAGCCACTGCTCTGGCTCTTCTCCGAGTGAAGGTTCTCCTCTACTGCTGGGGTCCAGGCGAAACAGCTCCGCATCGGGCTTCTTTTTCTGCAAACTCAAAATAAGCGCGTTTGCCTTTTCGCGCGCACTGTCTTTGTCCGAACCGTAGAAGAAGTACAACATGGCTGATTTATAAGGAGCGACCTAAATCTCTTGAGCGAAGCGATTAGAGATTGGAAGTACTCCTGTGGTGTGAAGCGACTATAAAAATCGCCACCCTGTGTAATAGATTTTTATTATGTCGCTCACATTCTGAACTTTTTACCTGCTATCGAGTGCTCCGCTGTACTCTCAAACCCTTATTACACGGGGTTATGAAAAGTATACTACGCTTTGCTCCGTTACTTTTCAATAAAAAACCCAGCCGGTGCTTAGGCTGGGAAGTTGAAACGGTGCCGTGATTATTTTTCGGTAACGGTGATAAAAATCTGAGAGTTTTCACCGCCCTCCGCTTTTGAATAGTTAGAAAGGACGGCAAGGAGTTCGAGTCCTTTTCCTTCAACCCAAAAGGACAGGAAAGCTGGGTTACTTGCGGTTATCTCTCCCCCCACCGACGTATAGTACTCGCATACCGCTTGGTCAATGACCTCATTCAGAATGAACCCTTGTATTTTCACAATTCGTGCGTTGGAATCGGCCCGGTGTCCGCAGGGGTTGGGTTGTACGGGAGCCACCAGTTCTCCACCAAACCTTTGTTGCAAAAAGGCTCCGAGACCGTCGGGAACTACATTTTTCATTTATTCTCCTTTGTTCAATTCACCGTACACCCTACCACTCCTTTTCTTTCTGTCAAAGATATCTCCCTTCTGTTTTTCATGTCTACCTTCTACTGTCTACTTGTCCAATGTCTAATGTTTAATGTCTAATGTCTATCTTCCCCATCTCCCCCCAATTGTCCCCGATAGATGCTTCCGCAACAATCGGCACGCCGTGCGTCATCTTCGGGTCAAGGACCTGTTCCATAATGTGTTTTATTTCCAGCGCGACTTTCTCGGCACGTTCCTCCTTCACTTCATAGACAAGCTCGTCATGAACTTGGAGAATGAGTGAGGCGTCTTTCTCCAGCTTTTCGGCTTTGAGATATTCATCCACCTTCACCATCGCCAGTTTTATAATATCCGCGCCAGTTCCCTGCATCGGCGCATTGGCGGCCTGACGCTCGGCTGACGAGCGAATGTAGGGAATGTTGGAGTGAATGGCCTCGTGATAACGACGACGACCGAACAGTGTTTCGGTAAAGCCTTCGGTGTGTGCGGTTTTCTTTGTTTCTTCCAAGTAACCCGCGAGCTCGTAAAACCGAGAAAAATATTCATCAAGAAACGTTTGCGCGTCCTCACGCGACACGATGTCCCCGCCTTCAGCGAGGGCTTGGCGCAGGGAGTTCACCCCCATTCCGTAAAGGATACCAAAATTAATAACCTTGGCCTGACGGCGCATCTCCTTCGTCACCTTACCTTGCGCGACGTTAAATACTTCAGCCGCAACCGACGTGTGCACGTCTTCCCCATTCTTAAAAATCTGCACGAACTTTTTGTCACCCGAAAGTATCGCCGCAATCCGAAGCTCTATCTGCGAATAGTCTACGGATACCAGTTTGTTCCCAGTCTCCGCGCAAAAGGCATTCCTGATACGTCGCCCGAGCTCGGTTTGAATGGGAATGTTCTGGAGGTTCGGATTTTGTGAGGCCATACGCCCCGTCGTACTCCCCGCGGAAAGAAACTTGGCGTGCAGTCTCCCCTCCCCCCCAACCATTGCCGGAATATTATCAATATACGTTGAAAGCAATTTCTGGAACTCGCGATACTCCAAAATCTTGCCGATAATCGGATGGAGCTCGCGCATCTTCTCAAGCTCACTCTCTTTGGTGGAGAGTGCTCCTCCCGCCGTTTTCTTCTGTCGCAGTCCCTTTAATCCCATCTTTACGAACAGGACCTCGCCGAGCTGTTTGGGAGAATTGATGTTGAACTCAACCCCCGACATTTTCACAATATCTTTTTCTCGAAGGGACAGCTCTTTGTGGTACTCCTTGGAGAGACTTTGAAGATACGAAGCATCCACATGTACCCCCCGCTCGTTCATACGGTCAACGACAGGAATAAGCGGTCGCTCTATATCTTCAAATACCCGCGTGAGTTTCCGCTCCTTGAGCTCGTCAAATACCGCTTCGCGGGCTTTCCCCCACTCTCGTGTCTGTGCAAACCCATAAATATCGTCAATCGTCGGATTGGTGAGCGCGGAATTGATGAGCCAGAGCGCCACACTTGCTTCCTTGAGCTCCTGCGGAGGAATCCCTGACGTCGCGAGCACGTCCGTAAGCGAAGCTTGCGACGGTCCTTCTTTTACCTCTCGCGCAGTCACTTTTTTCTTTTCTTCCTCCCCTCCTGCCTGAGGAGGGGTGCCGAGTCCGCGAGGCGGGGTGGTGGGAGTATCCTCTCCATCCTGTATTCCGTATTCTTTATTCCCTATTCTCTTCACCGCTTCCGCGAGCCTCGGCAAAAGCTGTCTAAACTCAAGCTGCGTAAAGAGTGCTTCCGCTTTCGGCAGGTCAACGCTCTCGCACCAGAGCTTTTCCGGTAGCGAAAAATCTATCGGCACGTCGCGACGAATGGTTCCGAGTAGTTTGCTAAACTCTGCCTCTTCCTTTCCCTTCTCCAAAAGCTCTAGCGTTCGAGGTCTCACTGTAGCGTTTAGCGTAGAGCGTTTAGCGTTTAGTTGCTTGTAGATGTTCTCAATGGTTCCAAAGCGTACGATGAGGTCGGTCGCGGTCTTGTCCCCAATACCTGCGACACCTTTGATGTTGTCGGACGGGTCACCTTTGAGCCCTTTAAAATCGGGCAGGAGCTCGGGTCCAAACCCGAACCGCGCCTTCACCGCTTCTTCGTCGTACAGAATCGTGTCGTTAATTCCTTTCTTCAGCGTAAAAACCTGCACCTTTTTGTCGCTCACGAGTTGGAGCGCGTCCATATCCCCCGTCGCAATGACAATGTCAACCTGTCTGTCATTCCCGCGGAGGCGGGAATCCAGTGGCTCTTTATTTTTGGTGATTGGTGATTGGTGATTGGTGATTTGTTCAACAATCGTGCCGAGCACGTCGTCGGCTTCAAATCCTTCCTTGTCATAAATGGGAATGTTAAAGGCGCCAAAAATCTCTCGCGAACGTATCATCTGGGACACAAGTGCCTCATCTGCCTTGGCTCGTCCCTCCTTGTAGGCTTTGTACGCCTCGTGCCGAAATGTCGGCTTCGGAAGGTCATAGGCGGCGACGATATAGTCGGGGTGAAAGGTTGTGATAATTTTGAGTAGCATCGTGGAGAGCCCGTAGAGCCCCCCGGTCGGCTCTCCTCGGGAACTCGTAAACTGCGGAAG
Organism: bacterium; assembly: GCA_030649775.1. Classification (GTDB taxonomy): domain Bacteria; phylum Patescibacteriota; class Minisyncoccia; order Phycocordibacterales; family UBA10002; genus UBA10002. Next base: position 9,963 of record JAUSFR010000033.1, on the reverse strand, counting down.
CGCGTGATAGGCGCGATGCAGTACCGCATGCGCGTCTATGAGGACGAGGAGTTTAGGTTCCTCGGATGTCCCTTTTTTCTGCTTGGAGGAGGCACTTTCGGCCGTTTGGGTCGCTTTTGGCATAGGAGAATTGTAGCACTTTATAACCGTATCTGGCGGGCACTGTCGTCTATGAATGTAAAGTGGAGTTTTGTGTGGTCTTTGGGGAGGAGGTCTGCCACCTTATCCGCCCACTCAATGAGAATGAGATTTTCGGGGTCCGCGAGAAGCTCCTCAAAGCGGAGTTTGCGGAGCTCGTCGGAGCTTTTCAGGCGATAGGCGTCAATGTGAACTAGCAGTTTATATGAGCACTTCGTCTCATATAATTGCGTCGCTCGATCAAAATGATCAGTCTTCGACTGCTCACTTCTCTCTCGCTCGAAATTATAGCTGTTAGCTTTTAGCTGATAGGTTTTGAAGATAAGAAAGGTTGGGCTGTTCACGATTTCGGATACGCCAAGAGCTTTGGCGATAGCCTGCACAAAGGTGGTCTTCCCCGCCCCGAGGTCGCCATACAGACCCACCACGGTAGCTTGATTGGCCAAGGGGAATAACCCAAGCATGAAATCTTTTGCTACTTTCTTGAATTCTTCTAAATTTAGGATTTCAGTGTTCACAATATGGAATATCTAATACCAAATATCGAAAAATGACAAATGTCTGCTAGCAAACTATTTTCTTCTTCGAGCTTCGAAATTCGGTCTTCGGGCTTCCCGTCATTATGATATAATGACGGGTATGGTCCTCATCAACGACGACAAAGAGAAAAAGGAGCTTGGCGAGGTGCGTCTTCAGGAAGAGGAAGAGCTTATTGCCTTTCTCGCCGAAAAACACGGTCTTCCCTATGTAAATCTTACAACCATCTCCATAGAAAATGACGCGCTTCGCCTGATTCCCGAAGCGGAAGCTCGCGCGGGAAAGCTCGCCCCTTTTGCCGTAAACAATAAAAAGGTACGCGTGGCCATTTTTACTCCGAACACGCAGGAGGTGCAGGCCTCACTCAAAAAACTCACGGATGCGGGATATCAGCTTGACGTGTCCATGGCCTCCACCAAGAGCTTGGAGAAGGCGTGGGGTCATTACGGAGAAATCTCACAGGCAACCAAAAGTCACGCGGGAACGGTTGAGATGAGCGTAAGCGCGGTGAAGGAGGCCGCGACAAACATCAAACACCTCGCGGACGTCATTCCACAGATACACGAAGTGCTTGCGTCCAAGGCGCAAAACCGTGTCTCCCGCCTTGTGGAAGTAATTCTGGGAGCGGCTATCGCGCTTGATGCGTCCGACATCCACATTGAGCCCGAGGAAAATGATGTGGGCCTCCGTCTGCGCCTTGACGGTATCCTGCAGGAGGTCTTGCGTTTTGACAAAGCCACCTACGCGCTCGTGAACTCGCGTATCAAACTTCTCTCGGGTCTCAAACTCAACCTGAAAGAGGAAGCACAGGATGGACGTTTCAGCGTAGACCTCGGGGAGAGTGCGATTGAAATCCGCACCTCCCTCCTCCCTGGCGCATACGGCGAGTCTATTGTCATGCGTCTCCTTGACCCCAAATCAATTTCCGTCCCGCTTGAGAGTCTTGGTATGCACCCGATACTCCTTGGCGTCGTAGAAAAGGAGATTAGCAAGCCGAACGGAATGCTCCTCACGACGGGACCCACGGGAAGCGGAAAGACAACCACTCTCTACGCATTCCTCCGAAAAATCCACACTCCGGGAATAAAAATTATTACCATTGAAGACCCGATTGAATACCACCTCTCCGGAATCGTCCAAACACAGGTTGAGGTCGCGAAGCACTATACCTTCGCTTCGGGTCTTCGCTCCGTGCTTCGGCAAGACCCCGACGTTATTATGGTTGGTGAAATCCGCGACGAGGAAACTGCCCAAATTGCGGTCAATGCCTCACTTACCGGACACTTGGTGTTTTCAACCCTCCACACCAACAATGCGGCGGGCACGTTCCCCCGCCTTATTGACCTCGGCGTCAATCCAAAGACGATAACCTCGGCTATTAGCCTCGCGATGGCGCAACGCCTCGTCAGAAAACTGTGCGCCGTTTGCAAAAAAGAAGTATCGGTAGATGCGAACACGCAAGGCCGGTTTGCGAAAATCCTGTCGGGACTCCCCGCAAGCGCGGAACCAAAAAACAAGACACTGATGTGGACACCTGTCGGGTGCGACAAGTGCAACAACACCGGCTACAAAGGGCGAACCGGTGTCTACGAAGCCATCCGAGCGGACTCTGCCATAGAAAAAGTGGTGCTCCTGAACCCAAGTGAACGTGAAATTGAGGAGGTGTCCCGCCCGCAGGGTATTCCGAATATGGCACAGGACGGTATTTTGAAGATTTTGACTGGAGAAACGTCTCTGGAGGAGCTTGAGAGGGTGGTAAATCTAGAATCATAAGCTCCAATACCCAAGCACCAAATCCCAAACAATATCCAAAGCCCTAAATGTTCAAACAAAGATTTTTTTCTAGAGCTTTTGAGTTTTGAATTTGTGTTTTGTTTGGTGTTTGGAGATTGTGATTTGGAATTTTCAGTCTGCACCCCTATTGACTGCAGACTGTTTGAATGACCCGTTGCTTTTTTACGGTTGCGTTCGCGAATAGAGCGAGTAGAGTATGAAAAGAACGACAAAAAACTTTTTGCAGACGCAAAAAGTGGATAAAAGGAGTTCTAGAGAGAAATCTCTAAGCAATCAAACTTCTAATACGTGTACTAAAAGTTAACATGGAACCTAAGGAGTGTTGCAGAGGAGTACGCCTAAACGAACTTCCAAAACGTCCTCGGTAAAATGTTTTAAACCCGCCGAAACGGGCTGATCGCTTAGAGATTTCTATCGGGAACTCTATATAGGCAACAAAAAACTCCTCATCGGAATCTTTTTTGCGTCCTTTTTTCAAAAAACCGTCTGCAGGATTTTCTTTTTCTCTCTCCCTGCACACAAACAGTCTAGCACACAAACAATTTTATGTCAACCAACTTTCTTACGTTGTCCCCGCAGAGGCGGGGAACCAGAAAACGGCTCTAAACATAGCTGAAACAGCTTTTTCGCCCTAGTGTACATTCCCGTGAGTTAGCCGTACAATTGAAGCCTATGAGTCCAAAAGCTTCGGAGAAAAACTCTTCCTCACCAGCGGTTCCCGAAGGAAATGACCTCTTTCTTGACCAAGCACTCCGTCCATCGGTGTGGGACGACTACATTGGACAGGAAAATATCAAAGAAAACCTGCGTATTTTGCTCACCGCGGCAAAAGAGCGACAGCATGCGCCCGAGCATCTCCTTTTTTACGGCCCACCGGGGCTCGGTAAGACTACGCTTGCCCATCTCATCGCGAAAGAGATGAACGCACAGATAAAGATTACGTCGGGTCCCGCGATAGAGCGCGTGGGCGACCTCGCGTCCATTCTTACCAACCTCTCGCCCGGGGATATTCTTTTTATAGACGAAATTCACCGCCTCTCAAAACAAATTGAGGAAATTCTCTACCCGGCGATGGAGTCGGGGCGTCTTGATATTATTATCGGCAAGGGTCCTTCCGCGCGCACGGTGCAACTTGAGATACCACCCTTCACCCTTATCGCCGCAACCACCCGTATCGCCATGCTCTCTTCCCCACTCCGCTCCCGCTTCAGCGGAGGCACCTTCCGATTGGAGTACTACACGCAAAATGAGATAGAAAAAATCCTTTCCCGCTCCGCAAAAATCCTCGGTATAGAGTCCAAGGACGGTTCACTCAAAGAAATTGCAATGCGCAGTCGCTCTACTCCGCGTACCGCAAACTACCTGCTGAAGCGCTCACGCGACTTCGCGCAGGTGGGTAAGCGTCCGCTCTCCAAAGAGTCCGTGCAGGAAGCCCTTAAGCTCCTCGGTGTTGATGAACTGGGACTTCACCCCTCCGACCGTTCGCTTCTGACCGTGCTTATTGAAAAATTCGGAGGGGGCCCAGTGGGACTAAGCACCCTTGGCGCGGCGCTCTCCGAAGAGGAGGCGACCATTGAAGATGTCCACGAACCTTACCTTATCCAGCTCGGCCTTCTGGAACGAACTCCTCGCGGTAGAAGAGTAACTCCAAAAGCTTTTGAACACCTTCAGGGCTTCCGCGGAACGCTTATATAGATATTGTCTTCTTTTAAAAGAGGCTATAAGCTAACCTTTGTAAAACTAAAAGCTTGACCCCAGTTAAATACGGCGAAGGGCCTAGCCATAAGAATGGCATTTAACGGGGTGATGATTTTTATTTCGGCTAGCGAGGAGCGCCGCGCAAACTTCTTAGTTTGCATGGCGTCCGAGCGAAGACGAAATATAAGGGTTTAGTACCGCTTTTATAGTCATTATCATTCCTTAAAAATCAATCATGTCAGGTCATAATAAATGGAGTCAGATAAAAGAAAAAAAGGGGAAGAGTGACGCGAAACGCAGTCAGATTTTTTCAAAGTACGCGAAGCTCATCTCAAACGAGGCGCGCGCCGCGAAAGGTAACAAGGATGCGCCGATGCTCCGCTCGGCGATTGAGCGCGCACGTAAAGAGAATATGCCGAACGAGAACATTGAGCGCGCCATCAAGAAGGCAACGGAAGGCGGAGGCGCTCTTGAAGCGATTATGTATGAAGGCTATGGCCCGGGAGGAGTGGCGCTCCTCATTGAAGTCCTTACCGACAGCAAGAACCGCTCTGCGGGTGAGATAAAACATTTACTTGCCGAAAACGGAGGGAACCTCGCCTCCCCCGGAGCCGCAGTCTGGTCATTTGAGAAAACTCCCGAGGGATGGAAAGCGACAACAACCACTCCGCTTGAAGATGCCGATATTGAAAAGCTCGAAAAATTGGTGGAAGCGCTTGAAGGAAACGAGGATGTGCAGGAAGTGATCACCAACGCAGAGTAAAGTCAGGCACTAGGCTTTAGGCGTTAGGCACTAGGAAAAAGTCCTCGTCTCCCCTAAAGCCTAGAGCCTAGAGCCTAGTTTCCTAGAGCCTATGCGAATTATTGCTATTGACCCGGGGTACGAACGACTTGGTATTGCCGTGGTTGAGAAACTCCCACGGCAGAAAGAGATGCTTTTGTATTCCACCTGTATACGCACACCAAAAACGCTTCCCCACTCGGCGCGCCTTTTGAAAATTGCGGACGAGGTACGGAAAGTGATTGATGAGTTTGAACCGGAGGGATTTGCGATAGAGACATTGTTTTTGATGAGTAATCAGAAAACCGTGATGCCCGTGTCCGAGGCGCGCGGGGCGGTGCTTGTGGAAGCGGCTCGCGCGGGACTTCCCGTGTATGAATATACTCCGCTTCAAATCAAAATTGCCGTTACCGGCTACGGCAGGAGCGACAAGAAACAGGTGACCGAGATGGTGAAGAAACTTATCGCCATACCCTCTCTTAAACGCCTTGACGACGAATATGACGCGATTGCGGTGGGACTGACGTGCTTGGCGTCAGTGCGCGATAACAGATACCAATAATACTAATCAATTCCAATCTGCAAATACCTACTAATGTGAACCGTTTTTTCTTATTCGCAGGTATTAGTAGGTTGGTATGCATTCGCAGATTGGTATCTATCATTTCGGTTGTCCACAGGCCCCCTCCCCTTGCAAAAATCTGGAGGTATTGATACATTCGGAGACGCATTAGTAATAAGAATGAGCAAAGACTATGGAAGAGGATGTAGTAAACCCGGTGCCCCCAGCCGAAGGAGAAGAAGGGGATGACAAAGAAGTTGACCCGGATATGTTAGAGGACACGTTTGACGACGTGGACCCACTATAGACGCGGACAAATGCGGACTTGACGCAGACCTACGCGGAAGAAACCAAAAACCACCCCTCTCGGGGTGGTTTTTGCTACTTAATCTCTATAAATCGATGCTTGCCGATACGGTATTTACCGGTCGGAAATGAGCTTGCAAAATCTTCTCCCAATTTTGTATTTGAATCTAGGCTAGTGACTGCCCCCGCAGAAATAAGACGGCGAAGCTCTGTTTTTGACGATACAATACCCTTTTCTATCAAAACACCCATTGGATTGCCTTCGCGCTTGATTTCCACAAACTCTTGAGGCTTCCCTTCCGAAAAAGTGGCGTCAAAGTCCTTTCGTGCTTGGATTGCTTTTTCTTTTCCGTAAATGAGCGCGGTGATTTCCTCGGCAAGCCGCAATTTCGGGTTCTTTGGATTTTCTCCGCGCTCAAGCGAAGCCTTCACTGCGTCAAGGTCGGACGCGGACACACGAGTACAGAGTTCAAATCCGAGCAGTATCTGTCCGTCGGGCCAGCTCATCACCTTTCCGAAGACGTCGGTAGGGGTGTCGGAGAGCGCCACCATATTTCCCTCTGTCTTCCCCATTTTCTTTCCGGTGGGGTCAACCAGAAGCTTCGTGGAGACGACAAACTTTTCTTTATTTTTCATCTTACGCATCAGTGTCCGTCCCGCGAGCATATTGAAAGTTTGGTCGTTTCCACCCAACTGAACATCAACGTCCATAGTTACCGCATCGTACGCCTGAAATACCGGGTACAGAAATTCGTGAAGATGTATTTCCTTTCCTTGTTTGATACGTTCCTGAAACATATCACGCTCCAAAAGCTGGGCGACCGTAAAGTGTGATGCAATATCCATCATATCGGACGGTTTCAGTTTGTTACTCCACTCTTCGTTATCCAAAAACTTAATGTTGGCTTTACCCAAATCGAGAATAAGGCCAATGAGCTTCTTGTAGCTTGATGTGTTCTTCTTTACCTGCGCGGAAGTAAGAGGCTGACGTGTCGCAAGCTTGTCGGTAGGGTCACCAATCTGCGCGGTAAATCCTCCATAGAGAATGATTACCTCATGTCCTAGGTCTTGAAACTCGCGGAGTTTGAGTAGATTGCTCGCGTGTCCGAGGTGAAGGGTGGAGCCGGTCGGGTCAATGCCGTAGTAGAGCGTAAGCCTTTTACCCTTGAGAAGTTCTTTTTCAAAGGCTTCTACGGTCGGATACACGCGCTCCACTCCACGGGTAAGAAATTCGCGGATTTTGGCGGGGTCGGTGCTGACTTTTGGAGTTTGCTTAAAAAATGACATAGCATAACGGTATCACATCCGCCCGAAACTTTCCAAAACACAGAGTTCCAAAAATCCAAACAAAGCACGAAGTGCTTCAAGCCAAAACACAACCAAGGAGCTCTCTTTTTTTGTGGTTTGGTATTTGTGCTTTGTTTGGGTTTTTGTGTATTGTGCTTTGTGCTTTGTTTTCTGCTACTATCTTCCCATGTCACGCCGAAGGAAACACCACCCACTCATCCGTAGCCTCTTTCTCCTCTTCATCTCGGGGGGGCTGTTTGCAACCGGTATTCTCGCGCTATGGGTAACCTCGTGGAAGCTCCCCGACCTTGCGGAGATGAGTACCCGTAAGGTGAGTGAGTCCACCAAAATCTACGACCGCACGGGGAAAATACTTCTCTACGACCTACACAAGGGGGCAAAGCGCACCGTCGTTCCTTACAGCGAAATATCGCTGAACATAAAAAACGCGACGGTAGCCATTGAGGATAGCGAGTTTTGGCAACACAAAGGCATACGGGTCAAATCAATACTGCGAGCGGTACTTACCAACTTTTTCGCGGGAAATCTTTTGGGGGGGCAAGGTGGTTCCACCATCACCCAACAGGTGGTGAAGAACTCCCTCTTGACCAGCGAAAAGAAAATCTCCCGCAAGCTGAAAGAATGGGTCCTCGCTCTCCGCCTTGAAAAAGCGATGGATAAAGAGACGATTCTTTCGCTCTACCTCAATGAAATACCCTACGGGGGAACCGTATATGGCATTGAAGAGGCCTCACAGGCGTACCTTGGGAAGAATGCGCGAGACCTCTCCATTGCCGAAGCGGCCTATATGGCTTCCCTCCCCAACGCACCTACGTATTATTCGCCCTATGGAAACCACAAAGATAAATTGGAGGAGAAAAAAAATCTGGTTTTGCGTCGCATGGAGGAAGTTGGTTTTATAACCAAAGAAGAGCACGAAACGGCAAAAAAAGAGGTGGTCACCTTCAAACCGAATAACGAAACCGGCATTCTTGCCCCCCATTTTGTTATTTTCGTCCGTCAATATCTTGAGGAAAAGTACGGGCGGGAAGCGCTTGAGGAGCAGGGCTTTAAGGTCATCACCACCCTCGATTACGACCTGCAAAAAATCGCGGAAGATACCGTGAAAAAATTTGCTTTGGAAAACAACGAAAAATTTGACGCGGAAAACGCGGCTCTTACCGCCGTTGACCCAAAGACCGGACACATTCTCGTGATGGTTGGGTCCCGTGACTATTTTGACAAAGAAATTGACGGCAACTTCAACGCTACGATTGCATACCGCCAGCCGGGGTCTTCGTTTAAACCATTTGTGTACGCGGCCGCTTTTAGAAAGGGTTTTACTCCCGAAACAATAGCATTTGACCTTCCCACCGAATTTTCTACCGAATGCAATCCCGATGGAACCCCAAAGAATCCGACGAACGCGGACAAGTGTTACAAGCCGGGAAATTATGACGACAAGTATCGCGGACCGATAACCTTTCGCGACGCCCTCGCCCAATCGGTGAACATTCCCGCAATTCAGGTGCTCTATCTTGCCGGTCTCAAAGATTCACTTCGTCTCGCGAAGGATATGGGGCTTACCACGCTCGCCGGCCCCGACCGTTACGGACTCACCTTGGTGCTGGGAGGTGGCGAGGTGAAGCTCCTGGAGCTTACGGGTGCCTATGCCGTCTTCGCGACGGAGGGAGTGAAAAGGGAACCGAAAGGGATTCTTCGCATTGAGAACAAGAACGGCGATGTGGTTGAGGAATGGACCGACCGTCCGGAACAGGTTCTGGATAAGGAAACCGCTCTCAAAATCAGCGATATCCTCTCGGACAACAAAGCACGGACACCCGCGTTTGGAGCCACCTCTCCGCTCTACTTTCCGGGGAGGGATGTAGCGGCAAAGACCGGAACGACCAATGATTTTAAAGACGCATGGATTGTGGGATACACTCCCAATCTCGCTGTCGGAGCGTGGGCCGGTAATAACGACAACCGTCCCATGCATAAGGTGGCGGCGTATATCGTGGCTCCGCTGTGGAACGCGTTTATGGAGGAGGCGCTCAAGCGTATTCCTGTGGAGTCGTTTGAAAAACCCGCGGAAACCGACACCGCTTCCCTCCCACCGATACTGCGTGGTATTTGGCAGGGGGGCAAAACCTATTTCATAGACAAAGTCTCGGGGAAGCGCGCCACCGAATTCACTCCGCCCGAATTCCGCGAAGAGCGGGCGGTTCGGGAAGTTCATTCGCTTTTGTATTGGATTGATAAAAACAATCCGACCGTTCCCCGAGTAGCCCCTCCTCAAACCGACTCTCAATTTGAGTACTGGGAGTACGCGGTGCGTACGTGGGCGAATGAGCAAGGACTTACCGACGAAAAAGAGGAGTTCCTCCCGACCGCGACAGACGATATCCACAAACCGGAGTTTACTCCAGCGATTACCATTACCAATCCCGTTTCGGGCTCTCTCATAAATAAACGAGAAAAAATAACGTTAAGCGCCTCCGTGACTGCTCGTTTCCCGATAGCGCAGGTGCACTTCTTCCTTAACAACGTCTTTGTCGGGTCAAGCGCAAAGGCGCCGTGGCAGGTTACCCTTGCTCCTTCGGAGATGGACTCGGCTTTTGGTTCGGGAAATGAGCTTACCGTCGTGGCGTATGATGTATTCCAGAACAAAGGACAATCCTCTGTGTCGTTCATGGTGTCCGAATGAGAAGCTTATAGCTTTTAGGTGTTAGCTTATAGTTAGTCCGAGGAAAAGAATCATGGTTTTCTCTCCTATAAGCTAAAAGCTATCACCTATAAGCTGTCTCAACGGTTCATCGGCATCACCAAATACCTAAAGCTTGTGTCCCCCACTCCTCCC
>JAUSFR010000022.1 GCA_030649775.1 bacterium | reverse complement strand
GCGCTCCACACCAGAAACGATGAACGAACCGTGCGGCGTCATCATCGGCATGTCTGCGAGGAATATGTCCTGTGACTTCTCCGAACCGAAGGTCTTATTGATAAGCTTCACCGTCGCCTTCACCGGCGCTTCATAGGTGCGTGCGTTCTCACGTGCGAACTGCTCATCGTATTTCGGTTCGCCGACTTCGAAACTTTCAAATTCGAGCTGGAACTTCTTTCCCGAGTAATCGCTTATTGGAGAAAATTCTTTGAAGAGCTCGGTGAGACCGTCCTTCAGAAGCCAGTTGAACGAAGACCGCTGGTGACCGACAAGGTCCGGAAACGGGACCGAGGGGGCCCGATACGCACCGAAAGTCTTCTGGACGAGTTTTTTATGCATGCGAGGGTGGCGTGAAGTAATAATAGAAACAAATATACAAATGCGAACGCACGGAAATAAATCCGCTATCGCTGTCGCGTTATCTTTCGTCGCCCGTATGAATCTCTCTGTTCCCCGCCCTCCAAAACTCATTCGTATCTTGTGCCCATAACCTATCACCCCCCGCCTTTTCCCGCAAGGGGACCTGGGGATAGAAACATTGTTTTATCAAGGAGAACTAATGTAGTAGAATGTCGATATGGAAAACCCACCACAAGCACCCAAGGAAACCGATTGGCTGGAAGAAAGCGAAAAAGAACGGGTTTTGAACGAGAGAGAGTTCTTTCCATTTTTGGAAACGGCTGGAATCAGTCGAACCCCAGAAAAACCTAATTCTTATAGAGTGGTGGAGGTTTCGAGAACTGGGAATGAGTTGCATCTGAGTGCTAAGCTTCTCGGTGATTTTGATGTATACCCAGATGTCCTGGATGCTATTCATGTGGCCGCAACAGGAGAGAGAAAAATGAGATCCAACATTCAAACACCAGTGGGAGCAATATTGCATGAGATCTCCCGTCTGGATAAAGCTCGGGAGGACTTGAGTCATAGGACTCAAAATAAATTTTTCCTTATATTTGATTTTGAAGGAAATCTAATGTCGGTGCAAGACGAAGCTGAGGCTGTTTGATAAGTTTTTATTTCTTCTCACGCCAAGCA
>JAUSFR010000018.1 GCA_030649775.1 bacterium | reverse complement strand
GTGATGGGAAAGAGAATGGAGCATGAAGGATGAAGGATGAAGAATGAAGAATGAAGAATGAAGAAGATGAATTATGGAAAAGATTCTTGAAGACAAAAAAGAAACTCTACAGAATGTTCTATTTCTCCATTCTTATTCTTAATTCATACCCCATCCTTCATATTTCATATTTTATCTCTTCGCTATGATGCTCTTCTTATACGTATCCAGATGTTCCAGCGCGATACCGGTTCCCATCGCGACACAAAAGTAGGCGTCCTTCGCGAGTGTCGCCTTCACTCCGGTGCGACGAAACACAAGTTCGGGAAAATTACGCAGTTGCGACGAGCCACCGGTCATAATAATACCTTTATCTATAATGTCGGCCGAGAGTTCCGGCGGGGTTTCCTGAAGCACATCCTTAAGCGCCTTGATGACCTCGCGCAGTTCCCTGCTGATAGCACGCACAATCTCGTTCGTCTTCACCTCGGCGGTACGCGGAAGTCCCGTCACAAAGTCGCGCCCTTTGATGGTCATGGACAGCTCTTCTTCTAGTGGGACCGCGGAGCCAATTTGAATCTTGATGTCTTCCGCCATCTTGTCGCCGATACCGAGATTGAAAGTTTTTTTGATATAGTCGGCAATCGCGCCGTCAATGCGGTTGCCCGCACATTTCACCGAAATAGAGGCGACAATGCCACCCAGTGAAATAACCGCGACGTCCGTCGTTCCTCCGCCGATATCCACCACCATATGACCGACCGGTTCGTGAATGGGAATGCCCGCGCCGATGGCCGCGAGAATTGGCTCCTTCACGACGTAGGCATTTTTCGCACCCGCCTTAATCGCCGCTTCCACCACCGCGCGCCTTTCGGTAGAGGTGACACCTGCGGGAACCGACACCAGCACTTCAGGCTTCCAAATGTTCCATTTGCCGAGCGCCTTCGTAATGAAGTAGCGAAGCATCGCCTCCGTCACGCGATAATCGGCAATCACACCGTCCTTCATCGGTCGGTACGCGATAATAGACTCGGGTGTCTTACCGAGCATATTTTTCGCATCGTTCCCCACCGCGAGTATTTTGTTGTCCTGCTCGGATACGGCGACCACCGAGGGTTCGTTCAGTACGATACCCTTCCCCGGCACAAACACAAGCGTGTTGGCGGTGCCGAGGTCAATGCCGAGTTTAGGGGTGAAAAAAGACATAATGCGAATATCCGAATGAAACGAATCAACGAACCCGTCCGAATGGATGAATCCCATTCATCCGGGCGGATAGCTACGAATAAGAGCGAAGTGAATGATAACATCATAGCAGAAAGGGTGAAAATAGAGAGAGATTGACAAGAATTGCCGAATACCGTTAACTTTCCGCTAGCGAAAGGTTACTTATGCCACAACAACAAACAACGACTCTTGCCGAATGTCTTTATCTGCTCGATGGAAAATCTTGCTGGTCAAAACTCTTCTCTCGCGACCCCAACGACTGGAAACGAATGAAGACCATTCAGAACGGAATCAAAGCCGTTTGGATGCAAACCGACAAACTCCAGGAATATGCCAAAAGGAAGCAGGACCCAGAACTGCTTGCCCTGCTGAATGAGAGCTTTACCTTCAGCAACGAATTGTTGCCCTAACGCTCGTCACTTCAGGCCCAAGCCACCCCACTCCCGCGGGTGGTTTTTTTATATCTTTTCTACCTTCTACTTTCTACCCTCTACCTACTTTTCTTTTATCTCATATATGGTATAGTTGCAGAAACGTACCGACTGAAAGGAGCATACGTTTCGCAACCCCGTGAAGTATTCCTGCTTCGCAGGAATCCCGCTGAAGGCGGGATACTTCACAGGGTGAAGATTTTGTGGAGCTCTAAAACATCACTAACAAAATCATTCATGTCATCAAATCGCTTAAAACATATCGGCCACCTTATCAAAGACCTGCGTGAGGAGCGTGGACTCTCGCAAGCGGAGTTTGCAAAGAAGCTCGGCACAGCGCAAAGCTCTATCGCCCGCATTGAAAACGGCGAGCAAAACCTCTCTACGAGCACCCTTTCGCGTATCAGCGAGGTCTTGAACCGCGATATCGTAAAAATCTCCGACCGTTCACTCAATATTTCCATTGAAGGAGGTAAGAAACTGCACGGCACCGTACGCACTCTTACCTCAAAAAATGGCGCGGTGGGGCTTCTCGCCGCTTCTCTTCTAAACAAAGGTGAGACACTCCTTAAGAGTATGCCTCGCATAGAGGAAGTACACCGCGTGATTGAGGTACTCCAAAGTATCGGGGTGTCGGTCAAATGGGAAAACGCCGACGTACGTATTACCGTTCCCGAAAAACTTAACCTCGCCGGTATGGATATCGCTTCCGCAGAGCGAACACGAAGCGTTATTTTGCTTTTGGGACCCCTTCTGCATCACGCGAAGCGTTTTACCCTCCCGCACCCCGGTGGGTGCAAACTGGGAAGCCGAACGGTGCACCCTCACCTCCTCGCGCTTGAGGCCTTTGGTGCCAAAATAAAAACTCGCTCAAAGGACTACCTTATTACCCGAACCACGCTGAAGCCTGCCGAAGTGGTACTCTACGAATCGGGAGATACTGTGACCGAAAACGCGCTCTTCGCCTCCGCGCTCATTCCGGGCACGACGACCATTAAGTATGCCTCTGCCAACTATCAAGTGCAGGAAATCTGTTTCTTTCTGGAAACGCTTGGCGTCAAAATTGACGGCATCGGGACGACCACGCTTACGGTGCACGGCACCCCCGAGATAAACACCAAGGTGGAATATCATCTCTCGGAAGACCCGATTGAGGCGATGTTCTTTCTCACGGCCGGTATTTTGACGAAGTCTTCCATCACCATCACCCGCGCGCCTATTGACTTTCTTGAGCTTGAACTTTTGAAGCTGGAACAAATGGGATTTAAGTACAAGATACTGCGGAGGTACAAAGCCGAAAACACCCGTACCAATCTCGTGGACATCAAAACGTTCCCCAGCAAACTCACCGCGCTTCAGGGCAAGATTGAGGCACGTCCCTACCCGGGGCTTAATATTGATAACCTCCCCTTTTTCGCCGTCATCGCGACACAGGCAAAGGGAACTACACTCATTCACGACTGGGTCTACGAAGGTCGCGCCATTCACTACAAAGAACTGGACAAGCTTCGCGCCGAAACCCTGCTCGCCGACCCACATCGCATCTACGTGACGGGACCGACGAAGCTCAAGGCCGCCGAGGTGGTCTGTCCGCCCGCGCTTCGCCCCGGCGCAATTATCTTGATTGCGATGCTGGGAGCCGAAGGCGTGTCGGTTCTGCGAAATATCTACAGCATTAGTCGGGGGTATGAAAGTATTATTGAACGGCTGAATGACTTGGGAGCGAGGATAAAGATTTTGCGCTCGCTCTAGACAAATACCAATACAACTAATCCATACCAAACTGCAAATACCTA
>JAUSFR010000086.1 GCA_030649775.1 bacterium | reverse complement strand
CAAAAATATTTCGATATTAAAAGCAATAATTTATTTTTATTTATGTCAAATTTTTATTTTGGCACGAACGAGAGATAGGGAGAGGGGGAAATGGTTCGTGGGGGAGCCGAACGCATCGCGTCGCTGTGCCTGCTCGCCATTGTGTTTCTTCTTCCTATTTTCTTTGTGCCGTCCGTTTCGTACCCATTTCAGTTTAGCAAGATAGTGCTGGTTTCCGGATTGGCACTCGTGGCCTTCGCGCTCTGGCTCATCGGAAGACTCAAAGACGGTAGGTTTGTGTTTCCGGGTTCTCCGATGCTCGTCGTGCTTTTTGTTATCGCGGGTCTTTTCGCGCTGTCCAGTCTCTTTTCGGGTACGGTGACCTCGTCATTTTTCGGTCAGGGATTTGAAGTGGGTACGGCGGTCAATATGCTCCTCCTTTCAGTAATGGCGTTTCTTACCTCGGTGATGTTTAGGCGTAAAGAGCAACTATTCGGAAGTTACGTGGCGTTCCTTGCTTCATTTTTGCTCGTAGCACTGTTCCAAATTCTTCGTTTCGCCTTTGGTCCCGATTTTCTCTCGTTCGGGATTTTTACCGAGACCGCTTCCAACACCGTGGGGAAATGGAATGACCTCGGTATCTTTTTCGGAGTTGCAACGCTTTTGTCTCTCATCACGATTGAATTTCTCTCGCTCAATCGTCTGTTTAAGTCAATTGTGTATCTTTCCCTCCCGCTCTCGCTTGCGGGCATTGCCATTGTGAATTTCTCTTTGGTCTGGTACGTTCTTGCGCTTTTTTCCCTTGTTTTTCTCGTGTATCTTATGTCCTTTGGTTCCTCGCGTAAGTCACGTCTAAATGAAGATGCCGGAGACATTTCGCCCGCTTCTGTAAAGCCACTTAAACGACTCCCTATCCCGTCGCTTCTCGTACTTCTTGTGTCGGTTGTCTTTATTTTGCCGGGGAACACCCTCGGTAGCCAAATAGGAGGAGCTCTCGGCATATCGCAGATAGAAGCCCGCCCAACGTGGGGGACGACGTTTGATGTTGCTCGACAAACATTGGTCAAGGACCCCCTCCTCGGCGCGGGACCAAACCAGTTTGTTTCGGAGTGGCTCAAGTATAAACCCTTTGGCGTCAACAATACGCCCTTCTGGAACGTTGATTTCAATTTTGGGGTGGGTCTCGTGCCGACATTTCTTGCGACTACGGGAATCTTGGGCTTCTTGGCGTGGGCTATCTTTTTCCTGCTGTTTCTTGTTTCGGGGTTTAAGGCGATTCTTTCGGACCTTTCGGACACGTTCTCCCAATACTTGGTGACCTCCTCATTCCTCACCGCGCTCTTTCTGTGGATAGTTGCGGTCTTTTATGTCCCTTCACTCACTATTTTCGCACTCACCTTCTTTTTTACGGGACTCTTCGTCGCTTCACTTGCCGTGTCGCGGATTGTTCCGATGAAAACGCTGTCATTTGCGGACAACCCGCGTGCTAGTTTCGTTTCGGTACTCCTGCTCATTTTGCTTCTTATAGGAAGCGTGACGCTCGGATACACCCTGTTCCAGAAATATACGGGCTCCGTTCTTTTTCAGAAAGGCGTGATTAGTTTCAACACCGAAGGCGACCTTGCCAAGGCGGAGAGACTCATCGCGCGCGCGGCGGAGATGAGTCCTCAGGACATCTACTACCGTTTTCTTACCGAACTCACCCTTATGCGGATAAACACGGTGCTTCGCCAAGGCACGGACACGATTTCTCCCGAAGCGGCGAGAACGGAGTTCCAAAATCTTCTCGGAGTGGCGCTTTCGAGCGCACGAAAGGCGGTTGCGCAGAACCCGCGAAACTACGAAAACTTGATGTCGCTCGGGCGCGTGTATGAGGCGGTGGTACCGCTTAAGATTGAAGGAGCCTACGAAAACGCCAGAACCCACTACGGTCATGCGCTTGAACTCAACCCTAGAGGTCCGGCAATCCATTTGACGATTGCGCGTCTTGAAGCTACGAAAGGCGACAACAGCAAGGCGCGGGAGAGTATTTTGAGCGCACTACAGGAGAAGAGTAATTATACGGAGGCTATTTTCCTCCTTTCCCAGATAGAGGTTCAGGAAGGCAATATTAAAGGAGCTATCGCTTCGGTTGAGGCGGCGGCGACCATTGCGCCAAACGACGGGGCGGTATTCTTCCAGCTTGGACTGCTTCGATTTAACGACAGAAATTACCTCGGCGCGGTCGGCGCACTTGAACGCGCGGTTAAACTTAATCCCGACTATGCCAACGCCAAATATTTTCTAGGTCTTTCCTATGAGAAGCTGAATCGTGACGAGGAGGCGATTTCGGAGTTTACCGACCTCAAGGCAAGCAACCCCGATAATAAAGAGGTAGAGCTCATTCTGAAGAATCTTAAGGCGGGCAGGAGTCCGTTTGCCAGTGCCACTCCGCCGGTTGACGACACGCCCGAAAAGCGTTCCAAGCTTCCTCTGGAAGAGAAAGCCGAGAAAACGCAAGAGGATGAGGAATAACCCTTAGAGCCTGTTCAACATCTAATGCCTAAGAGCCTATCCACTATCTAATGCCTGGGTGAAATGTTCAAAATCCGTTGCGAGAATTGCCTATTTCTGCGAACCATAGTGAACTCTGGAGAGCAGAAATAGGCAATTCGGAGCAGGATTTTGGACATTTCGGCAGGCAAGCGTTGTCTTTCTTCATATTTTGCGGTTAGATAGTGGATAGGCTCTAAGCAAAATGCTCAAATTTCGAGCGAAAATCGGACAGTTCGAGGAGGCATAGCAAGCTATGCAAAGGAGAAATGGGCGATTTGCAGCCGAAATTTGAACATTTTGGTAGGCAAGCGTGACTCTTCTCATTATTTTGCGGTTAGATGTTGAACAGGCTCTTAGTACCTCGAAGCAGAAACACAGTGGCGCTATGGTGAGCAAACTTCTTAGATTCATAGAGCGAGAGATAAGCGGACTCCATGAGGCCGCTTATCTTTTGGGTTCCTTCGCGATACTCTCGCAGCTTTTGGGGTTTCTTCGCGACCGATTGCTTGCGTCAGAGTTTGGAGCGGGAGAAATACTGGACGTCTACTACGCTTCGTTTCGCGTCCCCGACCTTATCTTCATCTGGAGTTCGTCTATGGTTTCGCTTTCGGTGCTCATTCCATTTCTTTCCAAAAAACGTGAGGAGGGAAAGGAGGTCGCGAGGCATTTTCTTGACTCCGTATTCTCGGCCTTCTTTTTCTTTCTGATAGCGATAGGCGCGCTGGCCTTTTTGTTTGCTCCGCAGCTGACCAGCGTCTTTTTCCCTGGATTTAGCGCGGAGATGCTTACGGCTACCGTGCCCATGATGCGTGTTCTGCTTCTCCAGCCGATATTTTTGGGCATTTCCAACCTGTTCGCGAGCGTTACCCAACTTGAGCGTCGGTTTTTTGTGTACGCCATAAGCCCGATTCTCTACAACCTCGGCATCGTCATTGGTGTGCTGTTTTTCTATCCTGTTATGGGACTTTCGGGGCTCGCGTGGGGGGTCGTGCTCGGAGCGATGCTCCACCTCGGTATACAGATTCCGGTCATTTTGCGCACGGGACTGCTTCCTCGTCTGCGATTCTCGTTTGACGGCGCGATTATTAAAGAAGTTCTGTTTGTTTCGCTTCCTCGGACGCTCGCGCTATCGCTTCAAAATATTTCGGTGCTCCTACTCACCTCACTTGGCTCGCTTCTTGGAGTCGGTTCCATCGCCATCTTCAACCTCTCCTGGAACCTGCAGTCGGTTCCGCTTTCCATCGT
Source organism: bacterium (assembly GCA_030649775.1). GTDB lineage: Bacteria > Patescibacteriota > Minisyncoccia > Phycocordibacterales > UBA10002 > UBA10002. Next base: position 18,950 of record JAUSFR010000086.1, on the reverse strand, counting down.
CGGCGCGAGCTATTCGCTTGCGGCATTTCCAACCCTTGCCAGCCTCTGGAACAAGGGAGAGCGGAAGACCTTCATCGCTACACTTTCAACTGCGATGCGCCATATCGTCTTCTGGTCCAGTCCCGCGCTCGTGCTCTTCGTGGTACTTCGGGCGCAGATTGTGCGAACGGTACTCGGGAGCGGAGCGTTTGATTGGGGCGACACGCGTCTTACCGCGGCGGCTCTCGCGCTTTTCGCGGTTTCGGTCGTTGCACAGAGTATGACGCTCCTCTTTACCAGGGGCTACTATGCGGCCGGAAAGACGCGCACCCCGCTCCTTATCGCGTGCGGAGGGACACTTGTGACGGTCATCTGCGCGTTTCTTTTTTCCAAGCTTTTCGCCGAGGTGCCCACCCTGCGCTATTTTATTGAGTTGTTGCTTCGTGTTTCCGACCTTCGCGGTACGGAAATGCTCGTGCTTCCGCTCGCATACTCAATCGGAAGTGTCGCAAGCGCCGGTATCTTTTGGGTGCTGTATGCCCGTCATTTTGAGAAGTTTGACCTCGCGGTTTCCCGCACATTGTGGCAGAGCTTTGCGGGGAGTATCTTTATGGGGTTTATCGCGTACGGACTTCTTGGGGTATTTGATGGAGTGTTTAACCTCCACACAACACTCGGTATCTTCCTTCAGGGACTTTTTGCCGGACTTGGCGGGATGCTGGCGGGAGCTTTCGTTTTGTATCTGCTCGGGAATACGGAAATCACCGAAATTTGGAAAACGGTTCACCACAAAATCTGGAAGGCGAAGTTCATTGGCCCCGACCCGACCGAGACGACGTTTTGATCTCCGCGAAGTCTTTTTGAGAACGGCTTTTTAATAGAGCCGTTTTCTGCTAGTATGCTCGGTATGTCCGAAGGCCAAAGAAATATCAGGAACTTCTGCATCATCGCGCATATTGACCACGGCAAGTCCACGCTTGCGGACCGTTTGCTTGAACTAACAGGCACGATTGAAAAGCGCAAAATGCAGAATCAAGTGCTTGATTCAATGGAGCTTGAACGTGAGCGCGGTATCACCATTAAGATGACGCCAGTGCGAATGCACTGGAAGCCTGACCAAGCCTCAAGAATGAAGCTCGAAGAAATAAGAAAAAGAAACTTAGAGCTTAGGGCTTCGAGCTTCGAGCTTTCAGACTCTTATGTGATGAATTTGATAGACACTCCCGGACACATTGACTTCGCCTACGAGGTCTCACGCGCCATGAAGGCCGTTGAGGGCGCTATCGTGCTCGTAGATGCGACACAGGGCGTACAGGCGCAGACTATCTCGGTGCTCGGGATGGCGCAGGAGGCGGGGCTTACTATCATCCCTGCCGTGAACAAGATAGACTCTCCGCTCGCGCGCGTTCCCGAGACCACAAAACAGATTGCGGAATTATGCGGACTTCCCGAAAGTGACGTGCTTTTGGTGTCGGGCAAGACGGGAGAGGGTGTTCCCGAGCTTCTCCAAGCGGTTATTGACCGTGTCCCGGCTCCGAAAGGAGTGGATGATGGCGCAGTCACCGAAGGTTTTAGAGGGCTGGTGTTTGACTTTAAATATTCCAATCACGCGGGGGTGATTGTGTTTTTGCGCTCGTTTGACGGGGCGACAAAGCGAGGAGACAAACTTCGGTTTGCTGCTTCGGAACAGGTCTTTACGGTGCTTGAGGTGGGTATCTTTGCTCCCGCGGAAACACCCGTAGAACACCTTTCGGCAGGTGAAATCGGCTACATCACGACCGGCATCAAAGAGCCCGGAGTCGCTTCGGTCGGTGATACCATTCTTCCCGCAAAAGGCGGAGGGAAACCACTTCCAGGCTACGACCGCCCTAAACCGGTGGTGTGGGCGTCTATTTATCCCGAAAGTCAGGATGACTTCAATCAACTTCGTCTGGCGATAGATAGGCTCCGCCTTTCCGACTCGTCGTTTACGTATGAGGAAGAGTCGGGAGGGCTTTTGGGAAGGGGATTTCGCTGTGGCTTCCTCGGTATGCTCCACCTAGAAATTATTTCCGAGAGACTGCATCGTGAATTTAATCTCTCGCTTGTGGTGACCACTCCTTCCATTACCTATGAAGTGGTGACAAAGCGTGGAAAGAGGGAAGTTGTCTACTCGGCGGCGCGGTTCCCCGACTATGGTGACATTGCCGAGGTTTACGAGCCGTGGGTAGAGGCGCGCATCATTTCTCCGTCCGAATATCTTCCGAAACTTATGCCGATGCTCTTTGACCACGAAGCATTCCCCAAAGTGACGGAAAACTTTGGCGAGCGCAATCTGCTTGTTGTGGAAATGCCCTTGCGCGAGCTTATGCGCGGTTTCTTTGATGATGTGAAAAGCCTCTCGTCGGGATTTGCGTCACTTTCATACAAAATACTGGAACTTCGAAAGGCGGATGTGGTAAAGCTTGAACTCATTGTCGCAGAGGAAATAGTGCCTGCCTTTTCCCGTATTGTTTCGCGCAAACGAGCGGAACTTGAGGCGGAGTCGGCGGTGGAAAAACTCCATGACCTGCTTCCTGCGCAACTCTTCGCAACCAAGATTCAAGGGCAAGCGCTTGGTCGTATTATTTCTTCAAAAACCGTTCGCGCGACACAGAAAACTCTTGGTGATTTCGGTAAGAACGGTGGCGACCGAACGAGAAAGATGAAGCTGTGGCAAAATCAAAAAGAAGGCAAGAAACGCCTCAAAGAACATGGCGTCGGCAAAGTGCGCATCCCACAGGAGGTGTTTTTGAAGATGGTGAGGAAAGATTAAATGCGAATAGCTACGAATAAGAAAAGGAAACAAGCTCATTTCGTAGCTATTCGGATGTTCGCATTTACAGGTAGAGGGCGGGAATGTACAGCAGTATCATACTAATGATGATAAGCGTACAGAGAATACCCCAGACAATATTTAGTTTTCTTCGGTGTTTTGGGTTGAATAACATAAAAACTAGGCATTAGGAAACTAGGCGCTAGGCTTTAGGGCTATTTCTTATAAAATAATGTTATTTGATGTTATCATTATTCTTACCTAGTGCCTAGAGCCTAATATCTAGTGCCTAATGTATGAAAGATTTTCAGCGAAAACGTAAAATCCGCAAGACGCTCTATTCACGCTGGGTGCTTATCGGTGTTTTTATCCTGCTCATGGTGATAAGTAAAGCTACGCTTGGTCTTTACGCCAAGGAGCGCGAAAGCCGAAAGAATTTGGATAGGGTAGAGAGCGACCTTTCCGCGCTGACGCTTCGGGAGGAGAAACTGCGAACCGACATTGCACGCCTGCAAACGAGTGAGGGCATTGACGCGGAGATACGCGAGCAGTTCCAGGTGGCGAAACCAGGGGAAAGAATGGTGGTGCTTATCGGTGACGAGAAGACCGTTTCGGACGAGCCGGTCAAGGAGCGGTCGCTTGTTTCAAAGTTTTTTGACCTCTTTAGGTAGCAATACGAAAATACGAATTAAGAACCAACGAATTACTACGAATACAAGAATGGTGCGGGTAGCGGGAATCGAATCCGCGTCTCATGCTTGGGAAGCACGCATATTGCCACTATACTATACCCGCGTCTGCGGGCTATACTAGCAGAAATTTAGCAGGGTTTAAAGCATATGATTTCTCACATCTTATTTGATATTGACGGGGTGGTACTGTGCAAACGTAAGCGTCTGTTTTCAAAAGTGCTCGCGGAAGAGTTCGGTGCTTCCGAGCATGAAGACATGCTTCCTTTTTTTACGGGACCGTTTCAGAAATGTATTGTAGGCAAGGCCGACCTTAAGCAGGAGCTTGTTCCTTATCTTCCGAAATGGCGCTATCCTCACGGGGTTGATGCGCTCATTGTGAATTGGTTTGAGCATGAGCGAACTCTTGAGGACCGTATTCTCCGCGAGGTGGCGATTCTGCGCGCTAAAGGAATCCGCTGTTTCCTTGCAACAGACAACGAGAAATACAGAACGGAGTACCTCTGGACAAACCTTGACCTTAAGTCGCAGTTTTACGGCATCTTCTCCTCGTCCATTTTGGGCGTTCGTAAGTCTACACCAGAATTCTGGGCAAAAGCTTTTGAGCAAGTTCAAGCAATTGACCGCCGTTCGGTGCTCGTATGGGACGACGAAGAAGAAAATGTGACTGCGGCAAAAGCCTTTGGACTTTCCGCGGAGTTTTATACCGATTTCACCAATTATTTGCAAAAGACGGCAAACTATATGAATTGACTTGTTGGGGAGAAACCTCTATTCTCTCGGCAGAAAGAAATCTTTATGAAAAAATCTGATACTTCCACACCTCTGTATTTCCCCTATTTCCGAACCGGGGTCGGCGCGGTCATTTTTGGGAAAGGAAGAGGAATACTGTCATTTGAGCGAGCGGATAAAGCAGGCTCGTGGCAATCGGTGCAAGGGGGCATTGATGTGTGTGAGACTCCCGTCGAGGCTCTATTCCGAGAGATTCGCGAAGAGACCGGACTGTCCAAAGAAAAATTTGAGTTGATTACAGAATTTCCACACTGGCTCGCCTATGAATTCCCCGTGGAAAAGAGAGAAAAACGGAAAGGTTCGGGACAGGTACAGCGCTGGTTCTTGCTCAAGCTCAAGGTTTCCGAGTCCGAGATAAAACTCTCCGGAAACGGACACAAAACCGAGTTTCGGGCATGGAAGTGGACGACGCTTGAAAGGCATGCGCGAGAAGTTGTCGGTTTCAAGCGAGGAGTCTACAAGGCGTTTGCCGAATACTTCTTGAAGTATGTGCGGTAGGTGCAAACGGCACGAAAGAACTTCGTGCCAATTTTTTTATGTGCTAGAATAATTTTATGAAATCAGTCGTTATCTGCGGAAGTCGGAGATTTAAGGCCGAGGCAAAGAAGTTCGCAAACGAGCTTGAGAAGCTCGGTGTGGTTGTCTACGCGCCCTACCATCACTCGGGGCAGGACGAGTGGGAGAAGTTTTCAAAGGAATATCAGACGTTTATCGCGCTTGGCCTTACTCACGACCATTTTTACAAAATCCGGATGGCGGATGTCGTGTTTGTGTACAATAAAGGTGGCTACGCGGGTCCCAGCACCACGCTTGAAATAGGCTTCGCGGTTGCGCTCGGGAAACCCATCTACGCGCTCGCTCCCGACTCGGAACTCTGTCGCAACGCGCTTTTCCGTGAAGTTATCCGAACTCCCAAAGAGCTTTCAAAGAGATTGAGGTAATTTCCGTGTATTAGAACAGACCGCAGGGCTTCTGGAAACTTCTACAGAAGCCTTTCTATTTGCTATACTGTCGTCCTAAGGCGATACACGATTACCAGAAGTAATCTAGAAATTACGATGGCGAAAGTTACTATTTATTCCACGCCAACCTGCGTGTACTGCAACGCGGCGAAGGTCTTTTTTAAGGAAAAAGGTGTTGAGTACACCGAACACAATGTCGGAGCCGACGTGGAGAAGCGAAAGGAGATGATTGAGAAGAGCGGTCAGATGGGTGTACCGGTGATTGATATAGACGGGGAGCTCGTTGTCGGATTCAATCAGCCGAAGATTAAGCAGTTGCTGGGGATAAGCTAACAGACAATAGACAAGTAGACATTAGACAGAAGAAGGGAAGTAGTATAGGACTTACGCAATAGGTGTCATTCCCGTGAAAACGGGAATCCAGAGTATGCGGTATGGTCCTGGATTCCTGCCTCCGCAGGAATGACAGAAGGGGAAAAGACTGAAATATGCTCAATTGCATAAGTCCTATAGTAGAAAAACAAGGACCTTGAAGCGAGAGCTTCAAGGTTTTTGTTTTCTGTGCTAAGTTGTAGGAGTTAAAAGCCCCCGTAGTTAAATGGATTATAACAGTCCCGTCCTAAGGGATAGTTGTCAGTTCGATTCTGGCCGGGGGCATAATCAGGTGTTAGCTGATAGCTTTTAGTTGTTAGGAGTTCTTGCTATAATTTTTGTATGTTTCTTTATATCTCCCTCGCTGTTGCAGCTGCCGTGGTTCAAATCGCAACGATTTATTGGTTACGCATCGGTTTCCTGAAGTCTTTTCTTTGGGCCATTCCATTTATTCTCATTCATCAGTACCTATTTCTCTACAACTACACCAAAGCCCCGAATTTTATCATTATCTGGTTTCTCACGGCGGGGATTACGAGTCTTTTGAGCCTGCTCGTAGGATACTGGTTCTTCAAAGACATCTTATCTGTTTACCAAATTGTGGGTATAATCTTGATTGTTGCCGGAATGGTATTCCTTAAATTTTGAACACATTGTGCTATACTTTTCTTTGTCTTTTCCTAACAGCTAAAACCTATAAGCTAAACCTATAAGCTAAAAGCTATCCTATTACCCAGTGAAATAGGCGAAATGTGTGCAGGTGGTAATATGAGGTGTGGGGTAAAGTGAATAATCGTTTAGTATCCTTACAAGCAATCTATTTCACGGGGTGGTGATTTTTATAATCGTTATCAGAATAACTCATTAAAAATCAGCCATGTCTCCCGAAGAACGACAACTTTTGATACAGACGCACCGAATGGTGGAGGAAAACCACGCGCTTCTCCGCAAGATGCATCGTTCCGCGCTGTTTGGTCGCGTATTTCATATGCTTTACTGGATTATCATCATTGGCCTCTCGGTTGGCGCGTATTTCTTTGTTCAGCCCTATGTTGAGCAAGTACAGAGTGTCTACGGCGGACTCCGAGGTGATGTTCAGAATGTGAAGAATGCGACCAGCCAATTGGGAACTATCGGCAACTTCTTTAAAGGAAGCGCCAATTAGTCCTGCTTGAAGCAACACAAAAATTGCGCTAAGATGCGTTGGTCGCCGAGGTAGCTCAGTTGGTAGAGCATTCCCCTGAAGAGGGAAGGGTCCCCAGTTCGATCCTGGGCCTCGGCACCAAAGAAAAAACGGCTTCGGCCGTTTTTTCGTGCCGAGACAGGATCGAACTGGGGAAGGGGTCGGGAAACGGTAGTTTCCCGTGGAGGAGAGTAGCGACTCTTGGAGCGTTGAGAACCCACGGTTCTCAAAGCGGAGCTTGCGAGCATGTTCTGTTCCTGGGCCTCGGCACCAAAGAAAAAACGGCTTCGGCCGTTTTTTCGTTTCAACGTCTGATGTCTACTGTCTAGTATCTAATGTCTAACTAGACCGCACCTTCAGTTTCGTCTGCCGACTCTTGTCCATCTTGGGGAGCTGGAGAGTGAGGAGCCCGTGCTTTTCGTTCGCTTCCGAGGCGTCTACGTCTATCTCCTGGGGCAGGAGAATGGTGCGGGAGAACGTACCCCAGTAGAGTTCTCGATGGAAATAGTCGCCGTCGTTTACCTCGCTTGTTTCCTGACGCGAACCGCGAATAGTTACCATATCTCTCGTGATTGAAATATCCAAATCTTCAGGACGTACACCGGCGACGATGGTCTTAATGATGATGTCATCGGCGGTTTGATAGACATCAACCGTGAGTTCTCCCTCCTCGGCTACGGACTCTTCAATAGACGAGGCGAGTTTCTTGCTGTCGCCTTTCGCGCCAACGGAAAGATGTCGCGTCTCCTCCTCTGCGCCCTCCACCTCTAAATCTTTTGGATTGACGGCCCCCGTGAGGCGTTCAAAAAATGATCGTTTGTCCTTCATAGGTGATATACGAATATACGAATTAAACGAATCAACGAATAGCTACGAATAAGAGTAAGAAGTATTTCTAATTCGTAGCTATTCGCATATTCGAATGTCTCGGCTGATTCGCATGACTAGCTTTTAAGTTGTTTAATCTTTTCAAACCCGACCAAGAGGAGAATAATCGCGAGCCATACAAATGCGAACACGGTGAGCGTATACAGGCCGTTTCCTTCACTCTTAAGTATAAACAAGTTGAAGAGCACGTGCAAGATAATCGCGACGACCAGTCCCACTCCGGCGTCAATTTTCTTGATGCTCCCGCGCTTATAGAAACCGAGCGCGAGGAAAAAGCCGAGCGCGCCCGAAGAAACCACGTGGAGGAGTGTCGCGCCAACAAAGCGAAGGATACCAAGGTCAAGACCGTCCACAAATCCGCCCGTTTTGAAGACACCCGCGAGGAACAGCGTGTTTTCAAGCGCCGCGAACCCGAGTGCCGTGGTAATAAGATAGATAAGCGAGTCAATGGGCTCATTATTCGCGCGGTCGCGGAGCGCTCCGCGATATGAGGCGACGAGTTTCAGCACCTCCTCCAGTATCGCCCAGCCGATAATCACCAGCGTCATATTTGACGTGATATTCCACATCCACTGCTCTAGTGGTAGCGCCAGGAGTACCACGAGCATTCCCCACGTAAATGAGAGGAAAATAAGCGAGCGGGGCTCCGGATGAAGCCTATCCTCCCGAAGCCAGAACCACAGCCAAAAAAGCGTAGGGAGTACCCCGCCGACTAACGAGAAGAAAAGAGTTGAAGGAGACATTGAGAAGAGAGCTTATAGCTGATAGCTTTTAGGAAGATAGTAAGAGCCTGTTCATAATCTAACCGCAGTATAAAGCCTAAAACATAGCTTGCCTGCCGAAATGTTCAAAATTCTGCTACAAATCGCGTCTTTTTCGTCAGCGTATCTCGATATGCTTCCTCAAAATCCCCAATTTTCGCAACGAATTTTGAACATTTCATTCAGGCATTAGATTATGAACAGGCTCTAAGATTACACATAAGTTTACAGGATTTCCTTCTATAAGCTATCAGCTAAAAGCTATAAGCTTTTACTGATAGGCCACTCTGCCACCATAAGCATACCTTCTTTGGTGGAAGGGTTTTTCCACAGTTGCCAGATTTCTTCGGTCACAAAGGGGATGAAAGGGTGCAGGACTTTTAGTATCTTGTCCAGCGTGTGAAGCAAAAACTGCTTGCGTGATTTTTGCTCTTCGGCGGTTCCGCCTTGGAGTATTCCTTTACTCTCCTCAAGTATTTTGTCGGCGAAGGTGTGCCACGCGTAGTGGTAGAGCTTTTCCGCGCCCATATAGAAGCGATAGTTTTCCATATCTTTGGTGACATCTACAAGGAGGTCGTGGCGCTCCTGCCGAAGTGTCGCATCCGCTGGTGTATACGCAGAAAAATCCGGCAGGAGTTCCTCACCCTTCGTGTTTTCAATGACAAACCGCGCGATATTCCACAGTTTGTTCGCGAAGTTTTTGTACCCGCGGATTTTGTCCTCGGAGATATTCGTATCCGTGCCGGGGGTGTTACCGACAATCAGCGCCATTCGTCCCGCATCCGTGCCGAACTTCTTGGCGATATCAATGGGGTCAATACCGTTTCCAAGTGATTTACTCATTTTGCGCCCCTGTCCATCACGAACGGTACCGTGCAGGTACACGGTCTTGAAGGGAACCTCACCGAGGGCATAACCGGTCATGAGTATCATACGCACTACCCAGAAGAACAGGATTTCATAGCCCGTCTCAAGCACGTCTGTCGGGTGATACAGTTCAAGGTCTTTGGTCTTCTCGGGCCAACCGAGTGTTGAGAATGTCCACAGGCCCGATGAGAACCATGTGTCTAGCGTGTCGGGGTCCTGTTTCCAGCCGTCTCCTGTTGGGACTTCAATGCCGACATATACTTCCGTATCAGTTCCGTGCTTCTTATACCAAACAGGCACTCGATGCCCGTACCAAATCTGCCGTGAAATGCACCAGTCACGCAGGTTCTCTATCCAGTGGAAGTAGGTCTTTTCAAAATGTTCAGGAAGAATTTTTATGTTTTCGCTCGCAACCGCTTCGTGCATAATTTCCTTGAGCGTTTTATTCTTGCGCTTTGCTATGGGCTTGTTAACGTCAATGAACCACTGGAGTTTAATCTGTGGCTCAATAATACCTCCGGTTCGCTCCGCAGTCGCAAGGTTGTGCGTGTACGGCTCTTCTTTCACCATAAGTCCCTTGTCGTGTAGTTTACGAACCACCTTTTGCCGCGCTTCGGTGATTTTCATTCCCGCGAACTCGCCCGCGATGGGCAAGAGTTTTCCGTACTCGTCTATTACCTGCTCCCTCGGCAGTTTGTGTCGCTCAGCAATTTCAAAGTCCGCTCTATCGTGCCACGGGGTAATGGTCATCACTCCCGAACCGAACTCCATATCAATGGCCTCATCCTTTATGACGGTTGCCGTAATGGGACCGTTTATCCATTCAAGGTCTATTTTTTGCCCGTCTTTGTAGTCGCGGTATCGTTCGTCTTTCGGATGCATACAGACGTGTTTGTCTCCGAACTTTGTTTCCGGGCGGGAGGTCGCGATGGTAAACGGTCCGTACTTCATATAGTACAGAACGGTCTTTTCCTCCTGATACACAATCTCGTCGTCGGAGATGGTGGTCTGACCCTTTGGGTCCCAGTTGACGATGCGATGACCGCGGTAAATAAGCCCGTCAGCATACATTTCTTTGAACATTGTCCGCACCGCGAGACTTCGTTTGGGGTCAAGCGTAAAAGCTTCCCGCGACCAGTCGGCGGAAGCCCCCATCGTCTTCACTTGGGAGATGATGGTATCGTGACTCTGCTTTGCAAAGGCCTCTACTCGCTTGAGGAACTCCTCTCGGCCGAGGTCGTGACGTGATTTCTTCTCGCTCTTATAAATATCCTTCTCCACACGCGATTGAGTCGCGATGGCTGCGTGGTCGGTGCCTGGGAGCCAGAGGGTTTTGAAACCCTGCATTCGCTTGAACCGAACCATACTATCTTCAAGCGTAAGCATCAGCGCGTGCCCCATATGGAGCACCCCCGTCACATTCGGAGGGGGCATAACGATAGAGAAGCGTCTAGCGTCTAGCCCGCCCGGATGGACATCCGTTCGGACGGGCGTATAGCGTTTAGCGGGAAGGTTGTCCGGATTGAAGAACCCGCTCTCTTCCCAGAGCTTGTAGATGCGCCCTTCGGTTTCCGAAGGGTTATATGGCTTTAAAAACTTCTCATTCACAGTGGTATCCTATCAAAAATTGGCATTTTACTCAAAAAGAAAACCCCTCGCGTGCGTCACGCGCGAGGGGCTTATGGCGGTCGTGCTCATTTCACGACCATTTTGGCTGTCCCAAGAGGCGGGGCTAACAGAGATTTTGATGGGTCATCGTTATCTCATGCCGCTTTGGATGCGAGAAAAGAAGTGGTAGCTTCTTTTCGCGCGTGTGTTTCTGTGTTCCGCCATAACGGCGTTTGCTCTGCATGCGCTTGTTAGCGCATTAAGATTTCACCTGAACACCAGCCCTGAAGTCCTCTATGACCATACACCAATTCTACCGCCCCGTCAATCAAGACGGAGGTTCCCTCGCGCCCGTAACTCCCCCGCGCCCGTTGTTTTGCTTTTGGCCTGTCGTATAAGCCCCACGACCGCTATCATAAGAGCGTTATCGGTCGTAAGGCTCTTTTCCGGTATATGCAGGGGTACACCCTGCTCCGATGAGAGCTTTTCAAACTCCCTACGAATGTGTGTATTGGCGACCACTCCACCTCCAAGGAGAAGCGTCTGTATCCCGTAGTGTTCCAGAGCCTTTCTCGTTTTGGCGACCAAGACCTCGGTGACGGCATTTTCAAATTCAAGCGCTATCTCCCGTTTTATCTCGTCGGTCACCGCAGGCAATTTTTTGAGGAGGTACAATACCGACGTTTTGATACCGGAAAACGAAAAATCATAGTCCCCGCTATGTAACATAGGACGGGGAAGCTCGAAGCTCGAAGTTCTAAGCTCTAAGGAAGAGCGAACTTGTTCGGCAAGACGCGATATTTCCGGTCCTCCCGGATAGGGAAGCCCCAAAAGGCGTGCCACCTTATCAAACGCTTCACCGACCGCGTCATCGCGCGTCTGTCCGATGATTTCGTACTGAAGTTCGCTCTTGATAAGGACAAGTTCGGTGTGCCCGCCGGAGATGAGGAGGGACAGAGCGGGGAAGGAGAGAGCGTTTAGCGTATAGCGTATAGCGTTTAGTTCAGATTTGGGATTCGGGATTTGTTTGGAAATTGCCTGCCCGCCGAAGCTTTGGCGCAGGCGGGGAAATTGGTCATTGGAAATTTCTTTTCTTCGCAGTAGCGAAGAAAAGATGTGTCCTTCCATATGATTGACCGGCACAATGGGGATATCCCAGACCAGCGAAAGTGCCTTGGCGAGATTGATACCGGTCCAGAGGCACGGCTCAAGCCCCGGCCCCTCCGTTACCGCTATCGCATCTATCGGTGGCTTCTCAAGTGTCGGTATGTATGCCAGAAATTGCTCCAGCATTTCCGGCTCTCTTTCGAGAAGCTGTTTGAGACTTTGGACGTTGTCATTTGGAATTTGTTTGGAATTTGGTGCTTGTGATTTGGTGTTTCCGAAACCTGATACCGTAAGAACGGTTTTTAGTAAAGGTATCAGGTTTCGGCTGTGTTCCCTCTTCGCCATATTAGGAAACACGCCTCCATATTGTCTATGGAGTTCAATTTGCGAAAGCGTTTTATCCGCAAGTACCTCTATATCACTCCCACCTTCACTTTTTATGAGGGAAAGCGCCGTCTCATCGCAGGATGTTTCAATTCCTAAAATAATCATAAGCAGAAAATAGACTTTAAATTAGCCATAATTTACTGTCCTTTACGTAGATGTCCTATAGAAACGGTATAAAGGACACTGCAGGTTTTTTGTTCTAGAGACCCTCGGTGGGGTGTGTCGGTGAGGTAAATTCGTCAGTCTCCGCAGGTACTTCTTCCTCATCTTTTTGTGAAAGAAGACGAGACCGTTTGCGTGAGTTCGTGTTTCCTTCGGTGTCCTGTATGAATCCACCAGCCTGCAACATCCAAAGCTTCTTGTAAAGTCCTCCTTCGTTTGCAAGCAGTCCGTCGTGGGTGCCTGTTTCCACGATTTTTCCGCCATCAATGACGACAATGCGGTCCATTTTTCGGATGGTGGAGAGCCGGTGAGCGATAACAATGACGGTTTTTCCTTTCATCAGGGTATCCAAGGCATCTTGGATAAGCATTTCGGAATGGGAATCAAGACTGGAGGTTGCCTCGTCAAGCACGAGTATGGGCGCGTTTTTCAGAATGGCGCGCGCGATGGCAACACGCTGGCGCTCTCCTCCCGAAAGCTTGATACCGCGCTCTCCCACAAAGGTCTCAAAGCCACCTTGAAGGTTATCAATAAAGTCGTCGCAGTGGGCAAGCGTCGCCGCCTGCCGAACTTCCTCGTCGGTCGCATTTTCCCGTCCGTAGCGGATGTTATCCATCAGGCTTCGGTGAAAGAGGAGGGTGTCTTGTGGTACAAGCGCAATCGCGTCTCGAAGGCTCTCCAGTGTTACGTCACCGATAGCGGTGCCGTCAACCGTGATGGCACCCTCCGATGGCTCGTGGAGGCGAAGCAGGAGCTTTACGATGGTTGATTTTCCGGCGCCAGAGGGACCCACCAGCGCGATTTTCTCTCCCGATGCAATCGTGAGATTAAAATCGGTAAATACTTCCCTCGTTTGGTTAAAACTGAAAGAAACATCTTTAAATGAAACCTCTCCCGACTGCACCGAAAGCGCCTGCGCGCCTCTACGGTCTCTGATTTCATGGGGGAGGGTCATAATTTCCACCATTTCTTTTGCATCCGCGTAGCTCTCATAGATATCGCGGATAACGCGCGAGAATTCCCACAACCGATGGGTAAGACCGAGAATGTACGCTTGAAGCAAGACAAAGAAGCCAACCGTAACGATATCGTGCGTCCAGTAACCGATAGCGAGGTAAAAGATGGCGAATTCAATGGTGACGATGAGCAGAGCCTGCACCGCCTCTACGAACGCGCTTATATCAAGGGATATTTTGTGTGAAGACGCCTGCGCCTCCGTCACCTCTCGGAAGAGGGAAGTCTCACTCTCCACACGGGTAAAAAGCTGGATTGAGTGGTGGTTCGTGATGTCGTCCGCGAGGACACCGGTTGTCCGTGAATCGGCTTCGGAGACGCGGATATCGTACTTGAGCTTCCACACCGATACGGCGTAGTTGAACAGAATGAAAAGAATTGCCCAGCCGAGCATCACTCCCGCGACCAAAGGCTTCAAAAAGTACAGCACGACGCCGACGCCCACAATCTTCACGAAGAGGGGAATAACATTCCAGATAACCTTGTCACTCAATCGGTCAAACGAGCGGGCGAGTCGGTTTACCCGTTGAACGAGAGCACCGGTGAAGTTGTTGCTGAAAAATGAGTAGGAATGGCGCAAGAGATAGTCAAACGCGTTTTGGCGGAGGATGGCGGAAACTTTGGTCAAGAACCGATTCTCCACGAACGTGGCGACGCGGTAACCGAGCCACACAATGCCGTTTAATCCGAAGATGAGAAAGATAGTCTGTACGAGTGAGTGCTCTACGGCTGATTTGTCGGTTGCGGAGATAATCGTGTCAAAGAACCGCTTGTAATACAGCGGGGTGATGACTTCGGCTATATTTACGATAACGATGGAAACGACCACGATAAAAAGGAGCCACTGGTAAGGTCGTATGGCCTTCCAAAAGGTCTTGAGAATGTCCCTTAGTCGGACTTTTGGATACATGATTTTTTCCATAAAGTATAGTGTTTGAGCCGTTTTTTACCCCCACATCAAACGCTTGTTTGGTGTGGGGGTTTTGACGGTGGAGCCCTTATAATGCCATATTTTCGGGGTTTACTCCAGAAAAATTTCGGGAAACCCCGCATAACCTTGACAGATTTTTGGAGGGCGTTAGAGTTGATTTAGTTCTCAACCACAACGGTTTTCTTTGTCAAAACCACACCATTGGAGGAAATAAAATATGCAAGGCATTGAACGTGCTTACTGCGACGTCTGTATCAACGCGCTTGTCGGCGCTTGGCGAGCCCTTATGGAGGCATGCGCCTCCGAAACACTGCGAAAAGTGGCATACGGAAAGGGAAAAGATGGCGACACGCTCGGACTCGACGCGATTACCGAACTCACCATCTCTGGCCGGTTAGAGGCTTATGATAAACACGCGATACTCATTACCGAAGAGCTTGACAGTCAAGCGCATCGGCGATGGCCAACCGATTCCGACCCGATTAAGCAACCTCTTATGTTTTTCTGCGACCCAACCGACCGTTCAATTCAGCTTGAAGCTTTTTTCAGGAAAATTTCGCAGAACGACCCGACCGAAAAAATCGGAACACTCCTTGAGCGGTGCGACCCGGTGAAGGTATGGGAAGAAATGTTTGAGGCCCCCGCGACCATTACCGCCTCCACCGGCGCCATTACTTGCGTGCGCAAAGGGGAGGTAGTGTTTTCGGTTGTTCTTGGTTACATCACCGGTATGTTGTACGTCGCCTCCGACATCGGAGTTTTCGCCTATAAGCTTAAAGAGTTCTCCGACCCTTCAAACGAGCAACTTACCCTCACGCGTATCGTTCACGAGGGTACTGTCCTCCCGTTTCCGTGCGCTCGCCAGCTCCACTACTCACCGGATGACTGCAAGCGCTTTGTCACCTTCCTCGGAAAGGAGGGGTATCTTGAAAACTTCAACGACAGCGAGATCTTTCCTCGGGAAATAAAATCGGATAAGTATTTGCACCACACGAAGCCACCGGGACCACCACGAACACTCTACCTGTCTGAGTTACAAGGCGAGCAGTATGGTCGAGTCGGCTTTATCCTCGCGAACGGCGAGAAAATCGGCGAATGGATGCACTGGCTCGCGTTTGTGAAGTACGCGAAGAACAAGGAAGGGGAGCAAGCGCTCCGCGCGTTTGAGATATCCCTTGAACGGCCGTGGACCAAGTACGGAATGTTGATGTCCACCTCTCCGGCCTACAGCCTCTTCTGTCGAAGTGAGAGCAGAACCTATTTGGACATCAGCCGACTCCAGCACTTTGAGCGACCCAGTCAGTTTCGTTGCATGATGGTGGTACTGCGCCACGACAATGAATGCATTCTCCACGTGCTCCAGCAGCATCAATATCGCGAGGTTACGGGTTTCTTTTAAGCACCCTAACCTACTTTTTCAAGAGTCTCCTGCGCTTGTCGCGGGAGACCCTTTTTGTTTCGGGAACGTGCGGGAATACTCTTCTCGCCAAGGGATACTTGACAACAAATATGGCTATGCTACGCTCAAAAGCAGAAGACCGTTGTAATTAAGTAAAACCTTTCGGATCTTGAGCGTCAGTTGGCGTACTCAAGGCTGGGTCCGAATCTTCCGTCGTAAGACGGAAAAGGTGGCTCTTGCTCTGATAGTATGCTTCATGTTATATGATTCATATTTCATGGTGAGTGCCCGGAAGCCCCCGTAACCATGGGCTAATCAGTGTCTTCCGCAAGGAGTACGAGCTGATGAAAGATGGATTTTTCGAATTTCGATATTCGGATTTCGAATTTTCCTAAAATGAGGTGGCACCGTGGGAATTTTGAATCCCGCCCTTATTGCGCAATTTTGCATTGCACAATGAGGGTGGGATTTTTTGTTGCACAAAATGTGCGAAATCCCCCTAGAACAGATTTGAAAAATCTGTTCGGGCGACACTTTTCTGAAAAGTGTTTAGCCATGAGTTCTTTGTGAGGGCTCTTTGACAACTAACTACAAAACGTATGACTGACTATCAGAAATTCCAACAGACATCTTCCACATCACGCCGAGAAGGTCGGGGCTATTGTCCCGTCATTTCAGTTGTGAAAAGCACGCTCGACCCGCTAGATGTGTACGCGCATTTGCTCCGTTCTTCAACGGAACCCGTCTGTTTTCTCGAAGGAGCAAATTACGGCAAGAATGGACGTTTTACGTTTGTCTGCTCCGGTGCTGAACGCAAAGCTATTGTGCTTGAAACGTTTGAGGACATTGAGCGTTTCGACAAGGAACTCTCATTGTACTCACCCCCCAAGCACAAGTTACTTCCCTATAGTGGTGGACCTGTCGGTTTTATCGGTTACGAAATTACCTCACTTATCGAGAAAACCGTCGAGACGAACTCGACTGACCCGTTTCGCGTTCCTAAGGCGTGTTTCTACGCTTTCCGAAAGGTGGTTGCCTTCGACCATGTTGACGGGCTGACGTACAAAATTGTGAACGTACGCACACCAACCAAGGGGTCTGAATTCGAGGTGTATACTGCGGCGCAAGCTGAACTTAACACAATGGACAACGTACGTCTTTCGCCACCAACAAGCGAGTCGGTGAAGCTTGAGGAAGTCACTTCAAACATGACACCCGAGGAATACTACGCGATGGTGAGGAAAGCAAAATCCTTCATCAAAAAAGGTGACATCTTCCAGGTTGTCCTTTCGCAACGCTTTTCGGTTCCCTACGTAGGTGACGGACTTATGCTGTATCGCAATCTGCGAGCAGGGAATCCTTCGCCCTATATGTTCCACATGCGCTTCGGTAAGGCGTGTCGGAACATGACGCTCGTCGGGTCTTCTCCCGAAGTTATGGCGGAAGTGACCAATGAGAAAATGCGTATTCGACCAATCGCCGGGACAGAAAGACGCGGGAACACGCCGGAAGAAGATGCAAGACTTGCGCGCAAACTCATTACCAACGAAAAGGAGCTTGCCGAACACCGCATGCTTGTAGACCTCGCGCGTAATGACATCGGGAGATACTGTGAAGCTGATTCCATCATGCTTCCCACACTCATGCAGGTGGAAAATTACAGCAGGGTTATGCACATCGTCTCAGAGGTGGTCGGTAAACCACTTCCCGAGGTAACACCACTTCTTGCCAGCCTTGGTTTAAGTCCGGCAGGGACGCTTTCAGGAGCCCCAAAGATTCGAGCGATGCAGATTATCGCTTTGCTAGAGAAGACGGAGCGAGGACCGTATGGCGGAGCGTTTGGCTTTGTGACGAAAGATGGAGCCGAGACATGCATCCTCATTCGGAGCGCTATGATTCTTAACGGCACGCTCTCTTGGCAGAGTGGCGGAGGCATCGTTGCCGATTCTACAGAGGACGGGGAGTACAACGAAACACTGATGAAAGCACAGGCGGTCTACGATGCCCTTAGACTCGTGGCAACCACTAATGGGAACAACAACTGCGCGCAAAAACTCAAAGACGTTATGGCGACACGTTTCGCCATCAAATGAACGGACAAAAATGAAAAGAATACATACCTACCGTGTCGTGGTCGTAGACCACTTCGACTCATTTACCTACAACCTCGTCGTTCTTCTCCGTAGAATTGGCGCAGAAGTTCATGTCATTCGTACGGATGCTTCAATTGAAGCGATTGAGCGGTTCTCACCAACACACATTGTACTCTCGCCCGGTCCAGGACATCCAAGCGAGGTATGGCTGTTCAAGGAAGTACTTGCTCACTTCATCACCCGAGTACCCATTCTTGGAGTTTGCCTCGGGTTTCAGGCGATTGCCGAGTACTTTGGGGCAGAGGTTGTGGAAGCACCGACAATGATGCACGGCAAGATTTCCAAGGTTATGCACAGTGGCCAAGGAATCTTTGAAGGGGTAAACGGAAATCCACTAAGCGTATGCCGATACCATTCATTGTGTGCGGTACAGACGGACAGCTCACGAGCGAAGCTCCTTGAAACCGCATGGAGCGAGGATGGAGTCATCATGGCCGTTCAGAGCACCGAGCACAAAAGTGTCGTCGGGGTACAGTTCCACCCCGAGTCACTCTTCACCGAAGAGGGAAGTAAGCTACTCCAAAACTTCCTCTCGTTTGAAGTGCGGCCACGCTCATCAGTAGTTGCCAAACCGGCCGTAGAGGAAAGAGTTCCTTGTGGATTTGGTCAAGCGCCGAGAAGTCTCATCCGAGGAACACGCGGGTGGGGTTGATACTTCTTGTTCGTTCTTTTATCGCAGGCGCTTCTCTCACGAGAAGCGCCTTTTTTATACATAAACACATTGTTACTTTTCGGACTTACTATAGGCTAATTCGCACGAATTAGCCTATAGTAAAAAAAAGAAATAGGGCAGGGGATGTGCAGTTTTGTGTGAGCCCCTTGACGAGTTTTGAGGGTTCCGATAGGCTAGTGGGTATGAAATTGACTAGCTACTTTTTTAGCTTCTTCTTTAACGGCACTCG
>JAUSFR010000064.1 GCA_030649775.1 bacterium | reverse complement strand
GCTTGGTGGTTTTTCGCTCGCGCTGTATATTCATTTCAAGAAAAAACAGCCCGCGCCACTCGTTTGCCCCATCGGTCACTCCTGCGACCCCGTCGTGCATAGCGACTATTCGCGCTTTATGAACATTCCGGTTGAAATCCTCGGGGTTCTTTATTATTTGGTCGTACTTGTCTGCTATTCCCTCCTCTTTATGTACCCATGGTGGAAGACGGGGTGGATGGAAGTGGGGCTACTTTCTCTCTCGGGAGTCGCCTTTCTTTTTTCGGTATACCTCACGGCTGTACAGGCGTTCATCCTCAAAGAGTGGTGCTCGTGGTGTCTGTTTTCCGCAATGCTGTGCGCAATTATCTTCTTTACCACGTTCGCCATAGCGGACCCGGAATTACTACCCGTTTTGTTGTATGGGGTGTTAAGTGAACTCGGGATTAATTAGTGCAAACATAATTCCGCTGTTATGTATTCGGGGGATTACCTGTCCGCCAAAACCTCGGCACAGGCGGAGAAATTAAAAATTAAAAATTTACCTACTATGTCCGCTTCAAAAATAACTTGGCAGGCGTATAACCGACCTCCTGAAAAACACAGCCCCGATTGGTATTGGGCGGTCAGCATTATCGCGCTCTCCATTATGATTACCGCCGTACTGCTCCACAATATCCTGTTCGCGGTACTCGTAGTCATCAGCACCATTTCCCTCTTTCTCCGCACACTTCAAGAGCCTCGCCTCATTACCTATGAACTCACGAACCGCGGGCTCTGGACCAACAAAACCTTTGAACCGTGGAGCACGTTTGAGGTATTCTTTGTCACCGACCTTCCCCCGTCCCAATTGCTGATGAAATCAAAAAGCCTGACGGCGCCCCTTTCGGTTATCCCGCTCCACAATGTAGACCCCGACACCGTACGCGATTTTTTGCGGGATTACCTTGAAGAACGCGAGCTTCAGGAACCGCTGGCCAAGCGGGTAATGGAGTACCTTCGGTTTTGAGCCATTTTGGCCATTGCGTTCAAATTGACAGGAAACCCAACGCGGGTACTATTACCAAAGGCCTACCTATTGAGGCGGTTACGGAAACAATCTCACTGTGCCCTCTGCACCTCGTTTCCCCAAACTGCCAACGACTCCTCCCTCCCAAAGCCCCACACCCCTTACGTGGACGCTTCGGGAGGTTTTTGTTGGGGACATTCGCCACTTTTTGTTGCCAGAACACGCGAAAAATACTACTATGCAGAGCACCCTCCCGTCGTTCAACGGATAGGATGACAGATTGCGGATCTGTCGATCGTGGTTCGATTCCACGCGGGAGGATAAAAAACAAAAACCACCCTTCGGGGTGGTTTTTGTTTTGCGAAGTTGCGGTATACTTGGAGGATGATGTGGCAAGATATCGTCTTCTCCGTCGGACAATGGATATTCATCATTGCCCTGATTCCGTCGCTTCTTAGCAAAGAGAAGCCCGCGCTCTCAACAAGTCTTATGACAGGCACCGTGCTCGCTGTTTTTGCGTTTACCTATAGCACGCTCTCGCTTTGGACCGCGAGTGTGTCAACCGTGCTCTCCGCGGGGACATGGTTCGTGCTTGCAGTTCAAAAATACAATTCCGACCGTAAAAAACATAGTTTACTCGTGGACGGGAGCGCAGAGCAGGAGACATCGTGATTTCCAAAAGAAATAACCGACAATGAGGAAGGTCGCAAGTGGCGAAACCCACTCGGGTACCGGTATATGAAACGCGTGGAGGAGCATAATAGCACCGAGAAAAAAGACGGAGTACATCGCCCCGTTTTTGAGAAAGACATATTTCTTGACCGTTTCAATATTTGAGACGGTGAGCTTTCGGAGCACTATTGCGCCGATGCCGTTTCCAATGAGAATAAGCGGGATAGAGAGCGTGAAGGCGAAGGCCCCCAGCACACCGTCTATGGAAAAGGTCGCGTCTATCACTTCAAGATAAAGAACTTTGCTGATATCCGACCTCTTGGAGGTGCCGGAGAGCATCTCTTTCTCGGCATGCTCCGCGTTTTCCTTGAACCCATGCGTAATGAAAAAGGCCGTAGACCCAATGACGGCGCCAAACGCCATCAGTGGGTCAACCTTAAGCGCGAGCCACACCACGACCGCGAGAAGAATTGAGACGATGGCATAGAACCATACCCCTTGCTTCACGAAGAAACGCTCACCCGGAAGCCCAAAATGTTTTTCTTCAAGAAAGAGCCAGTGTAAAAACAAAAAGATGAGAAAGATACCTCCCCCCGCCATGAGAATCGGAGCTGACTTCTCTATGGCTGTGTGAACCATTGGGTCGCTGGACCACGTCGCGGTAAAGGCACCGATGGGTCCAAGCGAGGGTACGGTCGCCCAAATAATAGCCCACGGCAAAAGTCCGCGTATGACGAATACGGCGAACAGTATCCCCCAAAAGAGAAACCAACGGCGCATTTTCGCCGACATAGTGCGGAGCACCTCCGCATTGATAATCGCATTATCGGCGCTTGAGATAATTTCAAACAGCGCGAGGCCGAGAATGGTGAGGATTGAACTCGTAAGCATCCCGTTAGAGGTAGGACGTGGACGAAAGATGGTCCGCAAAATCTACCTTTTTATTTAGTAAATCAAATGACCTGTTATTATCCAACATACCCATTAAGTGTCCGCGACCTCTAACGGGAGCATAGATGGAGAATACTATACTCCTCTTTTCATAAACAAAAAATCCCCGCGAGGGGATTTTTCTCTGTGTTATTTGGTTCGCGCAATGAGTTTGACCAGTCGGGATTTCTTGCGGTCGGCGGCTCCTTTCTTGATGGTGTGCTCTTTGGCGGCCTTATCAAGAGCTTTGTAGGCGGTGGGAACGAGCTTCTGCGCCTCGGCGATTTTCTTTTCCGCGAGAAGTCGCTTTATCTTCTTCACCACCGTATCCATATCTTGTTTACGGCGCACGTTGAACACCCGCTTTTTAAGCGAGCTTCGGTAGGCTTTTTTTGCTGATGAGGTGATGGCCATAGTTTAGGCGCTAGGACCTAGGCCTTAGGCACTAGGAAACGAAGCCCAAAAAGAATAACAGATGTCATTCGAAAAGGCAATTCTTTCTAAAGCCTAGTGCCTAGAGCCTAGAGCCTATATACTAGTGGAATGATTTCCTACGTTTCCGGAACCGTGGTGGAAAAAGAGGCCAAGTTCGTCATTGTGGACGTTCAGGGGGTGGGCTACCGCGTTTTCGTGACCGAAGAGACGCTCCGTCATCTCAACATTGGCGCTACGACGAAGCTCAAAACGCATCATGTTGTGCGTGAGGATACCGAGGAGCTGTTTGGGTTTCTTACCGATAACGACCTCAAACTTTTTGAGCTCCTTTTGAGCGTTCCGGGTATAGGACCGAAAACCGCGCTCAATATCTTGAGTGTGGCTACTCCCGAAACACTGCGCCGTTCCATAACCTCAAACGAAACCGCCTACCTCACCAAGATTTCGGGTATCGGCAAAAAAACCGCGGAAAAGATTGTGCTTGAGCTCAAGGAAAAGCTAGGCAAGGGCGAAGCGGGTACCACCCTCAAAGAAGAGGTGGACGCGCTTGAAGCGCTCAAGTCCCTCGGTTATTCGCATGGCGAGGCTCGCGAAGCGCTCAAAAATCTCCCCGAGGAGGTCACGAGCACCAGCGACCGCGTCAAGCACGCGCTCAAACTTTTGGGAAAGTAAAATGGATGTATGAATTTCGAAGCCTCCGACAATAGACTAAAAGCAGAAGATACCGAACAGAAACTTGAGCCTGTTCTCTTGAAGATAGAGGAGATTGAAACGGGTAAACCAGCGAGTTTTATTGCTTACCACGGCACCGATAAGCTTTTTGTCGAAGCGAAGCCCGACAATAAACATGCTGTCGTTTTTTATGCCGATACTCCCGAAACTGCCGCTACATACCCTTGGGCACATCATCGAAACGGGGTTAGCAAAGAATTTGAAAAGGTCGTGGCTGAAGACCCAGAAGCCTTTCTTGCTGCACGACTACTCCATACAAAAGAATATGAGGCTCTCCCCTCAATTACCAAAAAACCTACTCCAGACCATTCTCGTATCTTACCCGTGGATGAAGTCCACTCGGATCAAAAACTTCTTACCATCCAGGAAAAACTAGCCTCTGATGTCTCGCTTCTAG
>JAUSFR010000083.1 GCA_030649775.1 bacterium | reverse complement strand
TTGGAAGCGGTAAATCGCCTGCTTTTCGTCACCCACCACAAAGAGGTTAGGGCTATCAAAGAAATCTGCCAAAAGTCGAATAAGCAGGTTTTGCGAGTCGTTCGTATCCTGATGTTCGTCTATGAGAATATACAAAAACCTTTCCTGCAAAAGACGGAGGAGCAGTGAATCACTATGGAGCGCGGAAAGAAGTTCAATAATGAGGTCGTCAAAATCTATGCGTTTCTCCGCTCGCTTCTTTGCTTCATACGC
Organism: bacterium; assembly: GCA_030649775.1. Taxonomy (GTDB): domain Bacteria; phylum Patescibacteriota; class Minisyncoccia; order Phycocordibacterales; family UBA10002; genus UBA10002. The sequence goes on along the minus strand of JAUSFR010000083.1, from coordinate 17,538 downwards.
CTCATAGACATCCGCAAAGAGAATGGTCTTCCCACATTTTTCTATTTGCTTTTCCGCCTCCGCTTTGAGCTTGCCCTTGGTCGGTCCACGGGAAGAAATAGACTCTGGGTCTGCCTTGATACTTTTTATTTCCGCATGAGCGAACAGTCGCACCATCTCTGGCGTTTGCGCTTCTCGCTTCGCTTCGCTGATGGCTCCCACAATCTTAGCCACATACATTTCCGGATTACCAAACGGTCGCAGTGGGGCACATTTCTCTTCCTTCAAAATCTCCCGAATGAAACTCTCCGCGTCAATGTCGGTCATCTGCGTTGTTCGCAGAAGGTGCGGAAAGTGGTCTCGGTGCTCCGCGATAATTCCCGACGCAAAGCCATGGAAGGTGTGGAGGGATACTTCATCAGCGCGTGAACCCATCAGCCCGCGGAGCTTCTGTCGCATCGCCTTCACTCCCGCCTCGGTATAGGTAATCGCCAAAATCCCCGACGCTGGCGTATCGGTCTTTCGCAGTATTTGAGCGATACGAAGCGTGAGTACGGTAGTCTTCCCCGTCCCGGGACCCGCAATGACCATCACTGGCCCCTCAATCGTATCAACTGCCAGCTTCTGCTGCGGGTTGAGGTTGGCGTAGAGCTTTGTGAATTCCACATCTGACATGGGGAGAGTATACCCCCGCACCAACTTTGGGACAAAGTTGGTGCGGGGGTATACAAAAAGTAAGGATGTGGTATGCTCACTCGCGATGAAGAAAAATGTTGAGTCTCTGGGGGGAGATGTTCCCTCCTCCGATGCACAGGACGAAGAATATCGTTCGTCCCCTCATAAATCGGTGACGCACCGACCGCGTCGCCTCCGGTATCATTACACGACCTATCGGCGTCGTTTGGGGAGATAACCCCATTCTTATCAATCGCCCGCTCCAGCCCCACGGCAGGAGCGGTTTTTTCTTCCATGAATTCACGTGATATTATGGATAAAGCTATGAACAAAAATGATAAACCCAAGCGACGTGTACCGAAAAGGATTTTCCTGAAAATGGTATCACTTCTCCCAATTCAGAATTACCTCCAAATGTGGGGAATACCGCTAAATGCCCGCACCCAAAGTTTCCTTCGGCGACACAACGTGGACACGGTCGGCAACCTCCTCATGATAAACATTATCTTTGAGCGGGATAGCGTCTGGAAAGCGCTCTCTCCGCTCCGCGAAAAGCTTATTTCACACGGATTCGCGTCCCACCGCCACCCCTTTCTGATGTCCTACATCTGACCGCCACCCACACCGCCACGAACACGGCTCCGCCCAACGCGAAGCCGTTTTTCCTCTCTTTTTCTGTCTTCTTGTCTTCCTAGAGCCTAGCGCCTTCTTGCCTAGTGCCTGTTCTAATATCCCTGCAATTTCTTCGCCTTCTCGTGCTGGCGGATTTTTTCGTGCGCTTTCGCCTCAATCTGGCGGATACGCTCGCGGGTCACGCCGAATTTCTGGCCTACTTCTTCAAGGGTATGCGTAACGCCATCAAGGAGTCCGTGACGAAGCTCCAAAATCTTGCGTTCTTTTTCCGAAAGCTCGTTCAAAATCTCTTTGACTTGGTCGCCGAGGATTCTGCGAGAAGACTCCTGGTCGGGCGAGAGAATTTTATCGTCATGCAAAAAGTCACCGAGGGTAGACTTGCCGTCGTCGCCTTCGTCACCCACGGGGCTTTCAAGCGAAACGGTGTCTTGGTCAATTTTTTCAATCTGGTAGACCTTGTCGGTATCAATGCCCATTTCAACGCCAATCTCTTCGGGGAGTGGGTCGCGACCGAGGTCTTGGGAAAGACGGCGGACTACCTGCTTATACTTCGCTATGGTTTCCACCATATGCACCGGCACGCGAATGGTGCGGGATTGGTCGGCGAGCGCGCGGGTAATCGCTTGGCGAATCCACCACGTCGCGTAGGTTGAAAACTTGTAGCCTTTCGTCCAGTCAAACTTATCCACCGCTTTAAAGAGACCAAGGTTGCCTTCCTGAATAAGGTCAAGAAGTGTAAGGTCGGGCGAGCGTCCGACATATTTCTTCGCGATGGAAACCACGAGACGAAGGTTCGCTCGGGCAAGAAGATTTTTCGCCTCCATATCGCCTGCCTGAATACGCTTCGCGAGTTCTTTTTCGTCTTTGCCGTTGATGAGCGGGTACTGACCGATTTCCTTGAGGTACATCTGAATAGAGTCGTAAGAAGCGTCGCTACTCTTTCCGAGATATACGTTTCGCTTGCCGTGCGGTTCCTCAACCTCCTTTTCGAGCATATTCCCGCCTTCAAGCACATCAATGCCCGCGGTCTGGAATTTCGCGTAGAGTTCGTCAAGAAAGGTAATATCTTCTTCAATCGTGGGAAACTCTTTCAGAATATCGCTGTAGGTGATGAACCCACGCCCCTTGCCTTTGGCAATGAGACGCTCCGTGCGAATATCACGCTCTTTTCCACGAGCCATTTTCTCCCTTACCGGAGGAGTTTTTTTGGGTTGCGGGCGCTTCTTTGAAGCCTTGGCCGTGATGACCTTCTTCTTTTTGGCGACTTTTGTGGGCTTCTTTGAGGCTTTTTTTGCTTTAGGCATAGTGGGGATAGTATAGCTAAAAATGGCTTAATGACAAGCTTTTGATAAAATACCCAAACACCAGGAAACAACAGCCAAACAAAATACAAGCACCCATTTTCAAAATCACTCGTTATTGACTGTTGGTTATTGGTTATTGGTGATTGGTTATTGGTTATTGGTGATTAAATCGGTGGGATTTAAGAGTGGCCAATTTCTGTGTAAGTTCCTTACATTCTCCAAGGAGTCGGTGTGCCTCTTCCTTCTTCCCTTCCCGCTCCGCAACAACCAGTGTGTCCATTTTTTCAGAAAGCAGAGCGGTGAGGTGTCCTTCTTCCAAATGTCGCGAGAGCTCTTGCTCTTCCGCTTCAGCGGGCGCGCCTTCGCCATAGAGTGCCTCTGCCTCCAAAAGGAGGACATCCTGAAGCGCGCGGTACTGTTCCACTTTTTTGTTCAAAAGCGTTTGTCCAAAGATGCGGAGCAAATCGGTTTCCATCCGAGAAAGAAGTGTCGCCTCCTTTTTTGTCTCCGCGAGCAAGTAAATGCAAAATACTCTGCGCTCCAGTGTATTTGTGTGGGTCGGTGCGCTTGCCTTGCGAAGTTCGGGAACCTCTTTCCCTTGCAGGGCGGGCGCGAGCTTCTTGAACGATTCCCAGAGCGCGTCCTCGCGAAGTCCGCTTTTCTCCGCAACAACCTTGATGAAATGAGATTGCTCAACGCTTGAGGTCAGTGCCTTGAGAAGCGGAAGCAGTGTTTTCTCAATCGCAAGCGCCCGCTCTCGTCCTTCTTTTGCCGAGGTGAGTATCCCATCCAGTAAAAAATCTATGACATGTTTCGCCCCCGACACGGCCTTCTCCCACGCAGGCGGGTCTTTTTGGATAAGCTCAGCTGGGTCTTTCCCTTTTTCTATCGCGATAACCTTCACATTCATACCGAGCGCGAGCGCGAGCCTAATAGCACGCTCACTCGCACGCACTCCCGCACTGTCCGAATCAAACGAGATGAGTAGATTTTCCGAAAGACGTTTGAGTCGAATGAGTTGCTCTTCGGTGAGCGCCGTACCCGACGAGGCAACGGTATTCTCATAGCCCGCTTGATGCGCCAGAAGGAGGTCCATCTGCCCTTCCACAAGAATCGTCGCGTCCTTTTGACGGATGATGAGCTTCGCTCGGTCAAAGCCATACAGCGTGTGAGATTTGCTGAAGAGAATGGTCTCGGGAGAGTTGATATACTTCCCGCTTTTCCCATCATCAAGTGACGGCAAAATGCGCGCAGAAAACGCAATCACACGCGACGCACTGTCGCGTATCGGGAACATGACGCGTCCGCGGAAGGCGTCGTAGTATCTTACCTCCCCTCCTTTCAAAGGAGGGGAATGAGGGGTGGTAATTCCAACCCCCTCTCTGGTCTCCCCCTTAGAAAGGGGGAGAGGACCCGACTCCTTTCGCTTTATGAGTCCGACCTTCCCCATTTCTTCGGGAGTAAATCCCTCTTTCTGAAGATAATCAAACAGCTGTCGCCAGTCGTTTGGTGCGAACCCAATGCGCCACACCTTTATCGTTTCCGGCGTAAGCCCACGTCCATCAAGATAACTTTTGGCTTCGGCGGTATCTTGAAGCTTCTGCTCGTAAAACCTGGTTGCTTTTTCAAGACAAAGATACAGGCGCGCGTATTCACTGCGTACCTTCGGGTCAATCTTCGTGAGCGTCACACCCGCGCGCTGTGCTAGCACGCGAAGCGCCCCGATAAAGTCCAATCCTTCAAACTCCTGCACAAAAGTGAAGATGTCGCCTTTCGCCTGACAGCCAAAACAGTAGTATGAACCGCGCGCAGGCGAGACGAAAAACGACGGAGTTTTCTCGTTGTGGAATGGACACTTGCCCTTGAGCGAACTGCCCGAGCGGGTAAGTTGTATATACGAGCCGACGACATCGGCAATCCCCAATCGCTCTTTGATTTGTTCTACAGGAGTGCTCATGAGAAAGCTTTTAGCTGTTAGCTTATAGCTTATAGCTTCCACAGAAAAAAGTCATTCTCATGTGACGAGGGTTCTTCCTTCTAAAAGCTAACAGCTATAAGCTATAAGCTTTCTTCGACCTCCGCCATCTGTGGTTCAAGTTCTTTTTGGAGCTTCGCAATCATCGCGGCCTTGGGTCCTCCCTTAAAGCCGGTTCCAGCGGGGATGAGGCGACCGATAATGACGTTTTCCATAAGACCCTGGAGCGTATCCTTGCTACCGCGCACCGCGGAGTTGATAAGGACGCGGGTCGTGTATTGGAAGGACGCGGCTGAAAGGAAGCTTCGGCGAGAGAGCGACACTTCCGAGATTCCCATCACCATTGAGTCGGCCTTCGCCTCTTCGCCTCCACGTTCTTTCGCGCCTGCGTTTTCGCGCGAGAGCGTGAGCGGGTCTACGACATCACCGACGGAGAGCGTCGTGCCTCCTTGGTCCTTTATCTTCCGACGGAAGAACATCTGGCGGACAATCGTTTCAATATGTTTTCGGGATACCGTTTCTCCTTGCAGTTCGTACGGCTTCGTCACTTCGGTAATGATGTAATCTTGCGCGCGTTCCTTTCCTCCGTACTTGAAGAGTTCATCAATGTCGGCAGCTCCGTCGGTGAGGAGGTCGCCCTTCTTCACGCGGTCACCTACCTTCACGAGCGGAATGCGGTTGTAGCTCGTCACGTACTCGGATTCGCTCTTCTTCTTGGTGGTTTTCGCTTTGTCCGCGATGTCGGGAAGCACGGTAATGACTTTTTCTTTATCAAGTTCTTTGATTTCGGTAATGACTCCGTCTACGCGTGCGACAACTGCCGGGCTTTTTGGAGAGCGCTTCTCAAAGAGCTCCTCAACGCGAGGAAGACCTTGGGTAATGTCTCCACCGAGGGTAGACACACCTCCGGTGTGGAACGTACGCATCGTAAGCTGTGTTCCGGGTTCGCCGATGGCTTGCGCGGCCACCGTTCCCACCGCTTCGCCGAGTCCCACGACTTCGTGTTTACCGAGGTCAAGACCGTAGCACTGTTGACAAACACCGGAGACGCTCTTACAGGTGAGCGGAGAGCGCACGAGTACCGAGCCGACACCAAGTTCCTGAATTTTCTGCGCGTCCATTTTTGAGAGGAGGTCGCCTTTCTTGAAAAGCACCTCGCCCTTCTCGTCCTGCACATCTCCCGCGAGGAAACGTCCACGGATATTTTTCGCGAGTTGCACATCCATTCCGGAAGCAGAAGAACGGGTAATCTGAATGCCCTCTTTCGTTCCACAATCAAGCTCGGAGACCATCACATCCTGCGCCACAACGAAGAGTTTACGCGTGAGGTATCCTGCCTTCGCGGTGTTGAGAGCGGTGTCGGTAAGACCTTTACGTGAACCGTGCGTCGTAATGAAGTATTCAATCGGAGTAAGACCTTCCTTCATACAGGAGAGAATCGGGAACTCAATGGTTTCTCCGGCGGTGTTTTGAATGAGACCCTTCATACCGGCCATTTGGGTGATTTGCGAGAAGCTACCGCGAGCACCGGAGTACACCATATCAAAGACTGAACCGTTTTTATCCAGTGATTCGGGAATCAGTTTTTCCACTTCGCTTTTTGTGGCGTGCCAAATCTCAATGTTCTTTCGCAGTCTCTCTTCCTCGGAGAGAAGTCCTTCACGCCACTGCGAGTAGGCAAGTTCGGATTTCTCCTTTGCTTTGTCGACGAGTGCCCACTTGCCCGGAGGAACCTTCACGTCGTCAATACCCCACGTAATACCGGAGTAGGTCGCATACTTGAAACCGAACGCTTTGATGCGGTCCATAATCGCGGGGATACCGGCGATGCCGTAACGGTTGATGAGGTCGCCGACGAGCGCGGCCATACCCTTGCGTTCCATTTCCTTGTTGAGATACGGGTAGTCGTTCGGAAGCACCGAGTTGAAGAGGAGGCGTCCCACGGTCGTCTCAAAGACCTTGCCGTCAAACTCCTTGTACTTCTCGTGGTCGGTCGCGAGCACTTTAATCTTGGCGCGGAAGTCCACCACACCGAAGTCCCACGCGGTAATCGCATTGTTGGGACGGGCAAAAATCTTGCCTTCGCCGTTCGCGCCGGGAAGCACCTTAGTCATCCACCAGCAACCGAGCACGATATCAAGCATTTTTCCGGACACAATCGGGTCACCTGAACCTGGCTTCAAGATGTTTTTATGCGCGGCCATAATTTCACTTGCTTCAAGTTGCGCCTCTTCGGAGAGCGGTACGTGCACGGCCATTTGGTCACCGTCGAAGTCCGCGTTAAAAGCGGTACACACGAGTGGGTGCACCTGAATGGCGTTACCTTCAATAAGGACCGGCTGGAACGCCTGAATACCGAGGCGGTGCAAAGTGGGAGCACGGTTCAAGAGTACGTATTTGTTCTTGATGACCTCTTCAAGGATGGCCCATACTTCCGGCACACCTTCTTCAATGAGGCGTCCCGCTCCGCGAATGTTGAACGCGAGTTCCTTTTTGAGCAGTTTGGAAATAACGAACGGACGGAAAAGTTCAAGCGCCATATGTTTCGGAAGTCCACACTGGTGGAGTTTGAGGTCGGGACCCACGACGATAACGGAGCGTCCGGAATAGTCCACGCGTTTACCAAGAAGGTTCTGGCGGAAGAGACCGCGCTTACCTTTAAGGTTGTCGGAAAGAGACTTAAGAGGACGACGCTGTGACGCGGTGAGCGCTCCCGCAGTGCCTCCGCCGTGACGGATGGAGTTGTCTATGAGCGAGTCAACGGCTTCCTGCAAGATACGCTTCTCATTGCGAAGGATGACATCGGGCGCACTGATTTCCTTGAGCTTCTTCAAGCGGTTGTTGCGGTTGATGACACGGCGATAGAGGTCGTTCACGTCGCTCGTCGCGTAGCGTCCACCATCAAGCGGAACCATCGGGCGAAGTGCCGGAGGAATAACCGGAATACTCGTGAGAAACATCCACGTCGGTTTGATGTTCGCGCGGGACATTGAGCGGATGAGCGAGAGACGCTTGTTCATTCGGTCGCGCTCTATGGAACTCACCTTATCTATTTTCTCTTCAAGCGCTTTCTGGAGCCCTTCAAGATTGATGGCCGAGAGAAGATTGTAAATCGCCTCCGCGCCGACACCAGCTTCAAAGAGCGTGCCGTACTTCAGTGAAAACGAGTGGTACTGCACCTCATCCAGTACCGCACCATCCACGATGCCTTCAATCTCGTGTTTGGCTGCGAGGTAACGTTCCTTCAGCGCGTCGCGGTCCTTTTCGGTCGTGAGCGCCTTCACCTTCGCCTTATATTCATTGTCCAGTTCACGAAGCAGTCTTGCGCGTTCCTCTCGGTCAACTTTGGTGATGAGATAGCCCGCAAAGTAGATAACCTTCTCAAGGTCGCCAGAGGACATGCCAAGCAGGAGCCCGAGCCTTGAGGGCATACTTCGAAGAAACCAGATGTGCGACACCGGTGTTGAAAGTTCAATATGACCCATTCGCTCACGACGGACGATTGAGCGCGTAAGTTCTACTCCACATTTTTCACAAATAATACCCTTGTAGCGTACTCCACGGTATTTTCCACAGTAACATTCGTAGTCGCGGTCGGGACCAAAGATACGTTCGTCAAAGAGTCCGTTTTTCTCGCTCCGCTGGGTGCGATAATTGATGGTTTCGGGTTTCGTAATTTCCCCAAACGACCACTCTTTGATGTCTTCGGGAGACGCGAGCTTAAGGAACACTGAATCAAAGTCGTTAATGTTTGAAATGGTTTTACTTTTCATAGTCAAGGATTTTTAATTTCTAATTTTTAATTTTTGAAATAATTTCTTAATTTTTAAACCTTAGAAAATTTAGAGTGTTTATTTAAAAATTAAAAATTTAAAAATTAGTTACATTAGCGAGACCTCTCGCGCTTTCGCTCGTAAGTGCTCGACCGTTTTGCGGGAAGCTCCGTCCCCGTCTCCCCTTCCTTTGTCAGTTCAACATCCAGTGCGAGTCCGCGGAGAGTGTTAAGAAGCACACTGAACGACGCCGGCGCGTTCATCTGGGAAATGCGCTCGCCCTTCACAATCGCGTCGAAGGCTGCGGAGCGTCCCAAAATATCATCGGACTTAATGGTAAGCATTTCACGAAGCGTGTACGCGGCGCCGTGACCGAGGAGCGCCCAGACTTCCATTTCTCCGAAGCGTTGTCCTCCACCTTGTGCCTTTCCGCCGAGCGGTTGCTGGGTGATGAGTGAGTACGGACCGATGGAACGCATATGAATCTTGTCCTCCACCATGTGGTGAAGCTTCATAATGTACATGTAGCCGACGGCGATATCCTGGCTGAAACCCTCTCCCGTGCGTCCGTCAAAGAGTTTCATCTTTCCATTCGGTGCGACACCCGCCTTCACGAGCTCCTCTTTGATTTCGGTGTCGGTCGCTCCCGCAAACGGAGGCACGATGGCCTGATAGCCAAGGGTGTTTGCCGCAAGTCCAAGGTGCAGTTCAAGAATTTGACCGAGGTTCATACGACTTGGCACACCAAGTGGTGTCAATATCATATCCACCGGTCGTCCGTCCGCCATATACGGCATATCTTCTTCGGGAAGCACTTTGGAAATAACACCTTTGTTTCCGTGTCGTCCGGCGAGCTTGTCACCGACAGAGGCGGCGCGCAGTTCCGCGACTTCAATATGAATGCGCTTGATGATACCCGATTCAAGTTTGTCACCCTTCTCGCGTGAAAATACTTTCACCGCAATGATGCGTCCACGCTTTCCGTTCTCCATGCGCTTTGACGTATCCTTCACATCGCGTGCCTTTTCACCGAAGAGTGACCGGAGCAAACGCTCTTCAGGAGTAAGCTGGGTCTCGCCTTTCGGAGTAATTTTGCCGACGAGAATGTCGCCCGGGCGGACCTCCGCACCGATGCGTACCACACCATCTTCATCCAAGTTCTTGAGTTTGCTTTCGCCGACGTTCGGAATATCGTGGGTGGTAATCTCGGGTCCAAGCTTTGTGTCGCGCACGTTGATAACGAACTCTTCAATGTGCACACTCGTAAATCGGCTGTCCTTCACGAGACGCTCGGAAATGATGATAGCGTCTTCGTAGTTTGAACCTGACCAAGACATAAAGGCAATAAGGATGTTCTGTCCGAGTGCCATCTGTCCCGCATCACTTGAGGACGTGTCGGCAAGCACGTCACCGCGCTTCACTTTGTCGCCAAGCGTTGTCGTCGGGCGCTGGTGGAATGAGGTAAAGCCGTTGGTTCGTGAGAAGTTGACGAGCGGATACTCCTTTTCCTTTCCCTTTCCGTTTTTGAGCACAATCTTTCGCGCGTCAACGTGGGTAATCGTGCCGTCTTCTTCGGCAATGATGAGGCGTCCTGTATCGCGAGCTGCAGTGTCTTCAATACCGGTTGCGACGAGCGGTGCCTCGGGAATGAGACACGGGGTCGCTTGTTTTTGCATGTTTGAACCCATGAGCGCTCGGTTCGCGTCGTCGTGGTTCAAGAACGGAATCATAGAGGTCGCGATAGAAAATGCCTGATTGGTCGCGACGTCCATATAGTCCACATCCTCTCGCTTCACGAGTTCGGGCTTGCCGTTGAGGCGTACCTCCACTTCTTCGGAAAGAATGTTTCCGTCTTTGTCGTACTTCGTAGCCGCGTGCGCAATCTTGAAGTTTTCTTCTTCAAGCGCGTTCAGGTACTGCACTTCCTTGGTTATTTTTCCATCCTTTACCTTCACGTACGGCGTTTCAATCATTCCGAAGTTGTTGAGCCGTGCGTAGGTGGAAAGACGCAAAATGAGACCGATGTTCGGACCTTCAGGTGTATGAATGGGACAGAGGCGTCCGTAGTGAGACGGATGCACGTCGCGCACCTCAAAGCCGGCGCGCTCACGCGTCAGACCTCCGGGACCGAGGGCCGAGAGGGTGCGCAGGTGTTCAAGCTCGGAGAGAATGTTCTCCTGTTGCATGAATTGCGAAAGCTGGTTCGTGGTGAAAAATTCTTTGATGCGCGCTTGGAGAGGTTTCGGAGAAATGAAGTTTACCGGAAGGGTGACATCGCTTTCCACGGTGGACATGCGGTCTTGGACGTTGCGCTTGATTTGTGCCATACCGACACGAATTTTTTGCTGGAAGAGCTCACCGACAAAACGGACACGGCGAGAACCCAAGTGGTCAATATCGTCTTCTTTCGCATCCGCGGTGTTGTTGAGCGTGATGACGTTGGAAACGATGGTCACGACGTCGGCGAGCGAAATCGTTCGGCGGTCAAGCTCCTTTTCGTCCATCGGTTTGCCGAAGCGTTTGTTGAAACGAAAACGTCCCACCTTGGAGAGGTCGTAGCGCTCGGCTTCAAAAATAGAAAAGATAAACTCCTTGGCGTTGTCCACGCTACCGATTTCTCCGTCGCGAAGACGCTTGTGGATTTCAATGAAAGCCTCGTCGGTCGTTTTGGCATGGTCCTTCGCGATGGTCGCCTTAAGATGTGCCTCGCCGGCGGGATTGTGCTTGAAGAGTTCAAACATTTCCTTCTCACCAAAGGTGTCCTTCGGTTTCGGTTCGCCCTTCGCCACCTTGGTCTGCGCGAGTACACGAAGGAGTGAGGTCACCGAGAACTTGCGCTTGCGGTCAATACGCACAAAAAGCACGCCGTCCACGTCGGTTTCAATTTCAATCCACGCGCCACGAGCCGGAATGATTTTTGCGCCGAAATATTTTCGTCCCTTAATCTCTTCCGCGGTAAAGAATACGCCGAACGAACGCGCGAGCTGGGGGACAATAACGCGTTCAATACCGGAGATGATGAAGGTGCCGTGCTGTGTCTGAAGCGGGAAATCCGTCATGAAGATTTCCTGTTCCTTCACACTGCCGACAATCTTGTTCTTAAGACGAACCGTCACCTTGAGGGGCGCTTCGTAGGAGAGCTTGTTGTTCTTGGCGTAAAATTCGTCGTACTTGGGTTCCTGCAGTTTAAAATCGGTAAAATCCAGCTCAAACTTTTTTCCCGAGTAGTCCTTGATAGACGAAAACTCGGAAAACACTTCCTTGAGTCCGGTCTCAAGAAGCCACTTAAACGACTCAACCTGCGGTTCCACCAGGTTCGGAAGCGTGGTGAGCGGTTCCTTGTAGGCGCCGAAGTACTTTTTCGGTCGCGCTCCGGTGAGTCCTTGTTCTGATTGATTACTCATGACGTTGACGATTAAACGAATGAATAAATATAGTACCCCCCCTCTTAACGTTCTTACGAAAAAACACGCGTAAAGTACACAAAAAGAAAAAGGCCCTCATTTGTTGGGTCTTTCTTTGTTGAGTAGGTTACTAGTTGATGCTTAGCAAGATATTATAGGACAGCGCCTTTAAATCCTTGCCCGCAGGGACGGAACTCACTCTTTCCGCAGGTGCAAAGGAGTCTACTCTAAAGCCTCTTTTTTGTCAACTGCCTTATCCCCAGTCTCCGTTTTTCTCCCTCTTTCACTTTTTCCTCTCTGTCATTCCCGCGCCTGCCCGTCCGCCCGCCTGAATGAAATTCATTTCGGGCAGGTAGCCTTTGGCGTAGGAGGGAAAGCTGGAATCCAGTCTCTTCTCTTTACCTCCCCTCCTTTCTAAGGAGGGGTTGGGGGTGGTTGGATTATAGTGACTCCCCCGCCTCTGGATAAATATCTTTGTAGAAATCATACCCCGACTGCTTAACCCACTGGCACCAGTGCCCATATTCATCTCCTGCTTCAAAACTTACCGAGATATTTTCAGGTAACGCTTTCCACTTTTTGTACACTTCAGTCGTACGCCATTTCACAAAATCATCCCACAACTGCCGTTCCTCTTCCTCACCAGGACTTCCCATCCAATAGTCATACTCGGACATAAGAAAGCGTGACATCCGTGCATTCTCCGCAATGTCTTCTTTTATTGACTCACGATAACTGGTAAGCGCATAGCCTTTTAGAAAGACACGCGCGTCGGTACGCAGTTGTCCTTCCGGAATAACTGATTTGATAGCTTTGAATGCAAAGGCGGAAGCCGAACGCTCTCTACGCAATTTCTCTGCTTTGTTCGCATCTAGTTTTGAATCCATCATATCCTCAACCCCAAGCACCTTAAGATTCTCCTCGTCAAAGACATGCCCCATCTCGTGGAGTAACGTAACTACCGAACGTGGAGTCGCGAGGTTGCCCAAAATATGAATCCGAACCGGTGGATGCGCAACCGACCCATGGAATTCTTCGTTCGTTGGACAGAATAGTATCTCCGAATCGGATGGTAGCTTCTTAAAGACATCTATCTGTTCTCCACCCTTGAGTTCAAAGACCAGTGTTTTGAGCTTTCTCCAATTTTCCGGCTTGGCGTAGTCGGCGCCTCTGTCAACGTGATTCCGTGCAAGCCGTCTTTCAATATCTTCACTCTGTTCAGTAGTATCAAGAGGGGTATACGAAAATGTAAAAGCAAAATCTTTCGCCTCTACGCGCTCTTCCCCTTTGTCGGCGTACGCAACTTCTCGGAGCGGAGTGTTCAGCCGAGTAAGTGTCGCTTCAATTTCCGACTCGGGAAGTACATCCTTTTCGTCATCTATTCGCTTCAAATACTGCTCCGAGTTTATTTCCTTCATCGCTTCAGTATATCAAAGTAAAACCGCCCTGTGCTAGAATAACTCTATGAAAAAAATCTTCGGCGTGGAGAAAAACGTATTTTTTATGGGACTGGTCTCCTTCTTCAACGACTGCTCCAACGAAATGATTGTCTCCGTCTTCCCCGCGTTCTTTAGCTCGGTGCTGAAGTCGGGCGCGGCCTCGCTTGGCTTCATAGAAGGAGTCGCCGATGGACTCTCAAACCTCGCCAAGGTTTTTGCGGGACGATTCTCCGACCGAACCCAACAGAGGAAAAAGCTTGCCCTCCTCGGCTATATGCTCTCGGTAGCGACCCGTCCGTTCTATCTCGTTTCAAGCGTGGCGGGACACGTGCTCGGCATTCGCATTGTGGACCGAATCGGTAAAGGTGTCCGCGAAGCACCGCGCGACGCGCTCCTCTCCCTCTCAAGCGACAACGCATCGGTTGGGCGTTCGTTCGGTTTCCATCGCGCGATGGATTCCGCGGGAGCCATCCTCGGTCCCTTCATCGCGTTCCTGATTCTTACGATATTCCCCGGAGCGTTCAACACCGTCTTCCTTACCGCGTTCTTCGTGGGCATTCTCGCGCTTTTCTCGTTTGTATTTATAAACGAGATGCGCGCCATGCATTTACGAAAAGGTGACATCAGTCTGAAGCTTCGGACGCACACGAAAGAGTTTAAACAATTTCTTTTTATTATCTTTATTCTGTCCATCGCAAACATTCCGATTGCCCTGCTCCTTCTTCGCACCCAAGACCTTGGACTGCAGTCAAGTTACATCCCGCTTTTCTATCTCTTCTTCAGCCTTTCCTACACCGCGTTTTCCTATTTTGCGGGACGGCTTTCCGACAAAGTGGGCGACCGACCGGTCATCCTCGGCGGATATCTTCTCATCGCTCTCGGTTACGTGCTGATGATATACAACCACACGCTTATCGCGCTTGCGGTGGGCTTCTTTATTCTCGGAGTCGGAAACTCATTCACCGACGGCGTCCAGCGTTCCTTCGCCGCGCGTCTGACGCTTGAATCGGAACGAGGTAATGCCTATGGCCTCCTCAACTCCGCCATCGGACTCGGTCTCGTGATTTCAGGAGTAGGCGGTGGCTATATCTGGCAACACTACGGCGCAGTGCAAGCGCTCACCCTCGCCCTCGCGCTCATTCTTGTCGCCCTCGTCGCCTTCGGCCTCATCGGCGGGAAGCGTCCTCACTAATTTTTAGCTTTGCCGAAAGAAACTTTGCCGAAACCAACGCGTCTGAATTGCTATAGGCTAATTCGTGCGAATTAGCCTATAGTAGAAAATTACTTTTTACGTTTGAGTTTCCACTCGTTGATGTTGGCAAGGTGGCCAGAGAGGAGCACCTTCGGCACACGAAGTTTTTTGCCGTTGTATTCAATCACTTCGGGGCGGGTGTAGACATCGGGACTTGCGATACGACTTTCCTCACGTGAGTTAAAATCACCGAGCACGCCTTCTACTTGCCGAGCAATCACGTCAATCATCAGCATCGCGGGTAGTTCCCCACCGGTAAGGACAAATGGCCCAACCGAGACTTCTTCAACCTTGAATGCTTTTTTCACCCTCGCGTCTATCCCCTCATATCGTCCGCAGATAATAATGATGTCCTTGTGCTTTGCGTACTTCACCCCCGTTTCGTTCGTAAATTGTTTTCCGCTCGGGCTTAACCAAACAATTTTAGGCACTAGGCTATAGGCACTAGGCTTTAGGAAATTCTTGGACTTCTTCTTAGAACTTCGAGCTTCGAGCTTCGAGCTTTTCAAAGCTGCTTCAACAGCTTTGATAACCGGCTCCGCCTGTATCACCATGCCGGGTCCACCACCATACGGCGCGCGGTCAATACGTCTATGCTTGTCTTCAACAAAGTCGCGTGGATTATAAAACTTCACCGCTATTTTTTTGTCTTCAATGGCGCGTTTCAAAATGGACTCCCCGAGGTAGGAATCAAAAGCGTGAGGGAAGAGGGTTATGAGGTGGAAAGTCATAGCAGAAGCGTTTAGCGGTTAGCGTATAGCGTTTAGTCAAAAAAGACAAGAAAAAAAGAAAGCCACCCCGTAAAGGAGTGGCCGTTATTTATGCGAGTTAGTGTTTTTGAAAGAACCGATTATTTTGGCAGACCAAGGACATCCGCCATCTCGTAAAGCCCTGCCGGTTTGCCGAGAATCCACTCGGCGGCGCGCAAGGCGCCAAGAGCAAAGGTTTCCCGACTGGTGGCCCTATGGGTGAGTTCCACCCGGTCACCGAGACCGAGAAAGAAAACGGTGTGGTCGCCCACCACGTCGCCTCCGCGAACGGAATGAAAATAGATTTCCTTTGGTGAACGGTCTTCGGAAAAACCTTCCTGCCGACCATATCTCGCCTGCATCTCAAGTGGTCCGGAACCACGGGCGTGAGAGAGAGCAACACCCAAGGTCTTGGCACTTCCACTTGGAGCATCTTTCTTCCTTCGGTGGTGTACTTCCATCACTTCCAAATCATACTCCGGGCCGAGAACCTCTGCTGTTTTGCGAGCAAGCCAGAACAAGGTGTTCATCCCGACCGAGTAATTTGAAGCCCTTACAAAGGGGACTTTCTTGGCGAATGTGTTCCAATCACAAAAGCTCGCGCAGGACCCTCCTCCGTGTCCGGTGGTACCGATAACGGCGGGTTTGGAATGATAGTCGCAGAGGGCAAGTACATGACTCGTGAGCTGTGGCACACTGAAATCAATGACAACGTCCGCTTTGGAAACACAGTCATGCACACACGGTGCTTGACCAGCAGACCAGAAGGAATCGACTATTTTGAGGTTGCCTGTCATCTTTGGCCGTGGCTGATGTTTGTCCAAGGCACCAATCATGGCTCTCACCATTTGGCCATGCTCTCCAACGATTGCAATGTTCATAAACTGCATTTCCTTTCGTTAAGGTTTGACGGTATTCCCCCCTACACTACACTCGCGGGAGTTGCTGTCAAGAAAAAAGGCCCCGAGGTTTGGGGCCCGATAGTAAAAATACGAAACGCGGTTAGTCGAAGCGAGTCTCCGGTTTGGTGTTGCGGTGAACGGTTTGCTCGGTTGCGACGCGGAGTGCGTTCAAGCATCCCATCGCACCGAGTACCTCCGGCCAGTTGAACTGGCGTTTGCCTTTAAACGCGAGGGAACGGTCAAGCTTATCCAAATTCTCCACCACCGTCCGCATCCGACAGGCCCAGTTTCCTAACTCTGCCTCGTCGCCCTCGCAGAGGGCACACATCGTGGCATCAAACCGCTCAAACGTCTTTGCCACATTGTCCCGAAACTGTTGAACCGCCTCAAAATCCTGCTCTTCCTGGAGGTCACCGAATCCGAACGCATCGGCCTGGGCGGCCTTGGCAATCTCGCTGTAGTCGTCAACTTCCGCGCGAACAAACCGTCTTTTCATAGTTGTCATAAGAACCTTTCGTTGCGAATAACCTATCACAATCGCTCGTAAAAAGCATCTCTCAACACAAAACCGCCCCGACGTCAGTCGGGGCGGTTTTGTGTTTTCCTAGTGCCTAGTTTCCTAGAGCCTAGTGCCTAATTTATATCTTGAGGTCTTCCATCGCTTCGTCAACGCTCTTCGTCGTAGAACGTTCGGGGCGCATTCCGCCTTCGGGTTCGTTGATTTTGAGGTTTACGCGGGCGTTGTTCTTCATACCGACGACGCGGAGAAGGGTTCGGATAGCTTTGGCGGTATTGCCCGAGCGACCGATAACTTTGCCCATATCAACGGGGCTAATTGAGAGCGTGAGAAGAACTCCCATCTCGTCAACTGTTCGGACAATTTTGACGTCATCCGGAGCGTCTACGAGCGCCTTTACGACGTACTCCAGAAATGCAACCTCACTTTCCTGTGCCAGAGTTCGTATCTTTTACTAATCTTCTTAAAGAAAATTCGACCGTGCAGTTATACTGCTACCCAAAAGCGTAGCATACTCCCAAACGCTCGTCCACACGAAAACAACCCGCTGAAAGCGGGTTGTTTGTAGGAGTTTTAGAGCCTGTTCAGAATCTAATGCCTAGGTGAAATGTTCAAAATTCGTTGCGCGACTTGTTTTTGTTTACAAAAACAGAAGTACCCGTGTGGTAAAAATCGGGGATTTTGAGGAAGCATATCAAGATACGCTGACGAGAAAGACGCGCTTTGCAGCAGAATTTTGGACATTTCGGCAGGCAAGGCAGTCTCTAACCCTATGATGCGGTTAGATTCTGAACAGGCTCTAGGCCTTTGGTGCTTCAGCGGGAGCCTCGGCCACCGGAGCGGTTTCTGCCTTTGGGGCTTCGGCTACTGGTGCTACTTCCTTCTTGATAGGGGTTCGTCTCGGGAGTACGTTTATTTTCTTTCCCGGAATAATAC
>JAUSFR010000077.1 GCA_030649775.1 bacterium | reverse complement strand
AAAGCGGGTTGTTCGTAGGAGATTTAATTAAGCCTTTGGTGCTTCGGCTGAAGCCTCGGCCACCGGAGTCGCTACTACTGTGGGCTCGCCCTGCGTAGCCTTTGGCGAAGCAGGGGCCGTTTCTTCCTTCTTGATAGGGGTTCGTCTCGGGAGTACGTTTATTTTCTTTCCCGGAATAATACGTTCGTGAACGAGGTAATTGTGGACCGTGCCCGACGGCTGGGCTCCTTTGGAAATCCAATATTTAATGCGTTCGGCGTCCACCTTCTTCTCGTCGGTCATGAGGTTGTAGGTGCCGAGCACTTCGTGGAACTTACCGCTTTTTGTGGAGTTTTTGGAGTCGGTTAAAACCACCCGAAAAATCGGGATATGCTTCCTGGCCACTCGCTGTAGTCTTATCTTCAACATAGGCGAGATGGTAGCAGAATAACATCTCCCCGTCAATTTTTCATACTGCATACTTCATAATTCGTCCTTCTGTGTTATAGTGACAGCGTGAAAAACAAGTATTCGTCTATACAAACCAAGGAAAAGCATCCTAGCTCCACGATTGCGGGTGTTTTGAGCGTGAACTCGCGAGCCGTGGGCTTTATTGAGGACGAAAAGCACAAAGAGGATATTATGATTGAAACGCCGAATCTCCACACGGCGCTTAACCGTGACGAAGTAGAGGTGGAGGTACTCAAAGAGAAAGTGCGAGGAAGACGGACGGGAAAGGTAGTGCGGATTATCACTCGCGCCAAAATGCGCTTTGTCGGGACGATTGAGGAGAGTGGAACTAGGCTTCTCCTCGTGCCAGATGACTTTCGGATGTACGCAAAGATAGTCATACCTCGCCCTCCGCGAGAAGCGCAGAAGGGATACAAAGCTTTGGTTGAAATACGGGAGTGGAAAGACGGTAGCGAGCCCACGGGTGAGATACTCAAAGTCATTGGCAAAAAGGGTGAGCACGAGGTGGAAATGGAGTCCATCATTCTTGAACGCGGATTTGAGAATGCTTTCCCCCGAGAAGTTGAAGCCGAGGCAGAAAAAATTGCCGAAGAGGCGCAGAGACTCCTCAAAGAAACCGGCTCGCCAATTTCGACGGATGAGATTGCAAAACGGCGAGATTTCCGCACCACTACCCTCTTTACCATTGACCCCGCGAACGCGAAAGATTTTGATGATGCACTATCGCTTCGCGAAATCACAAATGGAAACTATGAAATCGGAATTCATATAGCGGATGTGTCGCACTATGTTCGTGAAGGAACGGCGCTTGACCGCGAGGCGCGGGCGCGTGGTACGTCCGTCTATCTTGTAGACCGGACTATTCCGATGCTTCCCCACGCGCTTTCAAACGACCTCTGTTCGCTGAACCCCAACGTGGACCGCCTCGCCTTCTCGGCGGTCTTTGAAATGGACGAAAAGGGTCATATCCACGACCGCTGGTTCGGTAAGGGAGTCATACACTCGCAGATGCGCTTCACCTACGAAACGGCGCAAGAGGTCATTGATGAAGCGCTTCGCAAGAGTCAGACTCTCGGCAGAGAGAGTCTGACTCTTACGGAAAAACTTCGCGAGGCTCTGCTCACGCTGAACTCCATCGCGAAGAAACTGCGCGCGGAGAAAACAAAGCAGGGTGCGATTGATTTTGAACAGGACGAAGTCGCGTTTGAACTTGATGAGACGGGACACCCTATCCGCGTCTACAAAAAGAAACGCCTTGATACGCACAAGCTCATTGAAGAGTTTATGCTTCTCGCGAACCGCGAAGTCGCCCATCACTTTTCAAAGACCGCCATGAAGGCGGGGGGTAAACTTCAGTTTATTTACCGCACCCACGACGAGCCGAACCGCGAAAAGCTGGAACAGCTCGGCATTTTTGTGCGGGCACTTGGACACGACCTTTCGGTGCAGAAAGACGGTAGTGTGAGCGGGAAAGATTTGCAGGCGCTTTTCAATACAATTCAGGGTCACGCCTCCGAATCGCTCATTAAGACCGCGGCTATTCGCAGTATGGCGAAGGCCGTGTACTCCACGATGAATATCGGGCACTTCGGACTCGCCTTTGAACACTACACGCATTTCACCTCACCTATCAGGCGGTACCCCGACCTTCTGGTACACCGTTCGCTTTTTGCAATACAGGAGAAACATAAGGTAGACCCACAGAAAATGGCACAGCTTGAAAAAATGGCGGCGGACGCCACCAAGCGGGAAATTTCAGCCGCGGAAGCCGAGCGCGAATCCATCAAACTCAAGCAGGTGGAATATATGGAGGAGCGTATCGGGAAAGAGTTTGAAGGTATTATTTCGGGCGTAACCGAATGGGGTATTTATGTGGAAGAAAAAGATACTCGCTCGGAGGGAATGGTAAAACTGCGAGACCTCACGGGCGATTACTATGTATTGGATGAAAAAACGTACTCGGTGGTTGGAGAACGTACCAAAAAGCGCTACTCTCTTGGCGATAAAGTACGTTTCAAAGTTGTCGGCGCTGATGTGGAGCGAAAAACACTGGACTACCGGCTCGTGTAATTTTTGACAAAGAAAATGAGTTACCTAAGATAGAGAAAGTTCTCACACTCACTGCCCCCAACTTTATTTCCTATGAGTACACTACCGATACAGATATTCCAGCCAGGAACACAAATCATCGCCAAGAGAAGGGTTATCAGTGTCAACAAGAGCATAATCATTGAGAGAGGAATTCTCTGCACCGTGCAGTTGCAGTTTGAAGATGACAATACCAGAGAGCCACTTCTAAACCTCGTGGGCAAAATCAGCGCTTTCCCTGCCAACGCCTTTGAAGAACTGGACACCTAAGGACCATCATACCTCGTAACCACGCGTTCCTTTACCGGAACGCGGTTTTTTATCTCTTCATATCTGTGTATCTTTTGAGCCGAAGACCATTAAAGAATTCATAAAACGGTCCGCCAAAAAAGCCGACGACAAACGACTCAAGCATTTCTTCAGCCGGAATACCGGAAAGCATTACTCCCGAGAGATTTGAAAGTTTCCACCACAGAGGAATAATGTCGGGGAAAAATATAAATACCAGCTTGTACCCGATAAAGGTAAGAAGCATCATCAGTACTCCGCTTGTAAATGCCTCGGGAAGCAGGTCGCGCCGATAAAGCGCGAGCGGTACGAGGAATACTACGACGGCGAGCGCGCTGGTATAAATCGGATTCCACGAAAAAAGTACCGTGGGAATAATAAAAAGCGCGGTTCCCAGAGCGTATATCGGGACTATCATCTGCTTCCAGTGATGCGTCCTCACCTTTTTTCGCGAAAACTTTTCTCGGAACAGCACCTCAAAAATAACTGCGGACACACCACCCTTGAGAAATCCATAAAGAAAATCTTCCAGAGAGCCGAGCGCGAGTCCTTTATAGGAAAGTGGAAAAAGATACTCCGGAGTCCAGTAGTGGAGAATAAATATCGGCTCACTCAAGAACGCGACGACGCCAAATACAGACCCCGCGATAAGCATTTCTTTTCGTAAATCTTTTCTCCACAAAAAGAATACGAGAAATGCCGGCAAGAACATCAGCAGGTCAATCCCGAGAAGATAGGCGTAGTGATAGCTCATTCTTTTTAGCTTACTTTCAAATCTAGATCCCGCATCAAGTGCGGGATGACCCCGACTCGAGTCGGGGTCATTTCGCTACCGCCACCGCTTCATCAAACGCGATTGAGAGCAGTTTGGAAACGCCACTCTTGTCCATCGTGACACCATAGATAACTCCGGCACGCGACATCGTCTCGCGATTGTGGGTGATGAGAATAAGCTGGGAGTGTTTGGAGAGGTTTTCCACCATATCACCGTATTTCTTGGAATTCGCCTCATCAAGCGCCGCATCCGTTTCATCAAGAATGATGAACGGCGGGGGCTTCACCTGCGACATCGCGAAAAGAAGCGCGATGGAGGTAAGCGCTCGCTCCCCTCCGGAGAGCATCATCAGTCCCTTGATTTTCTTGCGAGGCAAATTCACCTCAATATCAATACCCGTCTCCTTTTCTTCCTCTTCTGGTATGGAAACGCCTTCTTCGCTCGCGAGGAGGTCGTCCATTTCTCGCCGTACTTTCTTCTCGGGCTTTGCGACCGAAAGTTTTGCCGAACCGCCCCCGAACATAAGGGAGAAATAGTTTTGGAACTCTTTGTTTATCTTTAGAATACCCTCACGAAACTCCTCATCAAGCTTCAGAGAAAGCTCAGCGATAAGCTGTTTGAGAGTCTCGGCTCCTTTTTCCAGGTCGGCGAGCTCTCTCGCCAGAAACTGGTCTCGCTCGGTCGCCTCCGCAAACTCTTTGAGAACCTCCGCTCCGCTTCCCCCGCCCGCGTCTTCAATGCGAATTTTGAGCTTCTCCACCTTGCGCCGTCTCTCTTCCTGGACACTTCTTTCTTCCCTCAAAAACTCCGAGGGCTGTATCTCTTCCTCATTTTGATTTTTGATTTTTACATTTTCAAATTCTATAAGCTCTCTCCCTACGAGAAGTATCCCTTCGGTAAGTTCACGCTTAAAGTCCCCTTCCAGATGTAGAAGCTCGGACAGCCTCACCCGAAGCGCATTCAGCGTCCCATGAAGCTCATTTTGGCGAGCCATAATACGGAACACGTCCTTCTCCGCGTCACGGCTTGAGTCTTTTTCACGCTCAATATCCAAACGAAGTTTCTTTTCGTCTTCCGATACTTCCCGCTCGGACGATTGAATGTCCGAGAGCTTTTTCTCCGCCTCTTGTTTCTTTTCGCGCAAGGACAAAATCTCCCGCTCAAACCCTTCAAGGCTTGGATTTTTCTTCTGGCGATATTTATCCAAAAGTCCCGAAAGAGCGTGCTTCACCGTTTCAAGCGCTCGCTTCAAAAGACCGATATCCTCGGTTTGAAACGCCTCCTCCACCTCCTTTGCAATGGACTCTACCTCGGAAATGGGAATAAGCGCTTCACTTACTTTGGTCAACTCTGTGGCGCTCTTCATACGCTCGGCGGAGGCTATCTCACCCTCAAGTCGTCCAATGTCGCGGGAGAGGCTTTCTCGCTCCCTACGGAGGCTACCTAGACGCTCCTCAACCGCGATAATCGCTTGTGTCTTCGCGTCCGCGCCGTGCGTTTCTTCAAGAATTTTTTTTGACGCGGAAAGTTTCTGTTCCAAATCGGCAAGTTCCGCTTTCGGCGCGCTCTCCTCCTCCGAAATCTTTCGTTTGGACTCGGTGATATAGGTATGCTCCCGCTTCAGATAATCCAGGTACAGTCCTCGGAGTTCTTCCTTAAGCTGTTTCGTCTTCTCTATTTTTTCAACCTGTTTTTTGAGAAAGGAGATATGCGGAGCGATTTCCCGTCGAAGACTGGCCACTTGCTTCATATTTTCTTCGGTCTTCAGGAGTTTCCTCTCCGACTCTTCGCGTTTCCACTCAAAAATCTTGAGTCCGAGCGCGTCCTCAATCATCTCCCGCCGTTCACGCATATTGGCGTTCAGAATCCTGTCCGCTTCGCCCTGCGAAATGATGTGATGTCCCGACGCGCCGATATGCGCGCCTGCAAGGAGCTCTACAATATCGCGAAGCCGAACCGGCGAGCCGTTTACCATATACTCGCTTCCCGAATCACGGTAGATGACGCGCTCAATCGTCACCTCATCAACATCAAGATTTAAGAGACGTTTTCGGTTATCAAACATGAGTTTCACCGACGCGCGGTTTGAGCGTCCTACTTCGGGAGAGCCGTTCCAAATGAGGTCCTCGGTGCGTTTCCCGCGCATACTCTTGATGGACTGTTCCCCCAGCACAAAACGGAATGCCTCGGCGGTGTTGCTCTTTCCGCTCCCGTTCGGCCCCACGATGGAAGTTATCGGCGTGTTGAAAGAGAGTTCGGTCTTCTTGGCGAACGATTTAAACCCCGTTAATTCAAGACTCTTTAAATACATAGCCGTGTGTCATTCCAGCCTGCCTGCGCAGGCAGGCGAAAGCTGGAATCCAGATTCATAAAAATACGCCCTAATCATAGCAATTAAGGGGTAAATAAAAAAGCAGGCGGGAGAATTGGTTTCTCCCGCCCGTAGCAATTACAATTTTCGTTTCGTCCCTTTGATGATGTGGACCGTGTGACCAACGGCGACCTGCCTGTGAAAGAGTTGTACCGCTTCCCCCGCAGTAACCCTGTGCCGTTCAAGCGCGGTCTTACAAACTTCGCCTGATTCCTGAATGATGTTTCCCTTCCCAAACTCCTCGAGTGTCGCAAGGGCCGGTTCGTATTTATAGAAATCAAATGCGACACCGTACTCCTCCTCAAATGCACGATAGCCAAGGAAGTCTATGAGCGGTTCCGTCTGCTCTTTGAAACCGACCAGAACCTCTTCGGCACGGTATCCTGTTTCTTCAAACAGCTCGCTGAGGAGCGCGAGCGGAACACGACCTCCGACTTCGGTGAAGACAGAGCCTCTTTCAGTAAGCGCGTCCTTCGCGCTCATAAGATACGCATACTGGGCACCGAGCGCCCACTTGATGTACTTTTGAGGCGGATGGTACCCCTCGTACAATTCGGGACGTAGGAACGTCCCCTTTTCTGCGCCACCGGAAAGGTCCGCTCCTTGTGCTGCCGGAAGATTCGGAATGTTGGCGAACACGATATCGGCGCGCACTCCCCTCTCCACAAGTGGCTCGCAAAATGAGCCGATGAACGGTTCAATCTTCACGCGACTCCGCTTGGGAAGATTCCGTCGTATGTTCCTGGACGCGCCAGCAACAACACCTTCATCCACATCGCTGATGTAGAGAGTCTTAAGCGAACTCGGAAATGCCCTCACGGCGGCACTGCCTTCAATGCCATTTCCAATGCCAACGATAGCGACAGATGAAGGGCTCGCATTATGTTCTGCATACAGATGCCGAAAAGTGGCAGCCGTAAAGTAAGACCAGTTATCGGAAATCCGCTTCTTGTGAGGGTACATCCCCGGCTCTTGCTCAATGATGATGCCTTTGCAGGCGATGCCTGCAGCGTTTAGGATATCGGAGACATCCACTTCAGTTTTTTCAGAATGGTCGGTCATAGATTGTGTAAGGTTCAACTTTCGTGAAGGCGATAACGGCACACACCGCTTCGATTTTTCTCGTCGCACACTACAACAAAAAACGAAGAACAGCAAGCCCGCAAGCTTTTTCACATTATTCCAAGTAGCACCGATAGGTGCTACTTGGAATAAATAATTGATGCGCTAAATGGGTTTCTTGAGGTTAAACCTAAGGAGAAGCTCCTCTTCATTGGTGATGCGCTTTATGACGCCGTAGCGCACATAACGTCCTACTTTAAAAAAGTTTGAGATGAAATCGACTTCATCCTCACACGAGAATGGGTGAATATAGACCGACTTCTGACATTGAAAGAAGCCGAGGGCAAGGAGTTTATCACGGAGAGAATATCGAGCGACCTTATATTTTTCGGGAATATCAAAGATTACCATGTGCCAGAGTCCATCCCATACTTCGGGGACCCTGACTTCCATACAGCTTAAATTGAACGTAATAGCGCGCTTCTTCCCTTTTTCGGTTAGTACGGCAGTTACAGTACCATTCCCATTTTCGGTCATGGAAACCAACCGGTCGGTATAAAACTCCCGGATAATCCGCGAGAGGTATGCACGCTCAACGCCTTTCCACTCATCCGCAAGTTCTCCCAAAATCCGAAACTGCTTCGAAAGCGTGCCCGCAAATGAAAGTGCGACTCCGGCCTGAAGCAACAAAAGAATCTTCATCTTTGTCGGACTATAGATTCGTTTTACTCCTCTCTTCTTCTTTTTCGCCTCCTTATTGGGGAACATCTCCATAGTCCCAATTATACCAAGTAATACCGATAGGTGCTACTTGGTATAATTAGTTACTTCTTTAGTTAGGGTGAGCAGGTGCGGAGAAATAGATTGAAAACGAAAAAATACGGGGTACTATGAAGTAAGAACTACTCCCAATTCTTGGCTTCGAGTCCCATCTTTGCCGCTTGCTGTTCGGCTTCCTGCTTGGACTTCCCTTCTCCTTCGGCGATTTTTTCCTTGCCGAGAAAGACGGCGACCGTAAACTTTTTGTCGTGGTCGGGTCCGTCCGCTTTGACGGTTTCGTAAGAGGGCGTTACGCCCGCAATCTCCTGTGCTTTTTCCTGAAAATGACTCTTCGCGTCAAGCCACGTTTTTTTGTGCACAATGTCATCAATAAGTTTGAAAATATGTTTGCTGACAAAGCCTTTTGTCGCTTCGTACCCACCATCAAGATAAAGCGCGCCGATGAACGCTTCAATCGTATTCGCGAGAATGACCTGCCGAGCGCGTCCGGTGTCTTTGGTTTCTCCGCGAGAGAGTAGGAGAAAATCATTCATCCCCAGCTTCTCGGCAACACCGGCGAGCGTGACGGCATTGACGAGCGCGGAGCGGTACGAGGTAAGGTCGCCCTCGTTTCGGTCGGGGTATTTTCCGAACAGATATTCGGTCACGATAAGCTCCAGTACCGCGTCTCCCAAGAACTCAAGACGTTCGTTGTGTTCCATCCCACTTTTTCGGTTTTCGTTGAGGTACGAGCGGTGCGTGAAAGCAGTGCGGAGTAAATTCTTATCCTTAAAGGTGATACCGAGGTGTTTTTCGAAACTGCCAAAGTCCGGACTCATTGAACCAGAAGTTCGAAGCACGAAGTTCGAAGTTCGAAGAATTCTTAAGTCTTAAAACTTAAAAAGTTTTTTCTTCGAGCTTAGAGCTTTCTTTCCTTCGAGCTTTAGTGATTACTTCTTAAGTAATAAATTGATTGCTTTCGTCACTATCGGCAAAATGTCTTCATAAAAGTTGAGTTCCAAAATATCGCTCAGTCTGAACCAACGTACATCGTCCAGTCCCCCCGTCTTCTCGAGCTTCAGCGGATTAAACGGCGACTCGGCGAGAAAGTAATGCACCTGTTTTCGTATTTTGCCGAGTTCGGGGTCGGACGCGACATATTCGTTTTTGCCCAGCTCGTCCTTGAGGGTAATGTCGGCGTTAATCTCCTCCTTTATCTTCCGCACCGCTCCAATCATCACGTCTTCATTCGGCAGGAGCTTCCCCTTGGAAAGCGTCCAGTGTCCGAAGATGTCGTGCACAAGCGCGAGATAAATATCCTTCTTGTCCTTTGCGTAGACGACCGCGCCGACAAGATTTTGTATCGGCATCTTCTCAAACGGCACGTCCATTTTTTTCTTGCGTGGAGCGGCTTCCTTGCCGGGCTCACCGAGCTCCTTGTAGATGGAGCCAAGTACACCATTCACAAATTTGCCACTGTTGTCTCCACCAAAGGTCTTCGCAAGTTCAATCGCCTCATTGATGGCAACCTTCGCCGGAACCTCTTCTTTGTCGGAGAACAGGAGCTCAAAGAGCCCGAGACGAAGGACATTGCGGTCTATCGGCGATATTTTATCTATCGGCCAATCGGGAGCAGCCTTTCCGATAATACGGTCAAGGTCTTCTCGTTTGGAGAGAATATGCGAAAGAAGCTCATCCAAAAAATCGGAGTCGGTGAGACCCGGCGCGAATTCGCCGATATTACGCTTGAGGAGAACCTTTGCTTGTGCAACAGGCAACTTTCTAAAATCCCACTCGTAGAGGGTTTGGAGAACGATTGACCTTGCAAGGTGCCGGTTAGCCATAAGATGGAAATGTACAAATCACAATTTCCAAATTCCAAACAAATCACAAAATACAAACTTTTCAAACAATGCTTCTTTCCTTGTTTGTGTTTTGAGGTTCTGTGTCCTGTCTGGGTTTTTGTGTACTGTGGTTTGTGCTTTACTTTGCTCCCGCCTTTTCTTTCTCTTTCTGCTTCTTCAGCTTCTTGTCTATCTTCGCCTGTACATCAACAATAACCCGACCACGGTACTTTCCGCAATGGGGACAAACGCTATGTGAGGGTCGCGGTTTCTTGCAGGAATCACACACGGAAGAACTCGGCGCCACAAGCTTAAAGTGTGAGCGTCGGTTATTTCGATGGGATTTCGTTGACCGCATTCGGACTACCATGGGAAGTACCATACCGCACTGGGGCAAAAAAAGCAATACGGTATGAATTTTTAATTTTTACTGTCCAATTTTTAAATAATGACCGAATTTAAAAATTTGGACATTGAAGAATTATTTAAAAATTACAAAATTAAACATTCAAAAATTTTCGGAGGAAACTCTTTCGGTGTACTTCCGAAATCCCGTGCCTTCGTAGCGCTTCATAGTGCTTCTTCGTCCCATATCCCTTGTGTGCTTCAAATCCGTATTCGGGAAAACGTTTCGCGAGCAAGGCCATATGCTTGTCCCTACGTACCTTGGCAACGATAGACGCAGTCGCTATAAGCGGTTCGTTCTCGTCTCCATCTATAATGCTTTCCTGCAACGGGAAAAAGGCTGGCGCTCGCAAGGTGCCGTCAAGAAGCACGAAACAGTTCTCCGGAGAAACCGCGAGTTTGTGGAGTACGCGCCCGACCGCAAGACGGAGCGCTTTCGCCATTCCCTCTCGGTCAATTTTTTCCGCTCGGACAAAAGCCGTACTGAAACGACATTCCCCTCTGCGTGTCGCGGTGCGGATTCGCCCAAACCACAGAGCTCTCTCCTCGGGAGAGAGCTGTTTGGAGTCTTTGATACCGCGAAACTCCCGAAGATACTTCGGGAGTTTTGTACGCTCCACCAGAAATGCCCCTACGCACAGCGGGCCCGCGAGCGGGCCCCGCCCCACTTCATCAATGCCTACAAGATACTTCATTCGCACTAATCTTCGTATTTGCCCGTAAACCATTCAAAGGAACCAGTGTTCCAATGCTGAATGGTGCAGTCCCATCCGGGATTGTTCGGGTAAATACCGGTGGTCGCTTCAAGATTTCTGATACCGAGCACGTAAAACGATTTGTTCTGACAACCGTTCGCCGGATACCAACTGGCCGCGACGTACCTGAAATAATAATAGCCGTTGCACCCCGTCGTGGTCGGGTCACCTGGCGTTTTGGTAAAGATTCCGTCGGTTACGAGCTGGGGTATGAAGGTGTCGCTTGAGTTGAAATAGCCGATATCCCAGCCACTACAACCCAATGCTCCTTCGGTACCATATATTGTATCGGGGTACTTTCCGTGGTTCGCATAATAGAGTTCAAGTGCCTTTTGAATCTCATTCATCCCCGAGAGTCTGACCGCGTCCCTCCCCTTCATTCTCGCGGTGGTGAGCGAGGCGAAGATAATGCTGGAGAGCAGTCCGATAATCGCAATGACAACGAGGAGTTCTATGAGGGTAAAACCCTTTTTGAATGATGTGGGGTTCATAAGAGTTCTAAACCTACGGCTTGAAGAGAAAATCCGATACCGCGTTTCCGGCGTATTGTTCGTCACATTGATGTATTTGGGGTCCGGCTTCCATACCTCCGTACATTCGCAGTATTGTTTTCCCAAAACAGGTAGTGGCCCCCGCTGTGCCAATAGGATAGCTTTTCCAGTACTCATAGTACCCAGTGCCCGTACACGCCTGCCCTGATGAGTCTAGTCCACTCCAACAATTCAACAACGGGTCAGTTGGTAATTTCCCATTCACTAATCCTTCCAAAATTGACCACCGGTTACCCGGGGTATTCGCTAAATTTCCGGCAGTGAAAAAGTTTCCGTCTGGAAATACCCCAGTGTCCGAGGCATAGAGATTAAGTGCGGTTCTAATCGTAGCCACGTCACTAAGTCGCCGTGCATCCCTCGCTTTTTTACGGGCACTTGTGAGGCTGGCGAACACGATGGATGAAAGCAGGCCGATAATCGCGATAACAACGAGGAGTTCTATGAGGGTAAAACCCTTTTTGAATGATGTGGGGTTCATAAGAGTTCTAAACTAATGGTGGAGTAAGTATATCACCTTGCAGGCGGATTGTTTAGCAACTGTGGAAAACGTATACTAGCGGGATGTCGTATACCCCCCGGAGTGTGCACCCCGTAAAGTCGCTCCGCTCCCACGGGGCAAGTAGCCACTAGCTATCTATATGTCAAAATTTGTACCTCTAAACGTGCATAGCCACTATAGCTTACTGTCGGCCTTGCCGAAGATTCCCGACCTTGTCGCGTATGCAAAAAAACAAGGATTGACGGCCCTTGCCCTCACCGACAACGGCAACCTGTACGGAGCGATAGAGTTTTATAAGGAATGCAAGAGTGCGGGACTGAAACCCATTATCGGCATGCACGCGTATATGGCAGTTCGTACAAGGCTGGACAAGCAAACCGGTGTAGATAATCGCAGGCACCGTCTGCTTCTTCTTGCCAAGAATGAAATCGGATATCGCAATCTTTTGAAGCTCGCAAGTCGCGCCAGCCTTGAAGGCTTTTACTACAAACCGCGCATTGACCGCGAAATTCTCGCCGAGCACGCCGAGGGGCTCTTTGCGATTGCGCCTGCGTTTGATGCCGATATTCACCCTTTTATCTCAACGGCCGACGACGAATCGGCGCTCGCACGCCTCAACTACTATCAAGACCTCTTCGGCAAGGACGGTTTTTATCTTGAAGTGAGTCGGCACCCCCAGATTGAAGGACACGACGAGCTGATGAAAAAAGTAATTGCGTTCGGACAGAAGCACAACGTACCACTTGTTGCGTCGCAAGAGGTCTACTATCTCTTCCCCGAAGAAAAAAAGGCGCGCGAAACACTTCTTCTCGTTAATTCACAAGGTGAGCCGAAGGATATGCGCACGGACGATTCTGATTTTTCATTTTTACCGCCCGAAAAGGTTGTGGGGCTGTTTGCCGACATTCCTGAAGCCATTGCAAATACCGGCAAAATCGCTGACGCGTGCACTCTTGAACTCACGCTCGGCAAATGGGTCTTCCCCGACTACAAAACCAAAAACGGCGAGAGTTACGACGACGAGCTTCAGAAAATGGTGACGTCAGGTATAGAGCGTCGGAACATGGAGCAGACGCCGGAGCTTCTAAAACGCGTTGCCTACGAACTCGGGATTATCAAAACCAAGGGCTACGCCCCTTACTTTCTCGTGGTCGCCGACCTCCTCCGTTTCGCGCACGAACAGGGCATTCTCACAACCATTCGTGGCTCGGTCGCAGGTTCAATGGTGACCTACCTTGCCGGCATCACGAACGTAGACCCGTTTGAATACAAACTTCCCTTTGAACGCTTCCTCAACCCCGAACGTCCGTCCGCGCCCGATATTGATATGGACTACGCCGATAATCGGCGCGACGAAATGATAGAGTACGCGAAAAAGAAATACGGGGCGGATAAAGTAGCCCAGATTGGAACCTTCGGAACGATGATGGCGCGTGGAAGCGTGCGCGACATCGCGCGCGCGATGGGGTTTGAATATTCCCTCGGCGACCGCATCGCGAAGCTCATCCCCTTTGGCTCGCAGGGTTTCCCGATGTCCATAGACCGCGCGCTTGAACTTGTCCCCGAACTTTCAAAACTCTATAAAGACGACGCGGATACGAAGACCGTGATTGATATGGCGAAGAAAATTGAAGGGTGCGCCCGCCACATCAGCGTGCACGCGGCGGGTGTCGTTATCGCCCCAACCGCGCTCACCGATTTCGTCCCGCTCCAGCTCGACCCCAAAGGCGGAAAGCTCATTACCCAGTACGATATGCACGCGGTCGAAGACGCGGGCCTCCTCAAGTTTGACTTTCTCGGCATCAGGAACCTATCCATTCTCGCGGACGCGGTAGACCGTGTACAGAAAATTGACGGCATCACGATTGATATTGAAAACGTTCCACTCGCCGACAAAAAGACCTTTGATATGCTCGCGCTCGGCGAAACCGGAGGTCTCTTTCAGCTAAACGGCGCAGGTATGACGCGTTATCTCAAAGAGCTGAAGCCGTCTTCCATTCACGATATCAACGCAATGGTCGCGCTCTACCGCCCCGGTCCGATGGAGTCTATTCCGCAGTACATTGAACGTAAACACAAACCAGGACTGGTGCAATATCTGGACCCGCGCCTCAAGGAAATTCTTGCAGACTCTTACGGCGTCATCACCTACCAAGACGACGTGCTCCTTATCTCCATTAAGCTCGCCGGATACAGCTGGCTTGAAGCCGATAAACTCCGCAAAGCGATGGGAAAGAAAATCCCCGCGGAAATGGAAGCACAAAAAGAAAAACTGCTCGCCGGTTTCGTGAAGAATGGGCTCACCAAAGAAAAAGCGGACAAACTCTGGAGCCTTATTGAGCCCTTCGCCGCGTACGGTTTCGGAAAGGCGCACGCCGCGAGCTACGGCCGTGTCGCGTACCAAACGGCGTATATGAAGGCAAACTTCCCCGCTATCTATATGTCCGCGGTGCTTACCGCCGAATCGGGTGATGTGGAAAAAGTGGGAGAAATCATTCACGAGTGTAAACGAATGGGAATACCAGTTTTGCCACCGTCTATAAATGAAAGTTACAGCCAATTCACCGTGGTGAAGCCTCAACTTACAACTGACAAGATTAGATTTGGCCTGATGACCATCAAAAACTTCGGTGAAGGCATTTCGCATACCATTATCAAAGAACGAAAGGAGCGCGGACCGTTTAAATCTCTCGCGGATTTCTTGGAACGCGTAAACGACCGCAACCTGCCTGCGCCGCAAGGCACGTCGCGGCAGGCAGGCCTGAACAAAAAATCCCTTGAGGCGCTTATCAAAGCCGGAGCGCTTGATGAGTTTGGTGAACGTGGGCAGATGCTCGCAAACATTGAACTTCTCCTTGAACAAAGCAAACAAAGCGGGAAGGGACCCGCGGGTCAGGACTCGCTTTTTGGCGGTCTTGGAAGTGCGATTGCGATGCCATCGCTTAAGCTCCTTGAAGCCGTACCCGCCACAATGGAGGAAAAACTCGCGTGGGAAAAAGAGCTCCTTGGTCTCTATATTTCCGGACATCCGCTTGATAAGTTTCGCGACATTCTGGAAAAGCGCGAGTTCACCATCGCGCGCGTAAAAGAAGAAATGCGTGAAGGCATGACCGTTGTTATCGGCGGAATTATTGAAGAAGTAAAACCCATCATTACGAAAAAGAACGATACGATGGCATTTCTGCGTGTCGCCGACTTCACCTCCACACTTGAAGTGGTAGTGTTCCCAAAAGTGTACGAGGAATTCAAAAAACTGCTCGCTTCCGAAAGTTGTATCGCCATCAAAGGCCGTTACTCCACCCGAAACGGGACCCCTTCGCTGATAGCGGAGAAAGTAAAAGAACTCAAATAGTTTATAAAGTCAAAAGTTCATAAAGTTTATAAAGTGTAGTATGATTTCCTCCATGTCAGAGAATGAACACCTATCTCATATCCGCCACTCGCTCGCCCACCTGCTCGCCGCGGCGGTGCTGGAACTTTACCCCGATACCAAGCTCACCTTGGGTCCCTCAATTGATAACGGTTTTTACTATGACTGCGAGTTCACCACCCCCCCGAGTGAGGCCGACCTTGGAACGATTGAGAACAAGATGCGAGAGATTGTAAAAAGCTGGAAAGGCTTTGAGGGGCAAGAAGTAACTCCTGCCGAGGCGCGAAAGCGGTTTGACGGTAATCCCTATAAACTGGAACTCATTGATGGCATTGAGGAGAAGGGTGAAAAAATCACGCTCTATACCTCGGGTACGTTTACCGACCTTTGTCGTGGCGGGCACACGAACGACGCGAAAGAAATGCGAAACGCAGGTTGGAAACTGGACCGCATCGCGGGAGCGTACTGGCGTGGCGATGAAAAAAATAAGATGCTCACCCGCATTTACGGCCTCGCGTTTGAAACTAAGGAAAAGCTTGAGGCGTATGTGACGCAACGCACAGAAGCCGAGAAACGCGACCATAAAAAGCTCGGGAAGGAACTTGACCTCTTTACCTTTTCCGAATTGGTAGGAGCGGGTCTTCCCCTCTGGACGCCGAAGGGAACGATGCTCCGAAACACTTTGGACGACTTTGTGTGGGAACTCCGAAAAAAGGAAGGGTATCAGAAGGTTGAAATCCCGCATATCACCAAAAAGGACCTGTACGAAAAGAGTGGCCACTGGCAGAAGTTTAAGGACGAACTTTTCCGCGTGAGCACGCGCGAGAAACACGAGTTCGCGATGAAGCCGATGAACTGTCCGCACCATACCCAAATCTATGCACGAAAGGCGTGGAGCTACCGTGAGCTTCCCCAGCGCTATGCAAACACGACGATGGTGTACCGCGATGAACAGACCGGAGAACTTTCGGGTCTTTCGCGCGTACGCGCCATTACCCAGGATGATGCGCACGTCTTTTGTCGTCCCGACCAAGTAAAGGAAGAAATGGGTAAGATTTGGAACATTATAGAGATTTTTTACGGAGCCGTTGGCTTTACCCTCACCCCCCGACTTTCCCTCCATGACCCGAAGCAGATGGAGAAGTATTTGGGAACGACAGAAACGTGGGAGAAATCGGAGAATGAACTTCGCGCACTGGTAAAAGAAAAAGGCGCGACGGCGATTGAAGCTCTTGGTGAGGCAGCTTTCTACGGACCAAAGGTAGACTTTATGGCGAAGGATTCACTCGGCAGAGAATGGCAGGTGGCGACCATTCAGCTTGATATGAATATGCCGGAGAGATTTGAACTTGAATTCACAAACGAGGCAGGAACAAAAGAAAGAGTGGTGATGATTCACGCCGCCATTATGGGTTCCATAGAACGCTATCTCTCTATCATTATTGAACACTTCGCCGGCGCGTTCCCCCTTTGGCTCTCGCCGGTGCAGGTAAAGATTCTTCCGGTAGGAGAGAAGTTTTTGGACTACGCGAAGTCGGTCCACCAATCGCTTGTAGATGCCGGTGTCCGCTCGGAACTTGATGAGTCAAACGAAACACTCGGCAAAAAAGTACGGAGCGCGAAGATAGAAAAAGTCCCGTACTTCCTAGTCGTCGGAGCCAAAGAAGAGACCGACAAAACCGTGACACTAGAGAGCCGAGCTGGCAGTAAAGACACGCTCCCCCTCACCGAGCTGTCTTCCAGACTACTCAAAGAAATTACGGAAAAGAAATAGCCTCGGAGGGTAACCTTGCATTCTTCAATATTATATGTTATTATGCAGGTCGCATGAGTACACAAAAGACAGCGGATGAAATCTTTTCAGAACAGACCTCCAGTTGGGGTGAAGACCGGGCTTTGTACAACGTCACCCCTGATGAAATGAGTATTCTTCGCACAGCGGGTAGCGTTCCCGTAGTCACCAATCGGGATAACGGAGACGGTACCTACTACAACGAGGTCATTTGGAAGGAGAAAAACTTCGCGAGTTCGTCACTGACCGAACTCGCCTAGCTGAAACCAGCTTACAGGTCGACCGCCTCACGGTCGACCTGTTTTCTTACCAACTTCTTTCCTCTTTTGCGCTATAATGTTCCGCTTCCTGCAACGTACAACCCAAACTAAGTTCACAGGCGAATTCCGCTATTTTTTCTGCATCGGTAAACCCCATACCAGAACGCTGTTTCCCCACAAGCATAATGGCAATTTCGTTGTGAAGATTCCGACGGTTCTGGTCTGACTGCGGAAGCCTTTTAAGGTCGTCATTCGTAATATATTGAGTATATCGATTACACGCATCATGAAGACGCCTTTCCGCGACACTTCCCTTAAGCGGTGGAGTACTCTTAAAGTTAAACCGATGCCACAATTTCAAAAGGTACTCGTCGAATTTTTCGTTTTCTCGACCTCCTTTCTCTGTTTGTGAGATTTGTTCAAACGGAGCCATAGTTAAATATCCAGCGTTGCTTTGGTGGCGTTTGATTGGATGAATGATTTACGCGACGGCACATCCTCCCCCATCAAGATATCAAAGACTTTGTCGGCATCCTGCGCGTCTTCTACCGTGACCTGCTTTAACACACGGTGCTCGGGGTCCATCGTGGTTTCCCAGAGTTCTTCGGGGTTCATTTCTCCAAGACCTTTGTAGCGTTGAATGCTCACTTTTTGGCTTCTTCGAGCTTCGAGCTTCGAGCTTTTTTCTTCTTTCTTCTCCTCTTCACCCTCAATTTCTTCTTCTGTCTCGCCTCCCTCCTCAACTTCCTGCACTTCAATTCCCTCTTTCTTCAAGAAGGCGTTTTTCTCTTCGTCAGAGTAGAAATAGTAAAACTCCTTGCCGCGCTTCACCTTGTAGAGTGGCGGTTGAGCGATGTAGATAAAACCTCCGTCAATCAATTGTCTAAAGTAGCGGAAAAAGAGCGTGAGGAGGAGCGTCCGGATGTGCGCGCCGTCAACGTCGGCATCGGTCGCGATGATGACTTTGTGGTAACGAAGTTTGCTGACGTCAAATGAATCGGAGATACCGGTACCGAGCGCTATGACAAGAGCCTTAATCTCGGCGAATGCCAGTATTTTATCAAGGCGCGCGCGCTCGACGTTCAGCACTTTTCCGCGGAGCGGAAGGATGGCCTGCGTCCTGCGGTCGCGACCTTGCTTCGCGCTACCACCTGCCGAATCTCCCTCCACAATGAAGACCTCTGCTTCTTCGGCACTCTTGGTTTCGCAGTCGGCAAGCTTACCGGGGAGTGTCATTCCCTCTAGGGCACCCTTGCGAAGTACCGAATCTTTGGCGGCCTTGGCTGCTTTACGGGCTTTAAGCGCGAGAATAACTTTGCTCACCATTGCGCGCGCATCGTCGGGATTTTCTTCAAGAAACGCGGTAAAGGACTCTCCAAAGACCGTCGCGACGGCACTCTGCGCCTCCACGCTCCCGAGCTTGGCTTTTGTTTGTCCTTCAAATTGAATTTCGCGAAGTTTGACCGAGATGACGACCGTAAGACCTTCCAGCACATCTTCTCCGGTAAAGTTCTCTTCACTCTCTTTGATGTATTCGTTTTTTCGAGCGTAGGAGTTGAGCGTCCTCGTAAGCGCCGTCTTGAAGCCCGTCACATGTGTACCACCTTCGGGCGTATGGATGTTGTTTGCAAACGGCATCATACGGGACGAGATGTCATCCACATATTGTAATGCCACCTCAACCGACTCCACACCCTCCACTTTCTTCTCGATGTAAAAAATGTTCTTGTGAACTGGTTTGTAGCTTGCGTTGTAGTGCTTTACGAGCGAGAGAAGCCCACCCTCAAAGTAAAAGGTTTGCGAAGGTACATCAAGGCCAAGCTCGCGAAGGTAAAAGACTTCCGCGGTATCAACGGAGGGAAGCGAACGCGCGTCCAGTACACTGATACGTAGTCCACGCACAAGATATGCCTGCTGACGCATGTGACTCACTACCCGCTCAAAATTGAACTCCACCCCCTCCTTAAAAATCTCTTTATCGGGTTCAAAGGTGACAATCGTGCCGTGCAGGTCGCTCTTGCCTATCTTCTTCACCTGTGCTTTGCGCTTTCCCTGTTTGTACTCCTGCATAAAAATACCCCCGTCGCGATGGACCACCACTTCAAGGTAAATTGAGAGGGCATTCACCACGGACGCACCCACGCCGTGCAGACCTCCGGAAACCTTGTATCCTTCACCACCAAACTTTCCTCCGGCGTGAAGTGTGGTCATAATCGTCTCAAGGGCGGAAACCTTTGTTGATTTGTGTGTGTCTACGGGAATACCACGGCCGTTGTCGGTGACGCGTACACGATTGTTGGGGAGTAGTACAACTTCAATATCCGTACAAAAACCACCCATCGCTTCGTCGCGTGAGTTGTCAAAAATTTCGGTAATGAGGTGGTGTAAGCCATCGGGACCGGTCGTACCGATATACATTCCGGGGCGCTTGCGCACCGGTTCCAGCCCCTCAAGAACGGTAATGGAAGAGGCATCATACTGCCCAGTTTTCTCCTTCTTTTCCTCCTTATTTTTAGCCATAGTTAGAAATAGACATTAAAAAAACACCACTGCTTAGAGTGCCTCTATTCTATCAAAATAGCCCTGTAAAAGAAAGCTATTTTTAACCCCTAAATGGGGACAAACCTACCCCACATGCATCCTTTCAAAACACATTTATTCACTTGTGCGCTTCCAAATTACCACTTATCAGCGACCGCTGATAAGTGGTAATTTACGTTCTAGTATCCCTTTAGACCTTCTTGCCACTCAGGCCGAAATGTCTACGGAGCCAATCGTCATTTTCTATGTATTCAGCGATGATGTACAGAATCTCTACACCAATATGATAGTCCGCCTTGAGAAGCGAAAGAAAATCTTCGCAGTCGTGAGGATATACCCAGACACTATGATGGAGATGTACAAACCCAACACTCTGAAGCGTCCATCTAAGTAACTCTCGAACTTTCTTTCTTTTCTCCTTTATATCAAAACTGACTACCCTCCACTTTCCATCCCACTTTTCGGGAATAGAAAGCTGGTAATCCGCGCGTTCTATTTCTGAAATCCTCTGCTCACCGATTTTGGTTAATGTAATAAAGCCTTTCTTATCCACAGTAACAAGCCTCGCCTTCTCCAACCGCTCTACTGAACGACTAACGGTAAAGCGAAAAGGACGTTTCGTCTTCACCCATCCAAACTGCTCTAGAACCCGCAAGGCATTAGGTGCGACCAGAGCCATAGAAAGTCCTCCTGCCGCTACAAGCGCATAGAGTACTGCTTTTTGCACTACGGCAATTCGATTCTTCCGTTCTTTTTTCTTCTTTAGTCCCCTAACCTGACTTGCTCGCATCTTTTAATATTACCACATATCAGCGGTCGCTGATATGTGGTAATTCAACATTAGGTTGTTCCCGAGTATACACATGCATACACTTAGAGAGTATTAGGAAGTTCCATAACTAGCGGACTTCCCAACCGTTTGATGTGAGGGCAGTGTAGACCTTTTCCATAACCGCGTTTATCTCGTCGTCGGAGAGGGTTCGGTCAAAAGATTGAAAGACCATGCGGAACGCGAGAGATTTTCTGCCGTCCTTGGAAAACTCGTCGAAGAGCTCCGGACCACGAACGACAAGCTCGCCCGCATTTTCTTTAATGATTTTTGCGACCGACTCTGCGGTGGTATCCGGCGAAACGAACAGGGCAACGTCGCGGACAATAAATGGATAGAGCGAAAAGGAAGTGAATTTTTCGTTGTGTGAGTTGGCATTAGAAATATCCCATTTTTTCGGTTCAGCGAACTTCTCAAATACCGAGCTCAAGGCACATTCAAACACTCCGTCTTTTGTTTCTCCCACAAATGTTACCCCAAGTTCCTTGCCGAGAGTTTGAGCTATCGCGGTAAGTTCGCTCGCAACCTTCTTCTTCGGTCCGCCGTACCCTATCGCAAGTGCAGTGACTTCCCCACTCTTAGGCTTGCCCGCCGAAGCCTCGGCGAAGGCGGGAAAGACGCGTCCAATTTCAAAGATACGCGTTTCGGATGTGCCGAGTAACGGAGCACTGAGCGCATTCATCTTGAGTGCTTTCTCAAAATTACCACGCAAATTCACCCGAGCGAATTTCTTGTCCTCAGCAAGGGGTTTTAGGATAGCGACGTCTCCCACATCGGAAAAAGAAGATGTTTGTATTTCCGAAAAGCCTGCGTGTACCAAAATTTCGCGGATTTTCCACTCGTAGTAAAATGATTTCGGGATTTCGGCAGGTTTCCCCGTGTCAGGCGGAATGGTAGCGGGTATCTTGTCGTAGCCGATAATGCGGGCGACTTCTTCGGTGATATCTTCAGGAATTGTGAGGTCAACGCGGAATGCGGGAATGGTAAGTGTCCACTCGCTTCCCTTCTTCTCCACGGAAATAAGGAGCTTACCAAGGACTTCCTCAATCGTCTGGAGGCTCACGGCAGTACCGAGTCTGCCAATAATGTACTCAGGGCTAACCGTGAGTTTTTTATCAACAATCGGATGCGGATAAACGTCTATAATTTCCCCCGCGCAAATATTCTTATCCATCTCAAAAAGATAGGCGCTGAAGTCGTCCATTCCTTTCTCCGCAAGTGAGGGTGAGAGCCTGTTCTCGTATCGCTTGGAAGCGTCCGTGCGGATACAGATACGCTCGGAGGTCTTGCGGATATATGAAGCGTCAAAGCTCGCCGATTCAAGAATGAGATTTTTGGTAGCCGAGGTAACCTCCGCTTTCTTTCCGCCCTTGATACCCGCAATCGCGAGCGGTCCTTCGTCGTCGGCAATGAGAAGTACCGAATCATCAAGTACCACCTCACGATTATCAAGTGTGGTGATTTTTTCGCCTGCACGAGCACGCCGTACGGTAATGCCTCCCGTCACCTTGTCCGCATCAAACGCGTGAAGTGGCTGTCCTCGGTCAAACATCACGAGGTTCGCTCCGTCTACGACGGGGTTGATACTGCGCTGTCCGATAGACTCAAGATGCATTTTGACCCAAGTTTGATCCTTTGCGGTTATATTCTCAACCACGCGCACCATATATCGGCTACAGAGCTCCGGTGCCTCAACAGATACCTTAAGCGCTCGTGCAGGCTTCACCTCTGGCGCTGGATAGGTAATATTCTTTTGCGGAATACCAAGTATGGCCGACACCTCATACGCCACACCTCGGTGCGAGAGCGCGTAGCACGCACGGTCGGGAAGCACCTTGATATCCAAGATGGTGTCATCTCCTTTCTTTTCAACGCCTTCAACTTCAGCAAAGGAAAAGGTAATACGCTCCGCCAGCTTCTCCGGCTCGGGAAGTTTTTCTTCAAAATAGGCTTGTAGCCAGTTGTAGGAAATTTTCATGCCGTTTTAGAAGTCTTAACCTCTTTTATCAGCTCTTTCCAAAAGAGAACCCCTATTATTGGAAATGCGACTGCTGTTACTAAACCCGGATAATAACCGCCTACCACTAACGCCTTCAGGAAATGATGGAGTTCATAGATATAGACCAATCCTGGAATTACCAGCAAGCGCAATTGCCACTTCTCACCGGAAATTAGAAGTGCAGCGATTATAAGAGTAACCCAGAGCATAATCTGAAAAAGAAGAAATATGGCCTGCGGAGTTGGTAGTGTATAAAAATATCTAAACATAAAATCAACATGAGAATCTACAGCATAGAAACCTGCAAAATACTCTTCCAGGCCATGCGCGATAAATACAGGGACCGAAAGTATAAAAATATTTTTGAGTCTTGTTGAAATCATATTTCTTAGTCAAAACAAGTGGTTGTGGATAATTAGAACTGATTCACTAAACGTAAATCTCCGTTGTAAAACATCCGAATGTCGGGGATGCCGGTTTTGAGCATGACGAGGCGGTCTATGCCACATCCGAACGCGAAGCCAGAATACTCGTTGGGGTCAACGCCTGAAGCGCGAAGGATATTGGGGTGCATAAGACCGGAGCCGAGAACCTCCAGCCATTTGCCTTTCCATTTCATATCCACTTCGGCGGAGGGTTCGGTAAAGGCAAAGAAACTGGGGCGGAAACGTATTTCAATTTCTGGACCGAAAAACTTCTTCAAAAAGAATTCCAGCGTGCCCTTGAGGTGCGCAAGACTTACGTTTTTATCAATATATAAACCTTCAAGCTGAAAGAACTGCGCTTCGTGTGTCGCATCGGTGGCTTCGTTCCTGAACACCTTTCCCGGTACCACGATTTTGTATGGGGGGTTAATGCCCAGCTTCACTTTGTTTTCAACATACCGTATCTGCACGGGGCTCGTGTGCGTGCGTAGCACCGGTCTCTCACTTCTCTCCATCCTGAATCTTGAATCTTGAATCTTGAATCCACTTTCTGGATGTTTCAGCCAGAATGTATCCTGCATATCCCGTGCAGGATGGTCGCTTGGGATATTGAGCGCGTCAAAGTTGTACCATTCGGTTTCAAGTTCGGGACCAACCGCAATCGCGAAGCCGAGCTCCTCAAAAATGGAGCGTATATCAAAAATTGCCTGCGAGATGGGGTGGAGGTGTCCCTGTGTTTCTTTACGTTCCATGCGCTCTATTTAAGCACAAAAGATTGTTCTTTGGAACGGCACTGCAGAACTGGATTCCCGCTTTCGCGGGAATGACAAAGAAATTTGAATGGAGCCGCCTCCCAGATTTGCACTGGGGACCCACGCATTACAAATGCGTTGCTCCCCGCCCGACTGAACGATTCCTATGAAAAGCCGGTGGTCAGGCTCGAACTGACGACATCCACTTTACAAAAGTGGCGCTCTACCAACTGAGCTACACCGGCATATGTTTCAGTCGTTCGGGCGAGTACTAGCTGAGCTAAGGCGGCACAGCTCAAGAGTATAAGACGGAAGGAAGCCTGTCAAAACTAAAATGAGTCGGGGCGTGACGAATCTCCTTCGGTCTTCTCAAGCACACTCTTGAGATGCACTGACACATCCGTAGTGCCTTGACGCACCTGTGTACGTCGTCCGCGCAAGTAGCGGTTGAGCCGAAGCACGAG
Source organism: bacterium (assembly GCA_030649775.1). Classification (GTDB taxonomy): domain Bacteria; phylum Patescibacteriota; class Minisyncoccia; order Phycocordibacterales; family UBA10002; genus UBA10002. Next base: position 18,028 of record JAUSFR010000077.1, on the reverse strand, counting down.
TGCATGCAAAGAGCGGTCAAACGAGAGGTGCGCGTTATGTATCGTCGTCTTTATCCACACAGCGGACAGGCGCGAAGCGGTAACCGAGTATTTCCGGCAGGTACCGACACACTTCTCCCAACCGTTCTTAATGAGCGGGTCGCTGGCGCGCCGAAGGTGGTGAAGCGGTGTTTGTGTGTCACGCGTCATCTCAAGCACCTTAAAGGCAAACAGTGCCGAAAGGCCAAAGAGTGATACCCCGAATATGGCGATGGACCACATAGATTATTTAGGACCGATTACCCGAGGCAAACCGCGCAAACCGGGTGACTTCAATCTTCTCTCCGAATTTCTGCACCGCGCTTGCGATAAGACCTTGAACCGTGAGGTCGGGATTCTTGATAAACGGCTGTTCAAGAAGAATTTTCTCGGCAAAATAGGAATTGAGCTTCCCTTCCAAAATCTTTTCCTGCATTTCCTTTGGTTTGCCTGTCTGCGTGCCCCGCACAGGCAGGCCTTCAACTTCCTTCAAGAGTACTTCTTTAGCTCGCTCAAGTGTCTCGGCACTGATGTCCTCCCGACGCACAAACTCCGGTTTGGAAGCGGCAATGTGCATAGCGATGTCGTACGCAAGCGCCTTGAATGCCTCGTTTCCCGAGACGAAGTCGGTCTCCGAAGAGAGCTCCACGAGCACGCCCACCGTACCACCGAAGTGAATATAGGACGCGATGGTACCCGCACCAAGTGTTCGGTCGGCTTTCTTGGCGGCTGCATCCGCCCCTTTTCGCTGAAGGATGACTTTAGCCTTTTCCAAATCTCCCTTCGCTTCTTCAAGCGCCTTACGACAGAGCATAACCGAAACCCCTGTTTGGTCTCTAAGTTGCTTAATGAGCTCCGTTGTGATTTCTGTACTCATATTCTTTGTTTAGAGAATTGTACCAAATAAAATAACCAAACACCAAGATACAATAACCAAACAAATTCCAATCACTCAAAACTCAATATAGAGATTTCAGGAATTGGATATTGATTATTGTTTGGAGCTTGTTTCTTGGTTATTGGATTTTCCTCCCTCGTACGCGGAAGCGATACGGTCTATAAAGTAGGCGATGCTTGCGCGAGACGCATCGTTACCCGGAATGACATAGTCAACCTTTGAGAAGTCACAATCGGAACTCGCGAGCGCGATAACCGGAACGCCTTCTTTCTTCGCTTCGGTCACGGCAATACTCTCCTTGCCCGAATCAATGACGAGCATCGCTCCCGGCATACCCTTAAGCGGTACGAGACCTCCGAACATTTCCTGAAGTTTGAGTACCTCGCGGTCAATGAGTAAGCGCTCTTTCTTGGTGTATTTCGCGAGCTCCCCTTTCTCCCTCTTTGAAATGAGGTCAAGCATTTTATCGATACGCGCGCGAATATTCGCGAAATTGGTGAGCGTCCCTCCAATCCAACGTCCGAAAACCGCAGGCATGGAAAGTCGTGTCGCAACCGCTTTTACCGCCTCCCGAGCTTCATTTTTGCCCCCCACGATGAGAAGTGTTTTACCCTCTTTTGAAAGATTTCGTACGAATTCCTCCACCTTCTGGAGCGAGGTTTTGGTCTTTTCAAGGTCAAAAATCTCCACTCCGCTCTTGGCACCGAAAATAAAGGGGGTAGTCGTCGGGTGGCGTTTGGAACGGCGGTAGCCGAAATGCGCTCCCGAGCTAAACAGGGCGTCAATGATGGGGTCGCTCGTTGTTACTTTGGCTTCAGTCATGGAGTGAAAGCTTAGCAGAAATGCGGTTAGGGCGCAACTCTTGAGAAAAACCTAAATACTAAATTCTAAAATCTAAACAAAGGCAAAATCCCAAAGAAACAAACACGAAACCTGTTCATTGAATTTGAGCCTTTTTGATCTTTGTGCTTTGTTTAGAGTTTAGATTTCCAACCTTAGGCTTTCTTCTCGGCATCCGAGGCAGTTTCCAGTGCTTCCAATATCGGGTCAAGATTTCCTTCAAATATCGCCGGAATATTGTGCCATGATTCCTTGATTCGATGGTCGGTGATGCGGTCCTGCAGGATGTTATAGGTGCGAATTTTTTCCGAGCGGTCCGCCGTGCCAATCTGCTCCTTACGCGCGCCAGCATACTGTTTGGCGTCGTCCGCTTCTTTCATCTGCTGTAACTTGGAGAGTAGAATGCCCATGGCCTTTTCCCTGTTTCTCCCCTGGCTTCGCTCCGAGGTACACCGCACGACGATACCCGTCGGTTTATGCGTGAGACGCACGGCGGTCTCAACCTTATTGACATTCTGTCCTCCCGCGCCACCCGAACGGGAGAATTCAATCTCAATGTCCGACGGAGGCACTTCCATATTCGTCTTCTTGCGGATAGGGAGAATAGCAACCGATGCGGTTGACGTATGCACACGCCCCGATTTTTCGGTGTCGGGTACGCGCTGAATACGGTGCACGCCGGTTTCAAAACGGAGGATTTTATAGACCCCTTTTCCGCCTATTTCAAACGACGCCTCCTTATACCCGCCGATGGAGGTGGTTGATTCGTCCACCGTGATAAAGGACCATCCTTTTTTCTGCGCGTACGCTTTATACATATCCGCGAGTTTATGCGCGAAAAGGGCGGCCTCTTCGCCTCCCACGCCTGCTCGCACTTCAAGCACGAGTTCATTCGGAAAGGCTTCCTCTTCTTCCCCTTCCTTCAGAAGTCCATCCATCTGAGCGCGGAGCGTATTCTTCTGTGCCTCCAAATCGGAGAGCTCTTTTTTGGCAAGCTCGCCCATAGAGGGGTCGCTCGTAAGAAGACCTTTAATCTCCTCCTCTTCTTTAAGTAGTCGCTCAAAGCTCTCCGCGAGATACGCGGTTTTGTGGTTCGCCTTGTACTTGTCTAAATCCATAAATAGAAAAGGCACTAGGGGTTAGGCACTAGGCACTAGGGAAAAACCTAGAGCCTAAAGCCTAGTGCCTAGTGCCTGCAAAGTTACGCCTTCTTGGAGGTCTTTTTGGCGGCGGATTTTGCCTGCTTTGCCTTGAATCGGTCAATGCGTCCCGCGGTGTCCACTATCTTGTCGGCACCGGTGAAGAACGGGTGACAATTGCTACAAATTTCAACCGTAAGCTCTTGCTTGGTGGACCCCACGGCAAAAATAGCCCCGCAGGCACAGCTGGCTTTGGCATCGGTATAAAATTGTGGGTGGATGTCTTTTTTCATGGCTGATTTTTAAGGAGCGAAGCGACTATAAAATCGCCACCCTGTTAAGTAATTCGCCTTGGCGAATTACCGCCTTCTTAGGCGGATACTTAACTGGGGTAAATTACGCGCTCCATAGATTAGAGTAGCCTACCAGAAGAACGGAAAATTGACAAATCCCGCCCAACCTGTAATTCTAGCCCCAGACTCTATGCACCAACACCATCATTTGCAGCTACTAGTTCCACAACCCGTCAAAACACACCACCGCGCCATTACCCTGTGGGTCGGTTTACAGCCGAACCAGCTCAAACGGCAACTCAAACATCTTGAAAAAAAAGTGGCCATCTCCTACTGGAACGGCCACAGACCAATCAAGCATGAGGGTATTACTCTTTCCTTTATCCATTTTCCTGAAGGAAAATATGGATTCGGAATGAAGATTTGCACCTTTGAATGTGGAGAAAAATTCACCATCAGCGCCCTCGCTTTAAAAAGCGGGGGGTGCCGAGCGATACTGATTCCGGTCTTGCGTTCACTCGGAGTCAAAGCCTCGGAAGAACACGCGGTGTTCTTCCAAACCATCCACTAACTCATCCCTTTTCTTTCACGCCACGACACCTTTTGGTTTCGTGGCGTTTTTTCCCAATTTTGCCCACGGTACTCCGTGGTTGCAAAATTGAGGATGCCGAGTATTCTCGGCGCCCATATGTGCCGTCGGTCTACAAATTCTGCAACGGGTCAATCATATTTTCCTGTATGTTTGTCGCGTGTGACATCACATTCCCCGCGTAGGTCTTCCCCTTGGTTTTCCACGCGCTCCCTGCGTAATATTTGGCTGCCGCGGTGGACTCGGCGGAATACCCACCCGCGTCCGCGCCGAGGTCCGAAAGATAAATCCCCGACGCGAAAAAGGCGTCGCGCGGAATCCACGGGTCGGGAGTGGACACCCCCGATGCCGAGGCAATTCTTTTCTCAAACGAAACCCATGTTGACGGGATAAATTGTGACGGCCCCATCGCACCGCCGTAACCACCTTTCTGCGGACAGGACACGGGTTTCTGCTTTGGGTCAAAACCGAGACGCTCTGCGAGACGGAGAAACGGCGCGAGGTCTCGTCCTGGCTTCATAATCGTGGTGAATGCCGTGCCGGTATTTTTACCCACCCCGCCTCCGGTCGTGAAATTGGTGACGAGGCACTGCCCCACATTTTCGCCAAGATTGGTTTCCTGCGTCAGTATCGCGAGCAAAAACGCGGGACGCACCCCTGTCTTTTTTTGCACCTCCAGCGCGTATCCGTATGCCGTGCCGAATGGTATTGCCGCACTGTCACGGAGCGCGAAAAGCGCGGAGCGTATTTGCGCGGCTCTCTTTTCTCGTTCACTCAAGATTCCTTTATACGTTTTCTCCTCGGTCTTACTGATAGCGAGCAGTTCTTTCTTCTTGGCTTCACTCTTTTGGATTTGCCTTTGTTCCGCTTCTATCGCTTTCCGTGCGTCGGTCTCGGCGGATTGACGTTTGTTGAGCGCTTCTTTCACCGTCTCGGTCTCGGTGCGCGTCGCTCGAATGTCCTCAAACGAGGTTTTTAGCGCCCCCTCCACGGCCCTTATAGCATCAAGGTCGCCCAAAAAGCCGGATAAATTTTGTCCGCTCAGCGCGAACTCGGCAACCGAATACGCCTCAATGGTATTTGCTTTGCGTATAAGTCCGGAAAGTGAATCTTTTTGTTTCTCCAACTTCTGATTGAGGGAGGTGATAACCGCCGTTTTTTCTCCGATATCCTTTCCCAATTGTTGAATGATGATGTTCTTTGCCTTAATCGTTGCTTTCGCCTCCGCAATCTTCGCGTTGAGAATAGCAATATCACGGGAAATGGAGACCGTCTCTTTTTCCTTGGACGCGAGAATGGTCGCCCAGTAGGCGATATCCTTTTGTGTCGCTTCAAGTTCGGCTTGAAGTTCAGCTTGTCGTTTCGCAACCGCACCTTCACTTTGCGCGCGCGCAAGGTGAGGTACGACGAATACCACGACGGCTATGCCGAGTATACCTACGCAAAAAAGCAAAGCTGACGCTTTCATAGTTTCCTAATGGTAACACAAAAGACGGGTCTCCCCGTCTTGTGAACGACTGTTTTTGTATGGTGTGAAGGTTCCTTCTGGATCCCGCATCAAGTGCGGGATAATCTTGATAAGAATCAAGATTACTTCTTTGCTTCTTTCTTTTCCTCCTTTTTCGCAGGAGCACCTCCTTCGGCCGGAGCAGTGCCTTCTTCACCCGGAACCTCTTCTTTGCCTTTCTTCATTACTTCAATTGTCGAGAGGTCAACCGGCACTTCTTCCACCACTTCTTCCTTCGGTTCGTAGACCGAAGCAATGACGTCGTCGGGAGAAATAACAAGAGTAACTCCCTCGGGGAGAATAATTTCTTTCGCGGTAATAACACTGTCAAACGCGACAAGAGGAGAAATATCAATTTCAAGCTTCTGCGGGAGGTTCTTCGGCTCGGCTTCAATTTCAAGGTTGTGTACCACTTTGACCAGTACCCCACCGAGGTCTTTGACCGCCGGGGAAACTCCTTTAAATTCAATCGGCACTTTAATCTTGAGCTTCTGTCCTTTTTCAAAGACGTAAAAGTCGGCGTGGCGTGCCACTCCGGTAACCGGATGCTTGTCCACGTCATTAATGAGCGCCTGGACTTCTTCGGTGCCGTTCTGGAGACTCACGATGGTGTTCTCACCCGCCTTCTTCCATACCTTTTCGAAATCATGCGCAGAAAGCGTGATGGAGGTAGACGCTTGTTTCTTACCATAAAAGACCGCCGGTATTTTCCCCGCGTTTCGAAGCGTATTGGGGGCCACTTTCGGGTCCCGCTTTTCAAATTGAAGGCTGATGGCCATAAAAATACAGCTGATAGCTTATAGCTTTTAGCTGATAGGTTAGGACAAGACAGTAGCAAAAAAGGCCTAAAAATGCAACCAAGCACAAAAGGCTCTAGGCGATAGGCTCTAGGCACTAGGAAAAAAGTAAAGAACGAAATTGCCATTCCTTCCCTAGAGCCTAGGGCCTGACTTCCTAGTGCCTAGATTTTGTTCGGCGGAACTCGACCATCAAAAAAGGCAATGAGGTTTTCGGCCACGAGCTTTGCCATACCGTCGCGAGCGGAGCGGGTCGCGGAAGCGGTGTGCGGGGTGATGACAATATTCGGGAGTTTGGCTAGCCCTTTCGCCAGTTTAGGTTCATTTTCAAAAACATCCAGTCCCGCCCCGCGGATGACGCCCTGCTTCAAAGCCTCCACAAGCGCATTCTCGTCTATCACGGGACCGCGGGAAGTGTTCAGCAAATAGGCGGTCTTTTTCATCATCGCGAGGCGCTCCGTATTCATAAGGTGCATCGTGGTCGGAAGAAGTGGAACGTGAATGGATACCACGTCAGCCTCTTTGAGGACTTCCCCGGGGGTCGCCTTAAACGTTCCTCCTGTGGCCTTCTCAAACTCTTCGCTCTTTTTGATATCGTAGTAGATGACAGACATCCCCAAACCCTTGCCCGCGATTTCGGCGACACGGCTCCCTATGCGTCCCGCGCCGAGGATACCGAGTACCTTCCCCTGCAGTTCTTCACCAAGAAAAAGTTCGGGGCCCCAGCCTTTGTATTTCCCTCTGCGAAGGTAGGTGTCGCCCTCCACAACACGCTTCACCACCGCGAACATAAGCGCAATGGTGTGCTCCGCGACCGCCTCGGTGAGCGCACCCGGGGTGTTCGTGATGGTAATCCCCCTCTTTTTCGCCTCCTCTATATTTACATTGTTAAAGCCGACGGCATAGTTCGCGAAAATCTTCGCACTCGGCACCGCGTCAAACACTTCTCCGTCAATCGTGTCCGTAAGGAGCGAAAGCACTCCGTCATACGGTTTCTTCTTGAGCGCCTTCAGAAGTTCGCGTTTCGTAAGCGGACGGTCTTTGGAGCTAATATCAAGCTCAAAGCCCTTCTCTTTGAGCGGTGCGAGTCCCGCATCGGGAATCTTTCGGGTAACGTAGATTGTTGTCATACCATTAGTATATAACAGGAACGTCATTGTAAAAAGCCACTCTCCATGTTAGTTTGGCGAGGAAAGGAAATTTGAAAATGAGCACTATCAATGTAACTACCCTATTCGGTAAAGGCGGAAATGCGTTTTTCCTTCTTTACTGCTTCGGCCGAAACTTTCCGGGTCAATCAAAAGACCTCCATATCTGCTTTCGAGCGAAACCTGAAGCTGTAAAACGGTATGCGGAAAGACAGTGGGAAAACCAGGTTGAACTTCTCCCCTTACACCAAGATATCAAAAACAACCCATGGGACGCGCACCGGCTCATCCGCTACTGGCTTCAGACTATCTTCAAAACCAAAGTACCGGACGTATTTTCGCGGGCGGTTGTTCCCGACCGATGTTTTGCACTGCAGGATGAAGACATTTGGAGTTATAACTTGGTCGTACCGTGGGAAAACGCACGGGGACTCTATGCGCAGGAAGTGAGCGATACGCTTTACCTTTTGCCAGAATTCAGCGAGGAAAGCCTGCCACACCTCTTTCCACAGCGCACTTGGCTCCTCAACCTCGCCTACAAGGGATTCGACCATATCCGCGCGAATATGTCTTCCTTGTTGATTCACGGCTAGTGTCTTCTCCGTTCTTTGATTTCGGGTGTCCCATTTTGGACACCCGACTTTTTTTGATACAACACCTCACCCTCTATAAAAAATAGCGCACATCCCCAATAGACGTGCGCCAATGGTTACTCTTCTTCTTCACAGGCATCCCGCTCTTCTTTTCTGCCGGAAATGGCTCGAGCAACGTAGATAACGGCGAAACAAAGGCCAATGACCAGGACCGGGACATAGACCCCGGGTGGGAACTCCGCAGGTGGCTGCGGAATGTCTTCCATTATAATTAAGAACATACCATCACCTCCTTTCGTATTTGTATGGTGAGTTTGTAAGAGCATAGCACAAAGTACTGCTAAGAGAAAAACCGAATGTGCTATAATCATCAGCATGAAAAACCAACTTGATTTCCTCGCCATCGGCGATATTACCACCGACGCGTTCATTCGGCTCAAAGAGGCCAGTGTTTCGTGTGATATCGACAAAGTGAACTGCACGCTTTCTATGCGTTTCGCGGACAAGATTCCCTACGAATTCGTGGAAGTGGTGCGGGCTGTGGGTAATTCCCCGAACGCCAGTGTTTCCGCGGCACGGCTTGGCCTCTCGTCGGGACTCGTAGCCGACATAGGTGATGACGAAAATGGACGCGAGTGTATGGAAACGCTCCGCACGGAACAGGTGGATACCCATTTGGTGACAACCCACAAGGGCGCGAAGACCAACTATCACTATGTCTTGTGGTTTGAAGACGAACGCACCATCCTTGTGAAGCACGAGGAATATCCGTACAAGCTTCCGACTATCGCACCAGCGCCAAAATGGATATATCTTTCTTCTCTTGGCGGTAATTCCGAACCCTATCACGAGGAACTCGCGAGCTATCTTGAGGCGCATCCAGAGGTACAACTCTCCTTCCAGCCGGGCACCTTCCAAATGAAATTGGGCAAAGAAAAACTCAAAAAGCTCTATGCGCGTTCCACCCTCTTCTTCTGCAACCTTGAGGAATCACGACGCATCTTGGAAACCGAAGAAACCGACATCAAGAAACTGCTTCACGGGTTAAGCGCCCTCGGCCCAAAAACCGTTTGCATCACGGATGGCCCCAAGGGTGCCTACGCCTACGATACCGCAATCGGCGACTGCTGGTTCCAGCCCATCTACCCCGACCCTAAACCACCAATAAGCCGAACCGGAGCGGGCGACGCCTTCGCCTCAACCTTCACCTCCGCCATTATTCTTGGGAAACCGGTACTGGAAGCGCTTAGGTGGGCACCGGTGAACTCCGCGTACGTCGTGCAACAAATCGGAGCGCAGAAAGGACTCCTCACTCGCTCTCTACTTGAGACCTATCTCGCCTCCGCTCCAGAGGATTACACACCAAAAAAGATCGAGTAAGCTCTCACGCGATGTGTGAACGTTTGAGCACGGCGAGGACCGCTTTTTTGATATCTCCCACCGTCATCCCATAATGCCCCAAACCGAGTGGTCTCGTCCTCGCCGTAGCTATGTTTTAGCTACGCAGAATTCACGTTCGCACAGTACTATCTTACTACGTAGTAAGATAGTGGGGTAATATTAGTGCTTCTTTCGCAACCTTTTGGGAGCTCTATATTTCATCTCATCTGCGGTATTGAAAAGTAAAAAATGCAGCGGATATCGCTTTTTTAGGCCCTCCAAAGAAAGTGGGTCAAGAGACTGTTCCTTTTTCTCCTGAAGCACCGCTTGCCGTCCCAGCTCCTCTCTTAACTTTTGGATACCTTGAAGATACCCACCAAACCCCCCATCAAGCCATGAATGGACTGAGGCAATCGTCGTTGGCGAAGCGTGCATAAGTTTCTCGATGGCTTCGTAACTCTTACCTTGATAGATGAGCTTTGCGATCTTCAGGCGGCGTGCAAGCATTACGGCCTCGGTTTCGCTCAATAAATCCTTCAGAAAGTTCTGTATTTGCTCAACATCCTCCAAAAGCGCCAGCGTTGTCCAGAACTCTTTGAGAAGTCCATATTTTTCCTTTGTTGAAAGACGCTCCGGTTTGAATCGCGCCATGGTGATGATTTACTATCTTACTACGTAGTAAGATAGTAATTACTTGATAATTTGTTTTTAGGTTAAGTGGGAGGTTATTTGATATGCGAAATGCCTGTTTAACGGAGAATGAGCCTCTGCACCGCCTGTTTGATATGCGAAACGCCCATACCGTAGTGTTCAACAATCTGTTCGGGTGAACCCGATTGCCCGAAGACATCCTTCACACCGACAAACTCCATAGGCACAGGCGTCGTGCGAGCGAGAACCTCGGCAACCGCGGAGCCCATTCCTCCAGCGATTTGATGCTCCTCAACCGTAACCAGTTTTCCGCACTCCCTTGCGAGTTCGGTGATAGCCTCTACATCAAGCGGTTTAATGGTAGCAAGATTAAGTACCGTGACCGCAATTCCCTCTTCTTCCAGCTCTTTCGCGGCGACAAGCGCCTTGTACAGCAATCCCCCCGTCGCAATAATCCCCACTCTTTTTGGTGATTGGTTATTGGTTATTGGTGTTTTATAGAATATTTGTGCCTTCCCTATTTCAAACGGCGTTTCCACAGTGGTAATAATCGGAGTTTTCTCCCGCGCAAGCCGAATATAGGTCGGAGTTTTCGTCTTGGCGCACGCAAGGGTCGCTTTCTTCGCTTCAATCGCATCACAAGGTGAGAGCACGCACATATTGGGGAGTACCCGCATAATCGCCAAATCTTCAACGGCCTGATGCGTCCCTCCGTCGGGACCCACGGAAACTCCTGCGTGACTGCCCACAATCTTTACGGGACGGTCGTTGTAACAAATGGTGGTGCGGATTTGCTCCCAATTCCTCCCCGGGCTAAACATAGCGTAGGACGTGCAAAACGGGATTTTCCCCATAGCCGCCATACCGGAGGCGACGGTCACGAGATTCTGTTCGGCCACACCCATTTCTATAAAACGGTTCGGAAACTTATTTTTGAAAAGGTGCATCTGGGTAGATTCGGTAAGGTCGGCACAGAGTCCCACCACTCGTTCATCCGTTTCGCCCGCGGAAAGCAGTCCCTCGCCAAACCCCTTACGAATTGGCGCTTGCTCTATGTCTTTGTCCCAAAGTTTTGGGTTGAGTTTTTGAGATATAGTAAGCATGGTTGACATTATACCTTACTTTGATAAACTGTGACTCTATTTGGGATTATCCCACGACTCCCGCCGGAAACGGCGGGAGGTCTATTTTTTTATAGAGGCACTATGAAGCTTGAGGTATGCGTCTTTAACCGTCGTCGCTTCCTTCTCTTCCAGCTCGCCCATCTTTTCTTTCAGACGCCGATAGTCAAGAACCCTGCCTTGCGACAACATGATAACCTGTTTGACTCCCGCAAAGCCAATCGGCGCATACCATGACCCCTCTTTCAGTTTGGTAGTAAGCGGTAGGCCGAGAAAAGAATATCGATCGTACTTTTTGAGAACAAAAACGGGACGAGTGAACTTGTCTCCCTTTCCATTCGCCTCAATTCCGATATTTTCGCCGAGGTGACACCACCAAATCTCGCTCTCCTTGAAAAGAGGTGGTTGATGTACCGAGATGTGTAGTTTCTCTTTCAACCCAATCCACTCCAGAAATCTCTTTATTGTCTTTGCAAAAGCCATAGATCAGCATCAAAATCCTTCGCCAAACCCCTTGCGAATTGGCGCTTGCTCTATGTCTTTGTCCCAAAGTTTGGGGTTGAGTTTAAGGGAAAAATTGAGCATGGATTAAATATAACGTATAGCTATAAAACAGAAATTAAGGATTACGAGACCACTCACTAAAAGCAGAAAGACCCGTGGGATTAAAAATGCTAATTTATTCTGTTGTCTAGATAAATCTTTAAGTGATATTGCCGTCGCAATAAAAACCAGAGACGCTATCCAAAGAGAAGACGCAAATAGAGGAAGCGCACCAAATCCAAGCGCCTCAACACCATCTAATGTTCGTGAAAACAAATAAGAAACTATCCATATTATTATTACACCTACAATACCCAGCATTCCAAAGATATTTATTTTCACAGTATCTTTAATTAACCACAGATTAACGATTTCTTCTTTCTTCACAGCTAACAGCTTTTTCCTCTACTTCACCGAAAGCTTCAGCCCCAACCCCACCGTAACCTTTTTCAGGAAAGAGAGCGTCGGGTTCGTCCGTCCGGATTCAAAACGCGCAAGCGCGGACTGCGCCACGCCGATTTTCTGAGCAAGTCCTCGCTGAGTGAGTTTCTTCTTAATTCGCGCGCGTATGAGTGCGTCCATAATCTTAAATTCAAACTCCAGCTCCTCGTATGCTTTTCGAACCCCAGGTCTCCTGAAGAGCTCCCTTTTGAGTTCTTGGTGCGTTACCAATCGCAATGTGTGTTTATTTTTCATAATAACATGATAACATGTGTGTTATCTTACCGCAACTCTTTTATTGTTTTTCTCGCATATTCAATCTCCCTCTTAGGAATTGAGTGATGTTGTTTAAAAATTGCGTGTAAAATGACAGCGTTATTATTGTGGAAACAGTAAAAGATCCTGATGTGGTTGTCCCCAGTAATTCTTAATTCAAACAACCCTTTGCCCATGGCCTTGGACACAGGCAGTCCAAGTAGATTTCCGTATCGCTCCAAAGAGTCAATGCTCCGAGCGACTCGAAACGCCAGAACGTCATCTAACGATTCAATGAATTTCTTTACCTTAGCTATGTACATTACTCTCATACGCTGTCAGTACTCTCACCTATTCCCTCGCCTAACTCCCGCAAGACTTTTAGCACCATCACGCCTTTCCCCCTTGTTCGGAGGCTTGTGCCATATCATTCAAACGTACGTTCAAAATAGGGCACGAGGAAAGGATATTCTATCCGTTACACCCCTTACACCCGCACAATGAGCGGGTATGAGTAGACGGTGAGCAAAAGATAGATACTGCAACGGAGGATAAGCCACATCTTATCTTCCTTAGAAAGCACTCCCTTTTTGAGCGTGGACACCACCACATTCTTAAAGAGGAGCGCGGGCAATAAGAAATAGGAGAAGATAACCCAACTCGTAATCGCCAGTTTATCCGCGGGGGACGGGAAAAACACCGTAAAATAAATCATCGTGAGACTCAAACACAGATACACCGTTTCCAAAAATACGAGAAGGGAAAGAACGGGTTTTAATTTTTTTTCTTTCATAGACCTTTATAAGTTAATAAGTAACTATAAGTATACGCTCGGCCATCACGGAGTTCAATCAACTGTCTCTCACACCTACGCCATCTTTTCACCGATCTCCCTAAGCGCCATCGCGCCTTCCTCCTTATTCGTGGCTTGCCCCTCACCAAAAGCTCTAAAGATACCTTTCATACTATTTGGAGATTTTCTCTCCCAGCTCCCTAAGCACCGCTAGAGCCATCTCTCCCTCTTTTGGTGTGGGGGGCTTGCCGTGCCACTCAAACTTTCGTTCAAAATCGGGGACGCCCTTGCCGGGGATGGTGTTTGCGATAAGTACGGTCGGCATATCAAACTCGGCCTTGGCCTCGCCTATCGCTCGGTGGATATCCGCGAAATCGTGTCCATTTACTTCAATCACATGCCAGTTGAACGCCTGCCATTTATCGGAGAGTGGCTCAAGGGGCATAATATCCTCGGTAAAGCCGTCTATCTGAATATTATTGCGGTCAACAATCGCGATGAGATTGCCGAGCTTCTCTTTACCCGCGAGCATCGCGCCTTCCCAGCTGTTCCCTTCTTCAAGCTCACCATCCGAAAGGAGCGCGTAAAACCATTTTTTGTAGGAACGTCCCGCGTCAATGCGCTCCGCGAGTGCCATTCCAACCGCCTGCGAAAGACCGCTTCCGAGCGGTCCGGAGGACGTCTCAAGCGCGGGCATATATTCGCGATGCGGATGTCCTTGAAAGATACTCCCGTATTTGCGAAGGCTTTTCGTAAACTGTGCCACGCCATCCTTACCGAAATAGCCCGCGTGCGCCATCGCCGAATAAAGTACCGGACAAATATGTCCGTTTGAGAGTACCAGCCTGTCGCGCTCCGGCCACTCGGGATTTTTCGGGTCGTGCCGGAGTTCGTGAAAATAGAGGTAGGTAAAAATATCCGCCATACCAAGTGGTCCCGCGGTGTGTCCGGACCCCGCTTCAATCAGCGCTTCAATGAGCGTGATACGAACCTCATTTGCCTTAATGGCAAGCGCTTTTACCTCCGCATCCGTGAGATGCGTATCGGTAGGGTTATGCACGGTACCGTCATTTTTAGATGAAGATGGCATGGAGAACTATTTCCTTGCGTGAGTAGCTATCTCAAGTCTGGATACTCTGTCAGCTAAAAGCTTGTGGTCACTCCGCGAAACTTTATCATCAACAAGCGTATCAATACGACTGCTTAAACCGTTGATTTGCTGTCCCAGTCGAGTCTCGACGCCTTCAATCTTTCCAATAAGTGTGTCCGTTATTCTCCTTTCCTGTTCTGAAAAACCATTTGCCACCATACGAGCAAGACTTTCTTGCGACTCCGTAATCAAAGTTGCAATATTTTCCATTGTTACTTCTTTTGTATTTGTTTTCTTCATACTTCTCAAGTATATCACTTTTAAGGACAGTGCGAAAAGCACACGAGATACCGCACATAGCGCCAACTACGCCTTAATAAATCCCGCTCGTCCTATCCCCGCAGCAAGCTGACGGGGTATTAGGCGAGCAGAATTTATTTTGCAAACCTCTCGGTTTTCAACGCTCGCCCTGGCGGGCTCACTGCTTTCCTCCACGGGGAAACTCTCGTTTCCCCGACCCCCTTCCCACTCTCCCCGCATTCATCCCCGCAGCAAAGCTGTCGGGGAATTCTGCGTGGAGAGTAAACAGCCGTTCAAGTTCTCGCACCGCTCCCGCGGGGTTCGCTTTACCGAACACGGCGGAGCCTGCAACGAGGCGACTCGCGCCCGCCTCAATGAGCCTCGGAGCGGTTTCAAGACTCACCCCAATATCCACGCTAATGGTGAGTTCCGGATACTTTTTCCGTAGGTGTGCAATTTTCGGGAGTACCACGCGTTCATCAAGCGGTACGCCTCCAAAACTTATCCTGTCATTCCCCATACACTGCACAAAGCTCACCTCGTGCAAAAACGTTTCCAATTTCTCGAGCGGAGTAGAGGGCTTGAGCGCAAGGCCAATATCCACCGCATGCTTCCATTCTTTGATAATGTCCGAGAGTGTATCGGGTGGCGTACTTTCTATATGCACAATAACCCTGCTTGCTCCCGCCCGCACCCAAAACGGCACCGCTTCCTCAGGCTTTACCACCATAAGGTCAAACTCAAAATCAAAATCCTTCCAGAACGGAAAGCCTTCTTGTTCATTAACTATGTTCGTGATTTCGCCGTGGTCGCCGATGTACGGCCATGTTTTGTTCGGTGCGAATTTTCCGTCAACAATGTCTATTTGAACGCTGTCCACAGCGCCTTTAACAAGCTCGAGCTTCGCGAGTATCTCTTGAAAATCTTTGGGGAGGATGGCGGGGACGATGTGGGTCATAGGCTCTAGGATACTAGGCTCTAGGCACTAGGTAAAGAAAGCCGTCTTGATTTCCTAGAGCCTAAGGCCTAATGCCTCTATCTTTTGCAGACGGCGAACGTGTCGCTCGTCATTGCTAAATGGCGTTTCGAGCCAGAGGCGCACGGCTTCCTTGGCATCCTCAAGTGTCACAAACCGCGTCCCGATGGTGATGACATTTGAATCGTTGTGGTCGCGGGACACCTTCACCATACTCGGGTTGTTGCCATAGTACACCACCGCGCGAACGCCCGCCACGCGATTGGCCGCGATGACTTCCCCCTGCCCCGAACCCGCAGCCACAACACCGCGTACCTCGGTTGAGGGTTTTCCCGCGACTTTCTTCGCCATGGGAATGACAAAGTCGGGATAGTCGTCCGTCTTATCAAACGAGAGCGGGCCACAATCTTCAACCTCGTGCCCGAGCGTTTTCACGAACGCCATCAACTCTCTTTTCAGTTCAAACCCGGCGTGGTCGCCGGCGAATAGGATGCGCATAATAAAAAATAATGAAAATAGTAAAATAATGAAAATAGTTAGTCAACCTTTCTAAAGACCATCTTCGAAAGCAACTTTACCACCTCAAGCAGAAGTGCACTACAGTTTGCAAAATCTGTTTCGTTTATGTATTTGAGCCTTCTTGCGATTTCCAATTGTGTTTCAAGTTCTTTAGAAGACGCAAAGGCGATAACGTAGAAATGATGTTTATCTTTGCTGTTTATTCTTGCATACCCTTCGGCGATGTTTGAAGGAATAGAGACCGCGGCTCGTTGCATCTGTGAAGCCAGAGAATACAATTCGCTTTTGGGAAACACATCAGTGACCGTATAAATGGTGGTAACTAAATCCATACTCTTCTGCCAGACAATCCACTCTTTGTAATCCTTCATAGATTGTTTATTTCCTTATTTTTATTATTCTGCTATTTTTCCTATTCTTCCTTTTCTGTTATTTTCTTATGTCCTATTTTGCTTTTTTCATTATTCCCCTATTTTCATTATTTCAGAAGTTTTCCTGCCTGGAGCACATGCCGTATGAGCGTATTGGTGTACCCCATCTCGTTGTCATACCACGCGAGGACTTTGACGAGGTTGCCCCCGACAACACGGGTCATAGAAAGCTCCGCAATCGCGCCTTCGGGACGGCCGAGAATATCGCTTGAGACAAGCTCCGCTTCAGCCACGGCGAAGATGCCTTGCCAGCGTTTTTCCTTTGAGGCTGTGGTGAGCGCAGAGTTCACTTCCTCCACACTCGTATCACGTTTCGCGATAAAGGTAATATCAGCAATGGAACCACAAATGACCGGCACGCGAAGCGAGATGCCGTCAAACTTTCCGAGAAGCCCGGGATACGCCTTGGTAACGGCAATCGCCGCGCCGGTTGAAGACGGAATGATATTTTGCGCCGCCGCCCGCCCTTCACGAAACCCCTTCTTCCCCGCGGGAGAATCCACAAGAGCTTGCGTCGCGGTGTAAGCGTGTACGGTGTTCAGCACCGCTTTCTCAATGCCGATAACCTCGTCCAAAATCGCAATCAGCGGAGACGTAGCGTTGGTTGTACAAGAAGCGTTTGAGCTAATTTTACAGTCCTTGAGCGCCTCTTCGTTGAGTCCCATCAACACCGTTTTGAATGCGGGGTCATCCCCTTTTATCGGAGCGGTTACAATGACCCGCTTCGCACCCGCGGTGAGGTGCTGTCCCGCGCCCTCCGCACTCGTGAAAAAACCAGTTGATTCAATCACCACATCCACGTCAAGGTCCTTCCACGGGAGTTTACTCGGTTCTTTTTCCGAAAGATACTGTATCCCCGAAAGCGTTACCTCACTCCTCCCATAGACCGAATCATACGCGAGGAGATACTCCATGTTCGCTTTGTCGCCGAGGTCATTCACCGCGACAACACTAATCTCCGGATGCTTACTTGCCACCCGCAAAAAGGCCCGTCCAATTCTTCCCAACCCGTTTATCGCTACGTTTATTTTTTTCATCCGCCTATTATACCCTCCCTTGGTACATACGTTAAGCCCCTGGGGTTAAGAGGGGGATGGGAAAATAGGAGAATAGTGAATGGAGAACAGTTTCCCTACTTCAGGAGCGTATTAAGCTTTTTGAGAGTCGCGGGGCCGAAGTAGCCAGTGCCTCGAGAGAGGTTGTTCGGGGTAAGGATGTCGGAGCGGTAGGCTTCTTGGAAACGGGTAATGGCACGGGCGGTAGCGGGGCCGTAGTAGGTGGTTTCCTGTCCTTGTGAGCCTGGGCCTGCGACTGATACGGTAACGCCGTTTGCGTTGAGGAAGAGTTGGAGGTTTTTCACATCATCTCCGCGTGAACCGAGTTTGAGCGGTTTGGTGAAGGCTATTTTGCTATTTTCTTGTTTTGCTATTGCTTGTCCCGAGTTTGTAGGAGTGGTGGTTGCCTTCGCAGTGAGCATGGCGTTGATAAGGGAGCGGGTGCCAGAGCCTAGGATACCTCTCTCCGAGGAGGAGATGCTTCCCGAGTTCCTCTGGAAGGTGATGAGAGCGGTTTGCGTAAGGGGGCCGAAGAAGCCGGTGCGAGCGGTGTCGGGGAGGAGACCTTCGGTAATGAGGAACTCCTGGAGTTTCTGCACTTCGGGAGTACGGTCACCGAGTTTGAGGGTTTGAGTGAAGGCTTGCCCGCCT